>PFHN01000051.1:3462-3604 GCA_002782305.1 Candidatus Moranbacteria bacterium CG_4_8_14_3_um_filter_41_13 | reverse complement strand
TTGATGCTGATTGTCGGCGTGGTTTTCACCCTGATTTGGGCGGCGATTGGCCTGCCCTATGCGCTGGTAATTGGCCTGCTGACGGGACTCTTCAGCCTGGTGCCGGATGTCGGCCCGTTGGCCGTCACCGCGCTGGCGGTTT
>PFHN01000051.1:0-3437 GCA_002782305.1 Candidatus Moranbacteria bacterium CG_4_8_14_3_um_filter_41_13 | reverse complement strand
CTGGCTGCCGCTTTCCAACCTGGCCTTCGCCGTGCTGGTGGCTGGCATTTATGCCGTATTAATTAACTGATGTTACGCAGCAGGTGCGGAATCCGAGTAAAATTTGTACATGAACAAACAACACTTGGAACTATACACAGATTATTTGCTCAGCACATTTGGCTATGCAACAGCAACAGGTCTTTCACGGATGGTTGAAGGGCAGGTTACTCATGACCAAATCACACGTTTTCTGTCGGCAGAAGAACTCACCTCAAAAGATTTATGGAGACTTGTGAAACCGACAGTGCGCGAAGTGGAACAGGAGGATGCCGTTCTGATTTTTGATGACACGATTCAAGAAAAACCGTATACCGATGAAAACGAAGTGATGTGCTGGCATTATGATCATACAAAAGGCCGAGCAGTGCAAGGGTTCAATCTGCTGAACTGTCTATATCACGTCAATGACACGGATATTCCCGTAGCATTTGAATTGATCAAGAAACCAGTGCAGTATTGTGACCTCAAGACACGCAGGCTAAAACGAGCCAGTCTGTATACAAAGAATGAATTGATGCGCAATATGCTCTCGGTATGTGTGCAAAATAAGCTCAAGTTTCGCTTCGTTTTGTTTGATACCTGGTTTTCATCGAAAGAAAACATGGGTTACATCAAAAAAGACTTGGTGAAAGATTTCATTTGCGCGCTCAAGAGTAATCGGCTGGTAGCCGTGAGCAAAGAAGATTATGCAGCCAATCGTTTCACACCGATTGAAGAATTGCCATGGCAAGAAGAAACGTTGTTTGTAGGCTGGCTTAAAGACGTGCCTTTTCCTATGAGCATTGTGCGCCAAGTTTTTACGAATAAAGATGGCAGCACAGGGATTCTCTATCTTGCTTGCAGTGATATAACAGTGAAACGAGGACAAATTCTAGCGACCTATCAAAAACGATGGCCGGTGGAAGTCTTCCATAAATCGCTCAAGCAAAATGCAGCCTTGGGCAAAGCGCCAGTCCGTCGCGTTGTGACGCAGAACAATCATGTGTTTGCCGTTTTGTACGCCTTTTTCAAACTAGAATGCCTGTCAATTAAGCGACATCTCAACCATTTTGCTTTGCGGGCACAGCTATATCTCAAGGCCATTCGCGTGGCCTACGACGAGTTGCAAACTCTCAAGGCTGCGTAACATCAGTTAATAACCGAAACCTGGGCTGAAAACCAGCCGGGAGTATAGCCAGCGCGCCGAAAAAACAAAAAAAGAAGCCACCGTAGCAGGTACGGCTTCGCCTTGTACGCTTTTTGCGGCTTCTGCTTGTTTCATTTTTGCATTCAGGTAGCGTTGGATCCTCCGCACGTTGGTTGTGGCGGCAGATGCGATTGCCATACATGTCACTCTGAACTGTCCACGCACCGGTAACTTGCCCGCTGGGAATGGATGTTTGACCGAGCGCACAGTGGCTTCGACAGCCGAGCGTAAGTTGTGACTGTGATCTTGATGCGCCAGATAGTTTTTGCGCCGTTGCGCCGCGCGCATTTCATGGGTGGTGAAAGTCAGCAGATAGCGCGGGTTGCGCTTTTGAGGTTGGGTACGACATTTTCTATTCAGTTGGAACGGACAGTTGAAACAAAGATCAGGATCAAAGCGAGCCTGCCAGCCGGTGGTGCGTCCAGCGAGAACGGGAACTGTTTGCCCCTGTGGGCAGGTGAGCAGTGTGGGGTCGCCTTTTTCATTTTGCTCAATGACAAAATCGGAGAGGCTGAATTTGTCTGCGCTGGGCTGGATACCACGAATTGCGGTTTGAATAAGAGTGACCTCTTGTTCTTGCAGGGCATCGTCACTCACCTCGCTACCGTACCCGCCGTCAGTGATCATGGTTTCGAGGGCGGTGCGTTCTCTCAAATTGGGCAGGGCTTCTGCCAACAGTTGACCATCGTCTACATTGTTGGGTGCGACCTGGACTTTCGTAATCAGTTGGATCTCGTTTTCAGGATCGCAGGTTTCGGTGATGTTGGCGATATAACCTTTGTAATGTCCTGTGCCTTTTGTGCGATAGGTCGCTTCGAGATCGTCCACCGATTGCAGGCAGGAAGAGGTGATCTCGGTGTTTTCTTTGGCGCGCGGTCCAGTTTCCAGCAGATTGAAATTTTCAACGAAGATGCGCTCCAAGACCTGATAGGCAAGCTCGTCCGCGTAGGCGCTTTTCAAATCCTGCAAGAGCGCGTGAATGCTTTGTCCGATCTGCTGCAGATGTTCCTGTTGCGCTTCCTTGCCTTTGACGCGGTAGGTATAATGTCCGGCACTGTCTTTAATGTAAGGCGCAAAGGTTTCGCTCAGTCGTGCTCGGTCTGTTTCGCTCAATATCCGCTCGACCCGCTGGACGGCTTCCACCAACAGTCGCAGGCGGCTGGCGGAGACAATGTTGCTGGCAATTTGCGTCGAATCCATTCTCTGCATTCCAGTACGGACTTTCAAATCCACGATCTGGGCATCCGTAATTTGCTCGAACGCTTTTTCCAATAAGTTTATTCCTTCATCTGCATTGTATTTACTCAGCCGTTCTCGAAAATAATACAGTGAGCGAATTTCAAAATCGCCATCGCCCAAGCGGTCATAGCCCAAGGCGTAGCGCACTTGCAGGTCATAGCAATAGCTCTCGTACAACTCTTGATCGCTCCAGCCAAAGCCTGCCTTCAGCGCTTCCAGTCCGACCAGCACATTCACGGGTACATTCGGGCGTGAGTCTTTTTCTGAATACAGAACCGCAAAGGATTGCTCGTCAATACGGCTGAAGAATTCTTTGTAGAAGGCGCCTGCCCAGGAGTTCTCCAGACGTTTGCGTTGTTTCTCTGGCAGTTCGCTGGCGGCGCTGATCAATGCGGGTTGTTGGTGTTTGGTGTTTTTTCTGAACATGCCCTGATTATATTAAATTTTTGCCAATTTGAGGAGGGGTGGCTACCCTTTTTGCAGTGGAGTCATAAATATATCTGGCGAAAAACTTACCGACCAAGAATTAAGAAATGCGGTTTTTTCTGGCTCTTGGGTAACAGATTCAAAGAGATATTTTAGTAAAAATGGTTGCGCCGCCTATGGTTTAGGTGGAGATTATTTAAGTGGTGTAGCAATCAGACAGGATTATTTAGAAACAGCAATAAATTGGATAAGCAACGGGGAAATCAAAGATTACATGGGAAAACATCAGCACGAGCCAAACGCAAATGAATTATGGCTTTATTTTCAAAACGTCATCAATTGGGTTAAAGTAGTTTTCCCAAATTACCGCAAAGAAATGAAAGGAATAGAATGGGGATTCCTTTACAATGAGTTCAAAAATAAAAATTTTGATTCTAAAAAACTTGAAAAAGAAATTGCGAAACTAATGCAAGATGAAGATGTTACGAATAAAAAAGGTATTTATTCATACGTCTTAACTCGAAAAGAGAAGTTTTTGAATATC
>PFHN01000076.1 GCA_002782305.1 Candidatus Moranbacteria bacterium CG_4_8_14_3_um_filter_41_13 | reverse complement strand
GTCTCTCCACGGGTAAAGACACCTGTACCGTGTGTACGCGGGAGTACACCAACTTTACACCAGATAGGACGAATCTCAGTCAGTTTGCGACCATCAGGACGCTTCTCTTCTTGCAAAATATTGGTATGTACCACTTCATCAGCTACTTCATCAGAAATAAGACTCAGGAGTTCATCCATCGATGTCTGATCAGGAAATTTCTCCTTGGCAAACGAGGCTACCATACTTGAAATAGCTGACATTTTTTCTTCCACCGCTTGTTTAGGAAGGAGATAGAGTGCTTCTCCGATGCCTTCTTTGATGAAAGCTTCTTTGATAATCGTTTCAAATTCTTCCGATCCACGGATGAGCGCTGGCTGTGATTTTTCTTTGCCACCTTCTTTCTTCACTTGTTCGATAAAAGTAGTAATTTTTTGAATAGCTAAGAAACCAAATTCAAAAGCCTCTGCCATTTTTTCTTCTGAAATCTCTTTTCCGCTGGCTTCAATCATATTGATTTTTTCGCGTGTCCCAGCAAGGAGTAATTCTAGTGAGCTATTTTTTTCTTCTTCGTTGTTAGGATTGAGAATAAAAGCACCCTTTTCATCTATTCCAACACGAACAGCACCGATGGGTCCATTCCAAGGAACATTGGAAATACTCAGGGCAGCAGAAGCGGCTATCATAGCGACGATATCAGAATTATTCTCACCATCATATGAAAGTGTAGTAAGTACTACCTGCACTTCATTACGCATACGACTGTCGAAGAGTGGACGAATCGTACGATCCACAGCTCGCCCAGCTAAAATAGAAGCATCGGAAGGACGTCCTTCCCGCTTGATAAAACGAGAACCCTTGATTTTTCCTGCAGCATAGTAGCGCTCTTCGAAATCCACCATCAGTGGAAAATAACCGGTAATTCTCGATGCTCCCTTACTCATCGTTGCTGTTGCAAGTATGACGGTATCACCGTACTGCACTGTCACGGCACCTCCCGCCTGTTGCGCCAAAAGACCGGTTGTAATAATCAGCTCACGTCCTCCTATTTGGAGAGACCATTTCTTTTCTTCTTGCATATGATATACCCGCCGAAAGACAAGAGAAAGAAGAGAGGATTCAAAGCACAAAAGTCAGAAAGTAAAATATTTTCACCCTTTGATCTTTGAGATTTGAACACTCCTAAAGCTTTTCTTGGCTTAGAATAGGGTTGTTAATGAATTCACCTACATTCATACTATACCAAAAAAATCCCTGTATGTCAAAGAAAAAAGGTCCTCTCAGACCTCTTTTCTTTTTCACTTGAGAATATTATATCAAAAATCGTTTCTTGTTCTCAGAGAGATTGATGAAGTCGTCTACTTGTTCGACAAGCTTCTGGCTGGCTGATTCTGCAAAAGCGATAGCTTCTACGCGACAACCACTTGTGTTTTGAATATATTCCACAAGAGAGACATAATCTCCATCTCCCGAAACGATGACAATCACATCGAGCTTTTCTGCCATTTTTATCGCATCAACAGCGATTCCTACATCCCAATCTCCTTTTTTTGATCCATCAGGAAAAATCTGAAGATCTTTTGTCTTAACCTCAAAGCCACTTTTTTCGAGTGCTTCAAAGAACTTTTCTTCGTTCGCTTCAACAGTCTTTATGCCATAAGCGATAGCTCTGATAAGCTTCCTGTCACTCGTAGCAGAAAGAAGGACATTCTTAAAATTCACTTTCTTACTGTACAGTACGCGTGCGCTGTAATACAGATTTTGTATATCAACGAGCACTCCGATTCTTTGTTCTGCAAACTTCGCCATAATAGAAAGTATCAAAATATCATTATAAAAAATAAAAGGGTTTACTTAAGCCCTAAAGTTTTGATAACTCCCTTATATGATTTCTCATTGGTCTTTTCAAGATAGCCCATCAGCTTCTTTCTCTTGGAGACCATCTTCAAAAGTCCTCGACGAGAATGAAAATCTTTCTTATTTTTCTTCAAATGAGTTGTCAGTTTTTTGATCTGTTCCGTAAAAAGCGCAATCTGATATTCTGGAGAACCAGTATCTTTGTCGTGTCGTTTTACAGCCCCTGTTACTTTTTCCTTTTGCTTGTGCGTAAGTGCCATAGCTTTGTTCGGCACTATATTCGTGGGAAAATATTTTCCACCAACATAGGCTATATAAAATATTACTTTCCAATCATAACACGATTTCTTCCATACGGCAAGTTATTGACTTTTATAAGAGAGAATGGTTTACTGAAGCGTCCCCAATCCGAGGACATAAAGAGAGAAAGGAAGAAAAAATGAAGAAGGAAGAAGTGACAGGAAAAGAAGTAAAGGCATTACATCTCCTTCGGAAATATGGACCCAGGAGAACCTGGAAGAAAACTGTTGTTCCCTTGAGTAGGGAGGGGAAACAAGAGCTCAAGTTAGATGACATTCCAGCCAACGAAAAGATTGTCTTCTGGCTCGCAGGAGGAGCCACGATTGTCTTCTGGCCAACCTTTAAGGTAAGCCTGAACAGACATATAGTGCGCCCACATGAGATGGTCCATATTCCACAGATGAGTGGTCAGCATAACCTCACTGTCTGTGGCATTCCATATATCATCCGAATAGCGTGATACGAAGTACTTCTGAGAAACTTCTCAGCAAAAAACGACCAAAGATATCATCTGCGGTCGTTTTTCATTTCTTCTCTACTATTTTTCTTCTACCCACAGACCATCGGCCTTGATAAGCTCTATAAGTTCATCTACTGCCTTGGCTTCTGGTACACTCCGTTTCACGAGTTCTTTTTTGCGATACAGACTGACTTGACCGTGTGCTCCTCCTACGTAGCCATAATCTGCATCAGCCATTTCTCCCAAGCCATTCACAATACAACCCATCACCGCAATACGGAGTCCTTTCAGATGACCCATCCGTTCTTTAATAATATTCGTTACTGGTTCGATATCAAAAAGTGTCCGTCCGCAAGATGGACAAGAAATAAATTCTGTTCTGGTAATTCTCCGATGTGTCGCCTGAAGAATACCATAGCAAGTCGGGATTTCTTTCACAGGGTCTTCTGTAAGAGAAACCCGTATAGTATCTCCGAT
>PFHN01000030.1 GCA_002782305.1 Candidatus Moranbacteria bacterium CG_4_8_14_3_um_filter_41_13 | reverse complement strand
CGCCAGAATGAAAATGAAAAAAGGCGCTATCATCAGCGCGAAATCAAGATAATCTCGGAATGTCAATGTAAAAACACGAGAAACATATCCCTCGAGTATCGGCAAACCGCGCAAAAAATATGCTGTAGCAGATGCGAGGAGAATCATCAAAAAGTCCACAGGGACTTGGATAACACCAAAAAATATTTCTGAACGTTTCATATTTTCACTTCTTTACTTCGCTATATACACTATACCATTTCTTGCTCTTTTCTAGAACAGATCTATAAGCCGGATTCTGTTTCTCTCTTGCGAGAGGCGACTATGATTTATCTTGTCTTGCTGTTACCAGCAAGCTCTTTGCGGTTCTCTCCGATTGCTCAGAGCGCGACCTTGCACTCAGGTAAGGATTTAGCCGTTTCACTCTTCGACTTCGCTCAGAATCTTGCGACCCTCAGCTTATACGAAGACTCAACCCTTGCGGGTTGCCTGACGTCTTTCGTATCAGGCGTCTCTGCTCGCACCTCGCACCTCACGGTGTATGGGAGTTACCCATTACCCTCGCTATCTGAGATAGCCAAGTGTCCGGACTTTCCTCACTCCGCTTCCGAAGAAACGGCCGTGTGATAGCCCAATCTGTTCTAGAAAAGAACGAAAAAAGAAAACGCTGTATCTTCATCAGACACAATTGCAATTATAGCACAAAAACAATATTTTGTCCAGTACAAAACCAGTCTAAAGCCTCATTCTAGCGGAAAACTGCTTGCTAGCAGAAGCGACAATCTGGTCAAAAGAGGCGTCCATCTCATCACTCGAGAGGGTCTTGTCTTCTGCTCCAAAAGAAAGGTGAAAAGCAAAACTCTTTTCTTCCCCTTGTTTGTAAATATCAAAAAGTTCGATGTGTTTCAGAAGTGGTGCTCCGGCTTTCAGAATTAATTTCTCAAGAGCGCTCACTGTCACTTGCTTCGGACAGGTAAGTGAGATATCACGTACTGCGTATGGGAATTTTTGAATAGGCGTGAAAAGAATGTCTTTCTTTTGAAGAAGAGCTAATTCGTCCACGAAAAATTCTGCTCCTGCCAAACGGTTTTCCAAACCAAAAGCCTTGAGCGTTTTCGGATGAAACTCCCCTATTATTCCCACAGGTTTCCCAGCAACCGAGAGTACAGCAGAGCGTGTCTCGTGGAACATCTGTCCCAATGAGAAAAGAGAAAATGATTTTTTGTCTTCGAAAGTAATCTGATCACTCTCTATATGAAGTGATCCTAAGAAAGCCATCACTTTTCCCTTGAGAGCGAAAAAAGCTTCACCATCATCGCTCTTCTTTGACATCACCGAGATAAGCCCTACCGTTTTTTTCTCTTCTAAGATATGTGACTTCACCTGTTTTGAAAAGACGCTCCCCCATTCGAACATATCAAAGGATGGGAAAGAACGCAGGTTCTCTTTCGTTTTGCGAAGCATAAGCGGAAGAATCGATACACGCAGAAGTTTCTGATCCGGCGTCAGTGGGTTCGCAAGTTTCGGATGGATGTCAATCGGGAGAGAAGTAGCGATGGCTTCTTTTTCTCCGTAGAAAGAGTACGTCATAATCTCATCGAAACCGATATGTGCCAGAGTGGATTTGGCTTCGCGTTCAAAAGTCTTGGCGGGATTTTTCGTGCCTGGAGTCAGCGGTAGAAGCGGAGGAGTAGCAGGCACAGTATCATAACCGCGCATACGACCGATTTCTTCGATGAGGTCCCATTCGTCACGGAGATCAGGACGACGAGTCGGCACAATGACTTCGAGAACTTTCTGATCGACAACTTTCTTCACAGTCAGTCCGAGCAGTGCGAGATACTGTACTACTTCGAAAAGTGGCACTTTCGTACCGAGCATTTTCTCAACACGATCAACAGTCAGCAGAACCTTCCATGGTTTCATCACGGTCGGATAGATATCTCGCATCCCCATCAACTTGCCATGCGCCAAAGTAGTCACAAGTTTCACGGCTTCGCTCGCTACACTCGGAGGAAGGTTGGGATCAAGACCACGTTCATAACGGAAGCTCGCATCGGTCGAGAGATTGTGTCTATTCTTCGTACGACGGATAGTCGAAGCATCAAACGTTGCAATTTCAAGAAAAATATTTTTCGTTGTTTCGCTCATACCAGAACCTTTGCCACCCATAACGCCCGCCAGTGCGAGAGCCTTCTTCGTATCGGCAATCACCAAATCATCAAGAGAAAGTTTTTTCACTTCACCAGACAGAAGCGTCAATTTCTCATTTTTCTTCGCTTTGCGAACAGTGATGGCGCCCGCGAGCATATCGGTATCAAAAGCATGCAGTGGTTGCCCAGTAAGAAGCATCAAATAGTTCGTAATATCAACAATGTTGTTTATTGGACGAAGTCCTGCCAGTATCAAATGTACTTTGAGCCAGAGCGGTGATTCCTCTATAGTAATATTGGTGAAAGAAAGTCCGAGATAACGCAGACAGGCTTTCTTGTCTTCGATCACTACTTTGGGTGAACGGTTGTACGCCGGAATACGAAGTGGTTTTACTTTCTTCTCAATCAAATGCGGAGTGTGTCTATCGAGCGCAGAAATTTCTCTCGCAAATCCCAGATACGCTATCGCATCAGAACCACGATCAGGGAGTACCTTGGCCTCGATAATACTGTCGTCAATACCAATAAATTTAGCGAAAGAAGCACCAACCGGAGCGGTTTCATCAAGTACCAAAATGCCTGTGTGATCATCGCCGAGTCCGAGCTCTTTCGCAGAACAGACCATTCCATCTGATTCGATGCCACGCAGTTTCGCAGTCGTGATGTGCACCCCTCCTGGCAAATCTGTACCAGGAAGAGCAACGGCTACTTTCTGTCCTTCAACGATATTGGGAGCACCACACACAATCGTACGCACATCTTTCTTCCCGACTTCGATTTCTGTGACATGGAGTTTGTCTGCGTCAGGATGCTGTTTCACTGAAAGGACGTGACCAATAATCACGCCATCTATGCCGTGAGGAAATTTCTCAATACCCTCTACCTCGAAAGAATGTTTCAAAAGCAGATGGGCTAATTGCTCTTTTGTCTTCTTCGTGCCAGAAAGCTCTTTGATCAAATGGTATGGATAGTACATAAATTTCTTACTCTCAATAATTCACGTGTATAAAAATCTAAAATTGACGAATGAAACGCAGATCGCTAGACATCAGCAGACGAATATCGGCAATTTTGTACTTCATCATTGCCAAACGAGTGAGTCCAAATCCCCACGCGAATCCTTGATATTTGCCTCGTTTGTATCCTACTGCTTCGAAAACTTTTTGGTTGACCATACCTGCACCGCCGATTTCGAGCCAACCCGTTTGTTTGCAGGCGGAGCATCCTTTACCATCGCAAATAATGCAACTAATATCAAATTCAAAAGACGGTTCAGTAAACGGAAAGAAGCTCGGGCGCAAACGTACATCGACATGTTTCCCGAAAAATTGACTGAAAAATGTTTCTGCAACATATTTGAACGTTGCGACAGTGACTTCGCCTTCGTTCCCTACCATCAGACATTCAAATTGATGAAAAGCAAACTCGTGTGAAGCATCGGTGGCTTCATTTCGAAATACCTTGCCTGGGACAATGACACGAAACGGCGGTTTGTTGGCTTCCATAAAACGAACTTGGACTGTCGAGGTTTGCGTCCTGAGCAGATGATGTTCTTTCGATTTCTTGTCTTCCTCGAGCCAGAAAGTGTCTTGCATATCGCGAGCTGGATGGTCTGCGGGAAAATTGAGGGCGTCGAAATTATTATGCTCTGTTTCGAGTTCTGGACCATCAGCAATCGTGAAACCCATCGAAGAAAAAATATCTTGGACTTCATTCTCAAGAAGCGTAATCGGGTGCAAATGTCCAAATGTATGCAGTGTGCCAGGAGCTGTCACATCGATGCGTTCTTTCTCCCAGTCAATACTTTTTTCTGCGAGAGTATTTTTTGCTTCTTCGAAAATACGGAACAGGGTTTGCTTCGTAGTGTTCCCGAGCGGACCGATGATTTTTTTCTCATCAGGAGTCATATCTCGCAGTCCTTTCAAAATTTCATTCAATTCACTCTTGCGTCCGAGATATTTCACTTCCCATAATTCCAAATCAGCAGTCGTCTGCACCGATGAGAGCGACGACTCTGCCTCCTTCGCTATTTTGTTGATGCGTTCTTGTATCATAATGCTATTCTAACAGTTTTCTCAATTTACTCAAAAAGAATACGTGCGAAATCTTTCTTCCCAACACGAAGCACTTTGCCTGCAAAATTCTTGTCTACAAGTGTGCTGATGTCGGTTATTTTTTTATCATCGATCGATACGCCACCTTGTTCCATCTTCCGGCGCGCATCTGATTTGCTCTCTGCAAGATTCTGCTGTACCAAAACATCAAGAAGTTTCGATCCCTCCTGACAATGTATTTCTTTCACATCTTCTGGAATATGTTTCTTCGAAAATGTGTCAATAAAATATGCTTCCGCTTTCTCGGCTTCGTCTGCGCCATGATACAGAGCGACGATTTCCCTCGCGAGTCTTACTTTGGCATCTCTCGGATTGGCACCGGTCACAATATCTTCGGCTATCTTGGCAATATCTGTCATCGATACCCGAGTACAGTGCACGAAATAACTCATAATGAGCTCATCAGGAACGCTCATCACTTTCCCGAACATATCGTTTGGAGTGTCGAGCAGATTGATCGTATTGCCCCAGCTAGAGCTCATCTTGCGACCATCCGTACCTAAAATAAGATTCGTCATCAAAACATCTTGAGGCTCTTGATCATATTTTGGTTGCAGTGTGCGACCAGCGAGCAGATTGAAACGCTGATCAGTACCTCCAATTTCAACATCAGCCTTGACAGCTATGGAATCATATCCCTGAAACAATGGGTAAAGCATCTCGTGAAACGAAACTCTCTTCCCTGTTGAAAGACGTCTTGCAATCACTTCGCGAGACGCGAATTCATGAAGACTAAATACACTCGCCATCTTTCCTAGTTCAAGCAAATCTATTTTTGACAACCATTCTGAATTATAATGAGTTTCTGTTTTTTCTCTATCGAGAATCTTGAAAGCTTGCTCTAAATAATTTTGCATATTACTTACAACCTGTTCTTGCAAGAGCATCGGTCGTTCCGAATCTTTGTCAGAAGTATCACCAATCTGACCGGTAAAATCACCGACTATAAAAATAATCTTGTGACCGAGATTTTGGAAATCACGAAGCTTCAGGAGCAATACTGCCCGCCCGATATGGATGTTTGGACTGGTCGGATCAATACCGAGCTTGATACGAAGTTTCTCACCTGAAAGTAATCGCTTTCTCAGATGCTCTTTGTCAATCACTTCTGCAACACCGCGAGTAAGGAGTTCTTCTATTTGCTGTTCTTTATTTTCCATAATTCTTGGTTTACTCTTCGATCACACAAAATTATTTGAGGCCGAGTTTGGCTTTTGTCAGACGGTATTGATCATCAGAAATCTGACCGGCTTTGCGCATTGATTCGAGTGTTGAGAGGATTTCATCTTTATTCTTCTCAATATTTTTTGGTGTCATTGCTTTCTTCATCATCTTCTCACGTTCTGCGGGGCTCATATTCATAAGTTTCTTCATCGCAAAACGCTGAAACATATTCATATCTTTCATATCAGGCATCCCAGGGATATTTGGAAGCTCTTCTTTTTTCTCATCGTCTTTTTTTCCTCCCGAGGCGGATCCGCCTTTGGCGGAAAATGGATTCCATTTCATAAGTAAATGTAAAATTAAAAAATCAAAATGTAAAACTACAATTTAAAAATTAAAATAAAAAAAATTTTAAAACCATTTTTTATTCCAAACATTTTTGTATTTTGTATTGTCACTTTGATTTTTGATATTTTCATTTTTCATTTATTCATCTTCATTTTGTACCGAGTAACGAGAAGGGCTGACGCAACATACACAGAAGAATATGTACCAAACGCCACACCTACGAGGATAGCAAGAGTAAAGTAACGAATACTCTCACCACCGAAAAGCGTAATCGCAAGGAGCGTAATCATAACTGTAAAAGACGTACTAAATGAGCGACCGAGGGTTTCATTGAGTGACCGATTGACGGTGATTTCAAAGTCTTCTTTCTTGTGAGCACGGAGGAGATTCTCACGTACTCTATCGTACACCACAATGGTATCGTTCACAGAATAACCCAAAATAGTGAGGAGAGCAGCAACAAAAGGCACACCAACTTCGATACCATAAAACTTACCAAGGAAAGCAAAGATACCGATAGTAATCACGATATCGTGAATGAGGGCGATGATGGCACTAAGTCCAAATTCAAAACTTGTGACGGCTCCAGATACACGACGAAACGCCCAAGCAATATAGAGTGCGATACCGATAACTGAAAGAATGATGCCAATAATCGCCTGCTTCTTGATCTGATCAGACACTGAACCACCGATAAAATCCGTACGCAAAAGTTTCAAATCAGTATCAAAGGTTTTGAGTTTTTCGAGTACTTGCTCGTTGACAGTTTCATCGGAAGCGAGATAACGAAGGAAGAGCGTATTTTCTCCGGTCGGTTGTATCGTCAGACTCTGAAGGGTGATGTCTGCAAGTGCCGTTGTCACTTCTGGTACGGCTGGCGCTGTCTTCGAAAATTGTATTTCCATCAGTGTGCCTCCTTTGAAATCAATACCAAGATTGAGCCCCCAAAAAGAAATGGCGAAGATACTCATCACCACAGTGATGATGGAGAAAATATAGGTATAAACTCTTTTTTGAATGATATTCAGCATAATGTTGTGTTATTCTTTGCTCTCAAGAAGTTTCTTCTTCGGTACGAGGAGCCATGGATATTTCTCTGCCCATGAACCAATCATAAATTTCAAAATAATGTGTACCAATATTACAGCAGTGAACATTGATAGGAGTACACCGATAGTGAGGATGATAGCAAAACCTTTTACGAAACCTGTCCCTGATGCAATGAGAATGAATGTTGTAATCAGGGTGGAATAATTACCATCACGAATACTTGGCCAAGCACGACGGAAACCTTCTTCGAGGGCTTTGTGAAGATTCTTGCCATACGCGAGTTCTTCACGCATACGTTCGAAAATAAGCACGTTTGCATCCACAGCCATACCTATCGACAGTACAAATCCCGCAATACCTGAGAGTGTTACCGTAATGGCAAATGGAGTGAAGACAGAAAGCTTGAATACGGTAAGAAGCATCGCGGTATAGAGGAGAAGAGCAAACACTGCCACTACTCCCAAGAAACGATAATATAGAATCATAAAGACGGCCACAGCGCCCAGTCCGATGAGTCCAGCAAACAAACTCTTCTCCAGTGCATCTGCCCCAAGTGAGGCATCAACACTTTGTTGTCCAACAAGAGTAATCGGTACAGGAAGAGCTCCTTCATTCAGACGTTTCACCAAATCACTCGCTTCCTGCATCGTAAAATTACCGGTGATGACGGCTTGCCCAGCCACGATTTCGTTTTGGACTGTTGGCTGACTAATAATTTCTTTATCGAGGAAAATTGCTACCGGTTTCCCAATATTTTTCTTCGTAATATCTGCAAAAAGTTTCGTTCCTTCTGTATCAAACTGAAGTGATACCTGGGGAGATCCTACTCCCTGATTCTGATAATCAACTGCTGCATTTTTCAGATTTTTTCCAGACAGTCCTGTTGCGACCCATTTGAGTTCTGGATATTGATCAACAGAACGTTTGAGGAACAAAATATGAGCTGACCTCACTTCACGATTGTCGCCTTCGCCTCTCTCTTCTATTTTTTTGATAATATGCCAGCCATAGGTGGTTTCTACGAGTACCGGATAAATACTCCCTGACACAAAATTCGTATCGAAAACTACTGCATCAAATTCTGGTACAAAAGTCCCTTGCTTCGCAAAATCGAGATCACCTCCGTTGTCTTTCGATCCTGGATCCTGACTCAGCTCTGTTGCAAGAGCACTAAAATCCTCTCCTTTCTCTACCCGCGCAAGAGTAGCTTCTGCTGTCTTTTTCGTCTCGGCATTAAAGGTATCAAATTGCTTGAAAATATCAGAGTTTGGATCGACTGGTTCGCGGAATTCGAGAAACGGCGTTTCCTTGATCATTTTTTTTGCCTGCTCGATGTCCTTCACTCCTGGGAGTTCTACAATAATGCGTTTCTCAGTGCCTGATTGCGAGAGTTGGACGAGTGGTTCTCCTACACCAAAGGCATTGACGCGTCGTTCGATGACTGCCTGAGCCGAAGAAAGTGCGCTCGATATTTTTTCACTCGGTAACTGAGAAACATCGGCACTATATTCGAGGTGGATACCTCCTTGCAAATCAAGTCCTTTATTGATCGAAAGTTTATCTACCACAGAAAAAAGAGGTGGAATAAATTTCACCATTTGTGGATAGGCTATGATAGCAACAACTATACTGAAAAAAATAACTTGAAAAAAACGAAGTCGTTGTTTGTTCATTTGGTTCATATTCTGTGGAGCATCATAAAAAGATATAACAGAAGTATACTGGAAAGTAGCAAACAAGGCAAATCAGAGCACTTATATCGTTTTTCGCTCCTCAAGACGTTTCAAAATACGATTTACCTTGGAACTGTTTTTCTTGACGTAGGCTTCATAATTTTCTACCTCCGTACATATACCATCTTCGAGGAAGAATGTTTTCGTCAGACGTATGCGCTCCAAAAAACGCCTATCGTGCGTCACAAGGAGAATTGTTCCTTCGTAGGCATCAAGAGCTTCTTCGAGAGCTTCTATGGCTTCGAGATCAAGATGATTTGTCGGTTCATCAAGGACGAGTACGTTAGCATTCAGTGCTGAGAGTAAAGCGAAAATAAGTCTCACACGTTCACCTGGAGAGAGGGAAGATATTTTGTCATTCAAAACATCTGGTGCGAATTGGAAGAAAGAAAGATGTGTGGCGATAATGCTTCGGTCAAATATACCCGTACGATTCTTAAAAAGATTGTACGGTGTTATCGACTGCGATATATTTTCGTGTTCCTGCATCAAGTATCCGAAGATAAGTTTCTTACCAATCGTTCTTCTGCCAGAGAGAATCGGGAGTGATCCTTCGATCGTTTTGAGCAGTGTTGATTTGCCTGTACCATTGTTACCAAGGATAGCAATACGCTGACCGAAGAGTATTTTCATATCAAGCGGTCCTGCAGAAAATCCAGATGCGTAACCGAACACCACTTTCTTTAAAACAATACTTCCTTCTTTTTCCACCAAAAGAGGAGTAAGCGGAATAAAAAGCGGATCACGAATAAGAGGCTTGTCTACTGTATGCAGTCTTTTTTGACGTTCTTCGAGCGCTCTCGCCGATGCGGTGAATTTCCTAGTGGCACGTTCTTTCTTGAAATTGGATGACATTTTATCTTTGTCTGGAGCCTTTCTATTCTTCACTCGTTCTACCCAGTCCATCTTCTGTCCTACGGATACCAGCAGTCTTTCTCGTTCATCTTCCTGCACACGGTAGGCTTCTCTGTGTTTGCGAATACTATGTGCCTTCATTTCTGCGTAACTGCTCCACCCTCCTGTGTACATCGTGACATCACGTTTGTACCAATCAATTTCGATGACCTTCTTTACTACATTGTCGAGAAAACGACGATCGTGCGATGCAATAATACATGTGGCTGTTGAATGTTTCAAATAACGTTCGAGCCACAAGAGTGCCGGTAAATCCAAATTGTTTGTCGGTTCATCGAGCAGAAGCATATCAACCCCACGAAGGAGTACTCCTGCAAGCATCGCTTTACGTTTCTCTCCACCTGAGAGTGATGATACCAATCGATCAAGAGCGATGTGTGAAAGTATGAGTCCGTCTAGAACAACGCGCGCCTTCTCTCCAAAATTGTCCCCTCCAAGACGCTCGTATTCAAAACGTACGGCTTCATATTTCTCAAGTAAAACCGGCTCTTCCAAATGTGGTTCGAGAAACGCCATTTCTTTTTCCAATGCTCCGAGCCCTACCATACGACGGAGATAGATCAGTAATGTTTCATCAGCAGATTCTAAAGATGCTTCCTGAGGAAGATAACCAACTAAGACGCGATTTGGTTTCGTAATCTCACCTCGATCAGGAGTTTCGATACCTGCGATTATTTTGAGCAAGGTCGATTTGCCGACACCATTTTGTCCGACGAGCGCCACTTTCTGACCTTCACCCAACGAAAAAGACACCTTCTCAAGAATACGAGTAGTGGCATACGTTTTGCGTATGTTTTTAAGAGTGAGCATAGATCAAAATTAATTTTCTGAATGAACAGACATCATACAATGAAATATCCTTTTTGTAAAGGAAAAAAGAGAGATTCTTTTTCTTATAATGTCGGCTGTGAAGTGATATATTTTTCTGTCTGCACGAGTATATTTTTGGCGTTGTCAAAAGTGATTTTCTCCACTGCTTTCTCGTATGGAAGCCAGAGGAATCCGGTGTGTTCAAAAGAAATTTTTACGTCTTCGGCTTTTGTTTCTGCTGGATAGAAATGTACCTGTTTGAAAATCCAGATACCACGTTTCGCTTTGATACGCTTCACTCGTTCACTTCCCCTTGCAATATAGAAGAATTTCGTACTTTGACGAAGAGGAAAAAGATGGAGATCGGTAATCCCTGTTTCTTCTTCGGTTTCACGTCTTAGCGTCATTTCTTCTGTTTCTCCTGTCTCCATATGACCTTTCACAAAATCATAGTGTCCGCTCGGATAATGAAGGAGAAGATATTCTCTCTTTCCATCCTTCATATGATAAAGAATAGTACCGATCGACACTTCCCAGATGACCGGAAATCCAAATATCTTCAGCAAGAAATAGAGTGGTTTGATAACTGGTAAACGCATATATTTTTTATATAAAGACAAAACCCACCTCTTTAGAGTACAATAGAATTGATAATTGACAAAATGACGTTTTGTTGATTGAATGCGGTACTATTCTTTTGCCTTATTTACAACATAATATACAAGTAGATGAAGAAGTCTCTTATACGGGAAATCCTATGGATTGTCAGTCTTATTACCTTGGGATCAATTTTTGGTATTTTGGCAATATATTTTTTTGGCACACCTAGTATAAGCACCATCGACCAGTTTCCGTTTCATCAAAGCACGCGTTTCTTCGATCGTACTGGCACCGTAGAACTTTACCGTCTGTATGACGAAGAAAACCGCCTAGTTATAGGACATAATGAGATACCAGAAAGTATCAAGCAAGCGACTATTGCTTCCGAGGATGCTCATTTCTATACCCACCAAGGCATCGATATTTTTGCTATTCTTCGAGCTCTCATCATCGACATCAAGAGCGGGGAAATCAAGCAAGGCGGATCAACGATCACTCAGCAACTCGCGCGGAGTCTGTATCTCACCAAAGAACGTACAGTGCAGAGAAAAATTCGTGAAATGTTCCTCGCAGTAAAAATCGATAATCATCTGAGTAAAAATGAAATCCTCGATCTCTACCTCAATACCGTACCGTATGGATCCAATGCATACGGCATCGAAACCGCATCAGAAACATTTTTTGGTAAAGAAGCAAAAAATCTGACGCTCGCGGAAAGTGCTCTTCTTGCAGGACTTCCCAATGCGCCAACCCTCTATTCTCCTTACGGAAAAAATAAAGAAAATCTTCTCTTTAGACAGAGGAATATTCTTGCGCGTATGTATGAACTCAAGCTCATCACTAAACAAGCATTGAAAGAGGCTCTCGTGGTCGACATCATGGCAGAAATTACGCCGATCAAGCGTTCTATTATCGCTCCTCATTTTGTACTCTATGTTATTCCTGAGTTAGAAAAAACATACTCGTCAGAAAAACTGCGTACTGCAGGACTCAAAGTGTATACCACTATCGATCTTGAACTCCAAAAAGCTGGGGAAATCGCCGTACAAAATGGAGCGAAAAGAAATATTGCGCGCGGTGCAACCAATGCTGGACTCGTAGCTCTGAATGCAAAAAATGGAGAAATTCTTGCGATGGTAGGTTCGAAAGATTACTTCGATACCCGTGTCGATGGCAATGTGAATATCACGACGAGTGAACGTCAACCGGGATCTGCTTTCAAGCCGTTTGCGTATGCAATGGCTTTTATGAAAGGTTTTCAACCAGAATCCATCATCATTGATCGTCCAATCAATTTTGGTCCAGATGGATCTGGCAGACCATACATTCCAAGAAATTATGACGGGAAATTTCACGGTGTGCTCACGATGCGTCAAGCGCTCGCTATGTCACTCAATGTGCCTGCGGTGCAAACTCTTGCGCTTGCTGGAGTAACCGATACCATCGACCTCGCAACACGAATGGGCATCACTACTCTCACTGATCCGAAACGTTATGGGCTCGCACTCGTACTCGGTGGTGCTGAAGTGAAACCTATCGATATGGCGAGTGCTTTCTCTGTATTCAGTCAAAATGGCATAAGACACACCATCAAACCCATACTGAAAATTATTGATACTCGTGGAGAAGAATATGTACAGACGAAAAATGAAAAAGAAGGAATACAAGTACTCGACACGGATATTGCAGAAAAGATAAACTCAATTCTTTCGGATAACGTTTCGCGTACACCGATATTTGGAGCACATAGTCCCCTCGCTTTTCCTGCTCATGTTTTCGTGGCTGCCAAAACCGGTACGACACAAAATTTCCGCGATGCTTGGACGGTAGGATATACCACATCCATCGCTACGGCAGTCTGGGCCGGCAACAATGATAACAGACCAATGAATGCTGGTGCTGATGGTGTTTTCGTAGCTGCTCCGATTTGGCGTGAGTTTATGAATACGGCGCTTGTTCGTTTTCCTGAAACAGGTTTTACGGCTTATACACCAAAAATTATTCCTGCAAAAACCGGTGAAATTCTCAGTACGGGAAAGACTCTCTATTTCGATAAGAAAACAGGTCGGGAAATATCTCCAGAGAAAGCAAAAAAACTCAAAGGAAACCGCGTAGAAAAAAGAATTGTAAATAGCGAAACTTCACAAACTATTTCTATGGAAAATAATTCCGAAGAAACATCTATCCCTTTTGAAAACGTACAACCTTTTTATACACTGAGTAAAGACTAAAAAGTTTTATTCTCTTCGCAGAGCCTCCATCGGCGAAAGCTGTGAAGCACGATAGGCTGGAGCGATACCAAATATGAGCCCCACTGCCATTGAGAAACCTGCTCCCAGGAGAAAAGATGCAAAGGAAAATTGCAACATGACGTTGTACCCAATGTACTGAAATAATTTCGTAAGTCCGAAAGCCATAACAATACCCAGAAGGATCCCAATCAGTCCACCTAAGAAAGTAATGATCAGTGCTTCGAAAAGGAACTGACGCAAAATACCCCCGCTTGTCGCACCGACAGCCTTGCGGAGACCAATCTCGCTCGTACGTTCTGATACTGACACATACATCACATTCATAATACCGACGCCTCCTACAACAAGTGAAATAGAAGTGAGAGCAAGCAGCAAAATAGTCAGCGATCCGAGTACATCACCAAGCGTCTGCTGTGCCTCTTTCGTAGAGGAAACAGCAAAATCATCTTTGTCTGGATTGGCAATATCATGACGTTTACGAAGGAGTGCAACGATGTCTGCTACGGTTTCTTTCTCATACACGGGATTTTTCATCTGCACCGATATCATCTGGACATAATCAACTCCGAGTATTTTCTTCTGAAGTGTCTGAATCGGAACGTACGTAAAGGTATCAAAATTAAGAAAGGCGACGGCCCCTCGTGAAGCGAGTACTCCAATGACGTGGTATTTTTCACCCTTGAGCGTAATGTATTCCCCTACAGCATCACTCTCACCAAAAAATGTTTTCTTGGTTTCTGAACCCAGTACCACGACACGCGTCAGACTAGCGTCTTCTCCATCCGTGAAGAATCTTCCGCTCTCAAGCTTTGCATTTCTATCAACCAATGCTACATCTGCACCCGTACCAAAAAGGAGAATTCTTTTTTCTGTAGAACCATACACTGCTCGCTCCTGTCCGATAGTCCCCGCATACGCAGCTATCACATTGGGCAGTTTATGAATAGCTTCACTATCTTTCACCGTCAGTGTTGTAATTTGTGTTCCCTGTACTCTCCCTGTTGCATTCCCTGATGATTGTTTCCCGTTGCCCGGAATTTTTACTTCTACTTGTATCAAGTCGGTACCAAGACTGGATACTTGTCCCAAAATAAAACTCTTCACTCCATCACCAAGTGTCATCACAATCACCACCGCAAACACTCCAATCACCACACCAAGAAGAGCAAGGAATGTCCTGGCTTTATGTGTGCGAATGGTTTTGACCGCAAAAGAAAATGCTGTAAGAATTTTCCTGATATGTAAACTATTCATAACGTAGCGCTTCCATAGGGCTTATACGTGAGGCTTTGATTGCAGGATACAGTCCGAAGATGATACCGATGATAAACGAAACAGAAAAACCAATGCCGAGCGAAGAGAGCGGTACGAGAAATCGCCAATCATACCCTAACTCCACAAGAACGAGAGAAGTAATATGCGCAATAAGCACACCAAAAATAATACCAATAATACCTCCTGTCAGAGTGATAAACGATGCTTCAATCAGGAACTGCATAATAATATGTATCCTCTGCGCGCCAACAGCTTTCCTCAAACCCACTTCACGCACACGCTGAGAAACAGAAATAAGCATCGAATTCATAATACCGATGCCACCGACAAGAAGTGAGATAGAAGCAATAGCGAGCAAAAAATATTTGAGTACATCAGTGATAGTTGTGAGAATACTGAGGGCCGCTGCCGTACTTCGTACTGAAAAATCAGATTCTTCAGTGTCCTTCATATCGTGTCTCTTACGAAGAAGGAGGTTGATATCAGCGATACTCCTCTCAATATTCATCGGGTCATCTATTTTGGCGCGAGCCGAATTGAGATAGTTAATACCGAGAAGCAATTTCTGTGCTGTTCCAAGCGGTATATAGATAAGAGTATCCGGATTCGAGAAGGCGGCAGAGCCTCGTTCTTCTAATACTCCGATAACCTTGAAAGGGATTTTCTTCAGCGTCACTGTTTCTCCGATAGGATTGCGATTGGCAAAGAGTTCTTTCGCTCGCGTCGCACCAATCACCATCACTCGCGAAAGATCATATTCTTCTTCAGGAAAGAAAAAACGTCCAGAAGCAATACGAATATTTTCTATTTGAATGAGGTCTGGTGAAACACCCTGAAAACTCGATTCGAGTGATGTCGATTGAAATTCCGCTGTCGCTGATCCACTGACGTATCCTGTTATCGACGAAAGATGTGGCACATTTCTTCTTTCACGCAGAGCTTTCAAATCATCATTCGTAAACGTCGTAGTGATAATACCAAGAGCAGATGCGGGAGGACCTTTCTCCTCTGATGCGCCAGGAAGAATAGCCACGAGATTCGAGCCGACATTTTCTATTTGCGAAAGCACGAGTTTCTGAGCGCTCGCCCCAATAGCCATCACGAGTATCACCGATGCCACCCCAATCACAATGCCGAGCACCGTCAAAAAAAACCGCAGTTTGGAAGCCGACAATGTCCGATACGATATTTTGAGTGGATCTGATAATTTCATTTGAGAAATATTTCCCCTTCTTTGGCAATACGGCGATTGGTGACAAGGGTATCACCAATGATTTGTCCATCTTTCATCGAAAGAATTCGTTTCGCGTGTTCAGCGGTGTAAGTTTCGTGTGTCACGAGGACAATGGTATGTCCGGCATCATTGAGTTTCTGGAGGATAGCCATTACCTGTAATCCTGCTTTGGAATCAAGGTTTCCTGTCGGCTCATCCGCAAAAATAATCTCTGGATTATTCACGAGGGCTCTGGCAATAGCCACACGCTGTTTCTCGCCTCCTGAGAGCTGACTCGAAAGATAATCTTTCCGATGCACCATATCAACAGCGGTAATAGCCTCCAAAACTTTCTTTTCATTCTTCTCTATCGACTGATCATCATAGAGAAGCGGGAGCTCGACGTTCTCATACACGCTTGTCTTCGGCAAAAGGTTGAACGCCTGAAAGACGAAACCGATGGTCTTATTCCGGAGACGTGCGAGTTCATCATCTGTAAACTTCGTCACATCTTTACCCTCAAGAAAATAAGTTCCACCAGTCGCCCGATCAAGAAGACCAAGTATCTGCATTAGTGTCGATTTGCCTGACCCTGATGGACCCATAATGGAAATAAACTCCCCTTTCTCGATACGAAAAGTTGCTGAGGAGAGAGCTTTGGTTTCCACATCTTCGTTCTTGTATGTTTTTTCCAAATTTGAAACTGCGATGAGACTCATAGGATTTGTTCTGGTATATTATTTCACCTGTACTGATCCGATAGTCACTGCATCACCTTCCTTGAGTCCTGATTTGATTTCGATAGTGCCATCATCACCTTCAAGACCAGTTTTCACTTCTGTTTTCATAAATGTTCCATCAAGCTGTTTTACTTCGGCATATGTCTTACTATTTTCCTTCGTCAGAGCGCGGAATGGTACCATCAGAACATCGTCTCTCCTGGCTGTTTCAATATCAATATTCGCCGTCATACCATCTTTCAGACGAGCATCTGAGTTACTGAGCTCAAATTTCACAACATAAGAAACAACATCCTGGATAGTAGTCGCAGACACAGCGATAGCAGATACTTTTGCTAGAGCTATTTCGTCGGCCGAAAGTGCGTCAAAAGTAATCCGCGATTCCATATCACGAGTAATTTTCACAATATCTGATTCTGGTATGCGTGATTCAACAATGAAGCCATTCGCATGGTAAATACGACCAACAACTTTACCCAAGGTAACGACCTCACCGACACGAAGATTCAGTCTCGTAATCTGCCCATCAAATGGCGCCAGGAGAACATTTTGTTTCATTTGTGATTCGAGTGTACGTACATTTTCTCTCGCTTGCTCGGTCTTCAATTTTATAGCAGCACGTTCTTCAGGTTTCAAATCAGCCCAGCTTTTCCCTGAAGCATTACGACGCAGATGTGCCTGCTTATCGCTTTGTTCTACGATGGCAAGAGCAACTCTCGCCTGTTTAAGTTGTGAGAAAAGAACCGTGCGATCGATGGACGCAATACGCTGTCCAGTGGTCACTATATCACCCTCTTTGACATTCACTTCATCGACAGTCCCTGTACTCTGGAAAGCAAAATCTGCATAATCCTTCGGCACTACTTCTCCTGTCACACTTACTGTTTCAGAGAGAGTGCCCCGTTTGACTGTTTCTGTCTGAACCAGAACCGCTGTCTTTGTGCTTCGATAATATACTACCCCACCCCACACAGCGAGGATGATAAATATGCTCATGATGATTCTTTTTTTGGTCAGCATAATGGTACAGTCAGTAATGTATATTTTCTAAAATAATTGTTTCTTTTTTTCTGCATTGTCCATCGCTTCATTGGCACATGCATCAGCTACAGTATTATACTCTCTCCGTATATGAACAAACTTCACCTCCAAAAAATCGAGTATCAAGTTCCATATTTCAAGAAAAAGTGGCTGTAATTTTTCATTCTCTATCTTGTATTCGTGATTCAGTTGTTTGCAAGCGAGTTCACTGTCCATCCGACATTCGATAGCCGTTTTTTTCGCCACAGCTTTTCCAATCAGAGATTTTATTTTTTTCAAACCAAAAATGATAGCTGAATATTCAGCTTCGTTGTTCGTCTTTGTTCCGAGAAACTCACCATATTTTTTATTCAGTGTTTCTATATAAACACCGAGAGCTGCTGGACCAGGATTACCCCGTGATCCGCCATCGCTATACATCACTATTTTTTCCATATTTTTTCATCACTCTCCTAATAGACATATTGTACCATATAGAAATTATCTCTGCTATAAAGAATAATCAACAAACACAGCTGGGGATAATCACTTCGAGTGACATCTCAAACAAAAAAGGGTCAAGACACTGTATCCCCCCCCTGTGTATAAAGAACGAGATTTACACAGAAATTTTTGGACGGATGTCTAACAGTTTCAACTGGATAGTTGTTTTACCATTCCAAGTATTCTCACTCAATTGAAAGAGAACGTCAATCACGTTTCCTTGCTTCAAGTCAGGAAACTGTTTACCGAGAGAAAATCCGATAGCATCGAAAACTTTTGTACCTCCCTCTTTTTGAGCAAGACGGAATTTCATATGTTTCTCACCGTTCCCCACAAAACGCACTTCTTCAATAAGCATATTTTCCAGTGCAAATACTGGTTCTGGATTACCTTCTCCAAAAGGTGCAAACAAGGTTAAATCTCGGACAAGGGACTGAGTAATGTGTTCTGGATGGAGTTTCATATCTACCCATATTTCTGGCTGTGTGATCACATCTGCCAGTACCTCTGTGGCCAAGGCATCAAACTTCTCATAGAACGCATCGATATTCTTATTCTCGATTGTCATACCAGCTGCCTGTGCGTGTCCACCGAACTTCTTCAATAAATCACCACATTGTTCGATAATTTCTATCACATTCAATTCTGGAATACTGCGAAAAGACCCTCTGCTCTCTGTTTCGCCACGCGTCAGTACACACGTCGGTTTGTGGAACTCATTTGCGATACGTCCTGCAACGAGCCCAATAATACCAAAAGGAAATTTCTCATCAAGAGCAAAAATAAACTTCCTCTCACTATATTTCTCTACTGCTATCGCTCTCACTTCGTTGGTTGTCGTTGCACTGATTTTCTGACGAGCGACATTGTATGCATCAAGCTCAAGTGCCAGTACCCTCGCACGAGCACGATCCTTCTCTATAAGCAGGTTATGAGCGAGCATTGCGTGCGCCATCCGCGAAGCAGCATTAATACGTGGTGCTATCTGAAATCCAATCGTATGTGCATCTGGAATAGTATCTTCATCAATCTTGATTCTTCCTACTGAGAACATCTCCTCTAGACCCACGCGACGAGTTTTTGAAAGTACAATAAGACCATACTTCACGATTGCTCTATTCTCACCGATAAGAGGCATCACATCCGCTACCGTACCAATGGCTACGACATCAAGTATCCATTTGAGCTGGTCTTGCTCCTCTGGAATATAACGCAAAAATAATGCCTGAGCGACTTTGAAACTTGTCCCCGCACCACAGAGTTCCCGAAAGGGATAGGTTTCCGTGGCAATTTTTGGATTGATAATAGCATACGCTTCAGGCAATATCTCTGGCACATGATGATGATCGACGACAATCGTTTCGATACCTCGTTTTTTCGCTTCCGAAATAGCTTCATGGTTGGTCATACCACAATCGAGCGTCAAAATAAGCTTAATACCTTTACTCTCAAAAAAATCCACTGCGAGAATGTTGAATCCGTGTCCTTCATTCATCTTCTCAGGAATATAGACTTCGACAGGGATATGAAGAGCCGTGAGCGCCTCACGAATGATCACTGACGACGTCACGCCATCAGCATCAAAATCTCCAAAAACACCAATTGTTTCCTTATTCTTCTTTGTCTCTCCAATACGAGAAACCACTCTCTCCATCTGTGAAAACAAAAAAGGATCATAGATATCACGATCAAAACTTGGAAACAAAAAACGCTGACGAGATTCTTCATCATCATATCCTCTCGTTTCAAGAAGCGTTTCAATAACTGGGTGATATTTTCCTGATGTACTCTTCTCTTGGATATCTTCCACTCTATATTTCCATACAGCCATAAGAAGGAATAGGTATCAATTCATTATGAGCACGTCACTTCAGCGTCAAAACTTCTGTCCCCTTTTTTATTCTTCTTCAACGTCAGAGTAATACGACCACCTGGTTTTTCTTCGGAACAAATAAAATCAGTGTTTAGATTGAAAGCTTTCGCGAATTTTTCGGCATCAAAATTAAAGGCATCAATACCCAGTACGTATGTATCAGAAACTAAGCACGCATTAATAGCTTCCACCATCTCATTGGGCGTTGTCATATCTCGAAGCAGAAAATTTGCCACCCCCAACTCTTTGGCACGCTTCTCATCCTCTCCTCTGCCTAAGTGAGAAAGGAAAAGTACTGGGATATGCATCGTAGAGACATTTTTCTTCAGTGATTCAACGAGCTGAAAGCCATCCATCCTCGGCATAATAATACCAGATACAATAATGTTCGGGGCATGTTTCGTCGCCAGCTCCAAACCTTCGAGTCCATCCTTAGCCTCTACAACTTCAAAATTCACCGCTCGCAAACTCTCTGCATAAAGTGTGCGGCTATTTTCATCATCATCAACGAGGAGTACTTGAATCAAATTGTGCATACTCTTAATCTTTCTTATGGATAAAAATTATACCTCTATTATACAATGAGGCGCCCTGAAAAGCAAAAGAAGCCTTGATATCGTTTCAAGGCTTCTTCACTCATACTTCCTTAAGATTCTAATTGCCCCAGTTTTTCAATGAGTCCTTTTTCTTCACGCGATACTTTCTTTGGAACAACAAGAGTTAGTGTCACCAGATGATCCCCTCGACCAAAATGGCCAAGTACCGGAACACCCTTACCACGAATACGAAACACTTCGCCAGACTGCGTCCCTGCGGGTATCTTCATTGCCACCGCACCTTCAATAGTTTCAATGTTGATTTTATCTCCCAGTACTGCCTGAGGGAAGGTAATCTGTACTTCTGAGGTGATATCATTTCCTCTGCGCTTCAAGAAGGTATGGGGAGTGATATGGACTGTCACGAGAAGATCACCCGCAGGTGCTCCATCTTCTCCTGCTGTACCATACCCTTCCAGAGAAAGCGTCTGATTGTTATCGATACCAGCAGGAATATTGATAGGTATTTCTTCTTCTTTGTTCACGCGTCCATCACCGTGACACAATGGACATTTTTCTTTGTATACTCTGCCACGCCCATGACAGCGTTCACAGGTGACTGCTTGAGCAAAAGCGCCAAACACTGTTTGCACGGTACGACGTATCTGTCCATTGCCACCACAATCTGAACATATTTCTTCTCTTGACTTCGGATCGCCTCCTGTACCATGACAGAAATCACAATACGATAATTTCCGCAAACGAATATTCTTCTTCACGCCCCGTACCATTTCTTCGAAAGAAATCTCTACATCGACAGCAATATCCGAACCACCACGCGACCGTGTGTGTGAACGACCTCCTCCGCCTCCAAAAATGTCTCCGAAAATATCCTCAAAGCCAGTGCCAGAAAAATCAAAACCAGAAGCATTTCCACCTTGAGAAAATCCTCCAAAACCACCAAAACCCTGTCCGGCACCTGCGCCTGGTTGACCCTGACTATGGAAGTCTTGACCCGTCTGATCATATCTGGCACGCTTCTCTTTATCAGAAAGGACTTGATAGGCTTCATTCACTTCTTTAAACTTCTTCTCGTCACCGCCAGTCTTATCAGGATGATGTTTATGAGCGAGCTTGCGAAAAGCTTTCTTAATATCATCTTGAGAGGCATTCTTCGGCACCCCTAATGTTTCATAATAATTTGCCATATTCCGTATACTCTTTATATCAATCAAATTCTTCTTTGTACGCTTTTCATTCTACCCCAAAACGAAAAAATTGGCAATCCTATGAAGTGAGTGCTAATTTGATTTCTTATCTTTTGAGATATTCCTGCTCGACAGGCATCGTTGCAAGTGTGAGCCAACCCAGCTTACAAAAAAAGAAGAAAAAAATACTCGAAAGAAGTATGCACAGAGGGACGATAAGCGAAGAAAGAGACAGAAGCGTCAAAAAAAGAAGTAAGGCGAGAAAGAACGGAATAACTTGAGAGGGTATATGACGAATCGTCTCACCTCCATTCATCAGTGCAATCAATTTATTTTGTACAGCAGACGAGAGTACGAGAGAAAGTTTTTCATCACCAGACACCGGTCTTCCTGCAAGAGACGCAATTTGCTTCCGACCACTTTCAAGAAACAGTGCCTCAGCGGTTTTTGATTGATTCACATCAAAAACAAAAGAAATGTTCTGTTGTTTCAGTAATTGGTTCATCTCTGGAAAAAAGGATGTTATATCTTTCGTATTGGTATCTGACGTCTCTACCTGAGCATCGGTTTCTGTATGCGTATTCAGTGTACGCAGGAAATCGTCAACAGTCATATCTTCTTTCGACAGTTCTGCAAAACTTGGATTCAGTATCCCAGCTGTCTTGAAAATCATTTTTGTCATACCATCACCAAGCCGAAACCGAGGTACCATCTCTTCCCAAGAAACATTTTTCAAAGATACATAATAACCAGTCGACAGGAGGAGAGAAAGTCCCAACACAAAAAAGAAAGATCCTCCTCGGACGTTTTTGAAGAAATGAAAATGAAGATGATTTTCCGCTTCCTTCATCACTGCTGATGATCCAAAAAAGAAAAGGAAAAAAGATACTATCCCCACCCCAAGATACTCCCATGACCTGATGAAATAGAGCCCAGGTAAAAAGAGCATCAAACCACCAAGTACACGAAGCGTGGTTCTGTTCCAAACAACCGTGCCGAGAAAAAAGAGACTCGCTAAGAAGGAAAACCAGCCAATCGGATACCACAAAGAAAAAGCACTGTCAGACATCACTCTTTGAAAAGATGTCCACGCCTGGAAACTCAAAATACCAAGTACCGGCACAACACTGATACCAAGCCATTCGCGTCCTGTAAAAGACTCTCGTATATTCATCATGATTTTTATTTTTCTTTGATACTGATTACTATCTTAGACAATCTTATAATATTCTTTGTACCAATCCACGAAGTTTTTCACGCCTTGTTTTACTTGGGTAGTCGGCTTCCAACCAAGTTTACGAAGTTTCCGTATATCGGCTACGGTCGAAGCCATATCACCTGGTTGCATCGGCATCATATTTTTCTTTGCTTCCTTACCAGTATATTTTTCTACCGTAGCAATATAATCCATCAGAGCCACCTCGTGATCGCCACCAATATTCATAACCCCACAAGGAAGATCAGCATCGAGCACAGTCAGCACTCCAGAAACAATGTCATCAATATACGTGAAGTTCCGTTTCATCTTTCCAAAATTATAGACATCGATAGTTTTTCCGCAAATAATATTCTCGATGAATTTGAACACACCCATATCAGGACGTCCCCAAGGGCCGTATACGGTAAAAAAACGTAGTCCGGTGGTCGGGAGCCCATGGATATGACTGAAGCAATGTGCGAGAAGCTCTGTCGCTTTCTTGGTTGCTGCATAGGGAGAAATCGGAGTATCTGTCATATCCTTCTCAGAAAATGGCGGTTTGTTCAGACCATAGATAGAAGACGATGATGCATACACGAAATTTTTGACTTTATATCGTACCGCGATATCGAGCAGATTCGTCGTCCCAACGACATTGACATCTACATACAGTAGCGGATGTTCGATGGCATATCTGACGCCAGCCATCGCTGCGAGATGCACAATTTTATCAGGTTTTTCTTTTTTGAAGACTCTCTCGAGAAACTTCGTATCACGAATATCGCCCTTGTAAAGAGTAAATCCACTCTTACAATCTTTGAGAAAAATTTTAATACGATTACGTTTCAATTTCGGATCATAATAATCATTGAAATTATCAATGAGGACTGCTGTATCTCCGCGCTCTATGAGTTTCTTAGCGACCGCCGATCCGATGAACCCTGCTCCACCTGTGATGAGTACTTTCATATTTTTTTCGTTACTTTACTTCTCAAATAATTATAATATTCTGAACCACTATCTTTTTTTATAATATAACGTTTCAGTACTGTTTGTCGAGCTTCTGAACCCATCTTTTCACGTGCTTCTTTGCTCTGGATCAATCGCTCAAGTTTCTCTTGCCATTCATCTTCTGTCCTTGCGGTATAGCCATCAACTCCATCGGTAATAGCATCCAGATACGGTGCTGTTGCAGAGGCTATGGTTGGCACACCAACAATGCCTGCCTCGAACCACTTGAGCTCTGATTTTGATTCACAGAAAGGATTACCAATCTCGAGTGGAGCGAGATTGATATCCGTTTCTGCAATATTCCTAAAATGCGCGCTTCGTGGTGCAAACGGGATACGTTCTATCTGAGCAGTATACGAACTCAGAATCGTATCTGTATCAAGAGGACCAGTCAATACCAAACGTATATGCGGATACTGATCAAGCAACTTCACAAGTACAGGAGTGATGACCGCGAAATCTTTGTTATGACTCGGTGTTCCAGAAAAATAGGCAATACGAATATATGCATCCTCACGTTTTCTCTCGCGCATCGCTTGCTCTGCATCAGAGATGTCTTGTTTTGCCAGTTTATTTTTTATCACGAAAACCTGTTTTCCTCTCTCACGGAGTTTACTCGCGAGATACTCTGTCGAGGTCGTACATACTCTTACATACGGATCAGCGAGGATTTCTCCGCCTACACCATTCTCATAGAGTTTCCTTTCAAAGGTATTCATCTTCTGAAAATAATCCATATGCTGGAGAAACTCTTTGTCATACACGAGATCATCGGTTTCAAAAATAATTTCTTTGCTCAGTAGTTTGATTGCCTCAATCAATTTCGCAACGCTCGGAGTATAGAGGACTCTATGAAAAACAAAAACAGAAAATTTGCCTGCATAGGTAACGAGAAAAGGATTATCCTGAACCGTTGTATCACACGAGAAACCATTGCAGATCAATTCTTCTGCAACATGTTTCGTCCGGTACCTCGCACTATCCCCGACACCTCCTGTAATAAAAAGAATATCCCCAGGATGGACTCGGTGAAAGAGTGCTAAAAACGATGTCATGATGCGCTTCCCTCCACGAAAGAGTCCATCACGCTTCAGGGTTTGCCAGGCTTTCCCAACCTTGATGAGTAGCAGTTTCATATGTTTCTGTTACAGAATTTCTTGATAGATTTTTTCGAGTTTTTCTGCTGATGATTCCCAACTGAACATTTTCGCTCTCGTATGATTCACCTCACCCTTTTCTGTGCGTAATACTTCAGAAGTGATAAGTGTGCCCAACGCTTCTGCCAAACTCTCCTTAGTCGCTTCTTTCGCATATACACCACCATCTCCGGCGTAGTGACGGTTATTCTCCGTATCAAAACAGACCACGGGCAAGCCTGCTCCCATATACTGGAGCATTTTACCACTCGCTTGCTTGGTACTCGATTCTTTGGGATCTACCCCGATATCACTCATAGAGAGAACTTTCGCGAGAGAGAAATAGGGAAGTGGACTGATGACAGTCACATATTTTCTGAAAACATCTTGCCTCAGATATGTTTCAATTTGATCAACGGGAAATCCTGCAATAACAAAGTGGACATTCGTATATTTTTTACAAACAAGTGTGATCACTTCGAGCAGTATTTTTATCCCCTTGTTCGGAATAAGTGCTCCTGTGTAGGTAATAACTACCTTGTCCTGCGGAATATGAAACAGTGTGCGGAGAGAGGAAACTGACGGCATATTTTCAAACATCGAAAGTCTGGTGCCATCAAGCAAAATTTGTGCTGGATGTTTCCTGGTAACAGTATTGATTCTCTTTACATTGTCCCATGAACTCGCAACAGTTCTATCCCCCAGTCCATTGATGAAGTGTTCGATTGATTCGAAAAGCTTCTGCATCCCCGTAGCGCGGAGATAACTGTGTGATACCATTTCTTTGGTAAGACTTCCGTGGAAATCTGCTACGAGTTTTATCTTTCGGAAAAAGAGGAGCTTCTTCACAATAAAGCCGATAAGTACTCCTTCGTGGAGATGACCGTGAATCACGTCAGGTCTCCATGTACGAGCCAGATAAAATGTTTTACGAAGAAGCATAATATCAAGCAAGACTTTCTGCCAATCAGGACCCGCCTCAAGTTTCTTATACCAAAAAAGCAATCGCCTGATACGTCTGATATCGATATGACTGTTAAGACTTTTTGGCAAGTCTTGACCAATATGGTATGTCGCAATCATCACTTCGTGTCCTCGTTTTTCGAGGGCCAGCGCTTCTTCCAGAATACGGATATGAGTGCCACGATCAGAGAAAAATGGCGTGGGAGCAACAACAAGTATTTTCATAAAAGCGATACTACCAAATACACAAATAATCTTCTTTGAGTCTCTCTTTATTGTAAACGCATTCCAAGTGCTTTGCAAACGCCATTCTTGCTGTATACTATATATATGAACTCTCTTAAATCATTTTTTGCCCACTCTCATTTTTCATCACTTCTGACTGTATTCGGAAGCATTGTTGTGTTTTTCGGTTGGTTTCTTTTTCTCCTCACTCTTTTTCAGAGTTTCCTCCCTTCCCTTGTTTTTCTTGGTGCCTTCATCAGTCTTATTCCCCTGCTGTTCGTTGGAAGAAAAATATGGGGAGGCACTTCGTCTGAAATACGACTCGTCATCATATTCTCTCTTTTCTTTACGCTCCTCATTGGTATCTATACTGTACCGACAATATTTTCTGGACGTGATCAAGGTTCTATCAGCGAAGCAGCTTTTCGCTTAGCACAAAATGGCAAACTCATATTCTCAACTCCTGCCAGTCACACCTTCTTTGCACTACACGAAAAAGGTCCCGCACAAAACTTCCCTGGTTTCGCTTACACAAAAACGGGCGATCTCATCACTCAGTTTCCTCTCGGCTATACTTCGTGGCTCGCAGGATTTGTCATACTCTTCGGAGAACACGGATTTATCATTAGTAACACTCTTCTCCTCTTTCTTTCTCTTCTCTTCTTCTATGCCCTCTTACGAAAATTCGTTCATCCTCTCTACGCTTCCGCAGGACTCCTCCTTTTCGCAACCTCCTTTATTCTTATCTGGTTTGCAAAAATGACGCTCAGTGAAAATCTCGCACTCTTTCTTTTCCTCTCTCTTTGTTTCGCTCTCATCTCTTTCTTCGAAGAAGGAAAAATACTGTTTTATGTTTCAGCCTTACTCTCTGCTTCACTGCTTGCATTCACTCGCATCGAAGGATTTGTAATCCTTGGTATCACTATCGCCATACTCACTTGCAGTCCCTATACAAACATCATTCGAAAAAAGTATCTGTGGAGAAGTATATTACTACCACTTTTATTTTTCTTATGCGTTTTCATCATCGATGTTATCGTCAACCTTCCTTATTATACGGTTATCGGTAAAGCACTTTTCAAATTCCTCCATATCACAAAAAGTGAAACTCTTTCTACACCAATCACCAGTCTGAGTCCGTCCCTGTGGTCACACTTCTTTCTCTATGGACTTGGCATAGTGTTCATTCTTGGTCTGACGGCTATACTTTTCTTTATCAAAGAAAAAAGATGGCTCCTCCTTATGCCGACACTTCTGACTCTTCCTACGTTCATCTATCTCATCGATCCTAATATTTCACCTGATCATCCGTGGATGCTCAGACGCTTTCTTTTTTCCATCTTCCCTACACTTCTTTTTTCAGCTATCGTCGGCATAGCAAGGCTTTTTTCTTTCCAAAAATCTATTCCTTTTAGCACACCAAAGGGAAAACCTTTCTTTGCTGTCACCTTTCTTTTTCTTATCCTCCTTCTTTCGATATACCCTGCATTTATTTTTGGTTTCTCTTTTGCAGAAAATAGAGGTCTCAAAGAACAAGCTCTCTCTGTCAGTCAATTGTTTCTCGACACCGACCTCGTACTCGTAGAAAGAGGGGTCACAGGTAGTGGTTTTTCGATGATGACTGGTACTACTTCATACCTCACGGAGAAAAATATCGTGTATTTCTTCAATCCTAATGATCTCTTCTCACTTAATACAACACCGTATACTCATGTATATCTCATTGTTCCGGAAAAGGATCAATTGCGCTATACTACCATTCTCGATCGCCATCTCTCTTTTCAAAAAACTATTCTTTTTAGCACCAATCAATTAGAAAATACCCCCTCTGCAGAGTCAAATATTTTCCCCTCCTTTCCAAAAAAAGTCATTAAAGAAACACGTAATTCCCTTTTTATGTTTCACTAATTATGTTTCATCTTCCTATTCTGCCATCACGTTTACAAACCGTCTATCAAGGTATTCGCATTCTTCTGTATCTTTCTCTCTTTATTGGAATAACTCTTTTTGCTCTGAAGCTTTTCTTCCCTACGTTCTCTTTCAAATATAATTTCCGCGTCTCTAATTCCAGAAATACTCTCTCTGCACCATATTCCGAGAAGCGTACACCAGCTAACAATGGCAAAATTATAAGCAGTGGCGCGCTTATCACTTCAGCGAGTGTCAGTGGCACTTTCTCTTCCCTTACCGCTCATCTTACTCTTGAGAAAAAATCTGCTCTGCCGGAAAACTTCTCAGTAGTGATACGAAGATCCTATCAAAGTTTCTTCCTCCCTACCGGGATGCCTATTACTTCATTTCCAGAAGAAACAATATACAAAATAGCAGATACCTATTATGCACTAAAAGACAACACTCTCTATCTATTTGTCAGCCCATCTGCTTTTCTTTCTCGCTATACAGAGTCAATGGCACACGAAGAAAACGAAAGCTTTCTTACGGCGCATACTCTCTCTGAAGAATTTATTGGTTATCGTGTTGGGTCCCTTGTTTCTTTTGCTGATGGAGTGTTCATTATCACGAGTGAAACTGATATGCGTCCTATCGGAAATGCCGAAACACTGCTCACTCTTGGATATCGCTTCGAAGATGTTCTTCCTGCCAGCGAGGAAGAAATTGGTATATACAAACGAGGAAGGATTATTCTGCTCGGTGCCATACATCCGGACGGCACACTTCTCTTCGATCAAGATACGAACACCTACTATCTCATTGATAAAGGATTCAAAAGACCCATCGAAGATAGTGTCTACCTGAACTTCCTGAAAGAAAAACAAATGCCTGTCCTCGTCTCTTCTTTCGCCAGTGCAAAACAAGTATCATGTGCGCTGAGACCAGGACTCTTGGGTCAATCATTCTCGTGTGATGCTTCTATTGATACACTAACCTCAGGCTTTGGCAACGATTTTATCCTCTCTATCCAAGATAACGATATCGATATCGAACTACAAACGCTCGACGTATCATTCAAAACAAAGCAAAGTAAAGATACTATTCTTCTCACTCTCTCCCAAATCAAACAACGTCTCATTTCACGTCTCGGCGCCCTCTAATCCTTTCACTTTCTTCCTCTAACGCATAATCCTATGTCTCAAATAAACCAAAAATGGATGCAGTCCATTATCCATTACAAAGAAAATGGCGTACTGACATTACTCTATAATCTCCTAATAGAATTTCTCTTTATTGGCTATCTTGGTTTCTTGTCTCTCCTCAGTATCGAGATGATGCTCCCTCTCTTCATCACCGCACATATAAGTCTGACCAAACTCTTCATAATTCTTTTCCTTCTTTCATTCTTCACTCTCGTACTCGGACGTATTGTAGAACAAGATTTCAAAATCAGACTACAAAAAAAGAATCCTCTCGTATGGATCGGATTCTTCTTTACCTTGTGTATGTTTCTTCTTTCAACGCTCCGTTTTCCCCTGAGTACAATCCCCTTCTTACTCCTTGCCTTCTTCAGTATACTGTGGCTTCTCTGGAAAATCTTCTTCTGCGAAGATCAAACTTCTTTCTAGAGGAGCGTCTCAAGATCAAGCACTTCATCAATACGAATCTGCGCCACAAAATCAGGCACGTGAGACACAAGAATCATGGCGCCTTTGTACTCATCAAGTGCTTCTGCTATGACTGGCAAATGACGAAAATTGATATGATTGGTCGGTTCATCAAGAATAAGCAGGTCTGGCTTTTCAGCATACAAGATTGCAAACATCAGGAGTCCCTTCTGTCCCTCTGAAAGACTCTCTATTTTATTTTGCATCAGTTCTGCAGGAATAAGGAATTTCGTGGCTATCTTATAAGCTTGCTCTTTGCTCTTCTCTTCCATCGAAGCAAGAAGTGTATCCATCACCGTACTATCGAAATCAAGCGTCGAGAAATCCTGACGATAGTATCCTACCTTGATGCCATCAGTGATATGAGCACGATCTTTATCGCCCGAAGCAAGGGCCTCAAGGAAAGTGCTCTTGCCAATACCATTCGGCCCAGATACGAGCAAATGCATATTTTTCTTCAGTATCAAATCCACGCGTTTCACAGCTGGCCCAAGATCGGTAATAAGTTTCACTGTACGTATCTCAACAATTGGTCCAACTACGCCCGCACATACTATTTCGAAACCTGGAAGTGTCTTGTCTTCTTGTCTGACATCCATTTTATTTTCTTCAAGGTCTTCAGCGAGTGTACGCATACGTTTGGCAACAGCACGGAGTTTTCCTCCTTTGTTTGCAAAAACGTTAGCCTGATCTTTCTTCTCTTGGATAGTGCGTTCGAGGCGAACGTTTTCACTCTGTGCTTTGGCAATTCTCTTGGCAATTTCTTCTACCACATCATAATAATCCCCTGCATACTGCTCAATCTTGTGTGTAAACACATCAAGGTAGAGCACACCATGCGTGAAAGAATTAAGAAAGTCTGCATCGTGTGAAATGACGATACAGGTTTTTTCATAGTTGATCAGGAAATTAGTCAAATGAAGGATGCCTGCAGTATCGAGATTGTTCGTTGGCTCATCAAGAAGGAGAATATCTGGGTCCTGTATCAGAGCTGATGCCAGAAGAAGGCGTGCTTGCTGACCACCAGAAAACTCCCCAATTTTTTTATCAAGTGCTGGCATAGGCAGATTGACTACTTCAAGTACCTCTCTGATGCCCATCTCCAGTTCCCATTCTTTGCCCTTGAAAAATTGGTCGAAAAATTCCTGCACTGTAAGCTCAAGCTCCGTGCGAGGAATAGTTTGCCTCCCAAGAGCGACCGTAGCACCCGGATCGATAGAAACGCGTCCAGACTGAGGTTTTTCTTCACTTGTAATCAATTTAAAAAGAGAGCTCTTTCCAGCGCCATTTTGACCCATCAGCGTCACTTTTGAGCCACTTCGCATACTGAAGCTCACCTCATCTAAAATAGGTTTCTTGTGCCCATATTCGAAGGACACCTTATCAAATCGCATTACAACATTATCTTTGGCCATACTTTCTTTTTTTCAAATAAAAACTTTTTTAACTTCAAAACAAAAAAGCCGTTTTCCGGCAGAAGTATTGTGACACAAAGTACTCTTCTTTGCAAGCAAAGACACTTACATTCTCTTCTGAATA
>PFHN01000044.1 GCA_002782305.1 Candidatus Moranbacteria bacterium CG_4_8_14_3_um_filter_41_13 | reverse complement strand
CACCATTGGCTACTGGTAGCGTCCCTGTTACATCAGTTGTGAGATCGATTGATCCGAGAGTAATCACTTGAGCACCATCAATGGTGAGGTAATTTGGTGTGCCTGCAAGCGTGACTGCGGTATGACCGACACTCGAACTACTCGTATCACAGACAAGGTTGGTGCCATCATAGGTACAGAGTCTGCCTGAGGTGAGCAGGCCTTCTTTCACGGAGAAAGTACTGCCTGATAATTGAAGCAGTGTCCCTCCTGCAGAATAGGTAGCGTTGTTATCAGTACTCCATGCAATATCTGTTCCATTGGATTTGAGTACCTGACCATTGGTTCCGATAGCAAGTTGTGCCCAAGCAGGAGTAATACCTTGACCAGTGATGAGACTGCCTCTCGCTACAGCACTTGCCACTACATCTGAGTGTGCTGAAGAAAGGAGATCGTGGGCTGCTCCTGGAGCAGTGGCTGCCCACGTCGGTATTCCTCCACTGATGACCAAGACTTGACCATTACCACCGATGCCGAGTTTTGAAAGAGAAGTGCCACTACTGTAGTAGAGCATATCACCTGGGGTATATGAAGATTGACCGGTACCACCTCTCGCTACAGAAAGCTGTCCGCTCCATGCCAGAGTAAGAGCATTGCTCGCTATGGATCCTGTGACATTGGTATCGTTGGTCACCGATGTTGGTGCAGTGGTTGCGAGGGTAATAGAACCAGAGGCGTTAGTCACGGTGATACCTGTGCCTGGAGTAAGAGTGGCAAGAGTATAGTTTAATCCATTGCCGATAAGGAGAGAACCATTGGGAGCAGAAGATCCAGAGAGGCCTGTACCACCACGGGAAACATTCAGTTGGTTTTCGTATGACAAAGAACTCATACCGGTCCAGTAAGCTACTGAACCATTCGTTCCAGAACCAGACAACCCTGCCACGCCACTCGCCACCGCACACTTCCACGCTTTGAGTGAACTATCCCACGAAAGCACATCGTTATTAGCGCAACCTTGAAGAAGCGTCAGACTATTCGATGGACCAGCGAATTCCAATCCCGAAAAACTAATTGACGACCCAGACCCGATTCCCGTATTCAGGATATCTACTCCGAGCGTTGGTGTACTGCCCTCACCCGTGACCGAACCCACAAGCCCATCTCCAGCAGTGATACTCGCAACATAATCTCCGTTAGTATCGGTGCCGAGCGTCACACTGTTCACTGATCCTCCAGAAATATTGTTGTATGTCGTACCGTCATTAGAAAATTGCCATCTTTGCGTACTCGCGTTGAAACGCAAAGTAGGAGCTGAGGAAGCATTCGAAACTGTCAAATCAAAATTCGTACTACCCAAAGATGATCCCGATCCAATGTTAAATGTTTGAGAGTCTGTACTGATGTCAGTATTTTGCACATGAATATCTGCGAGTCTGGAATCATTCCCTAAAACAAGTTGACTCTTCCCCTTGCCTGTTGGCAACATACCAATATCCATTTTCCCTCCCTTGCCAAGAGTGGAAATATCGCCCTCATTTGTTCCGATAGTTTTTCCTTGCAAGAATTGAGAATTGGTAGCACTTGGCACAGAACCGAGTTTTTTTCTTGGTATCATTTCAGAATCTGTACCGATGCGAATACCGATATAGTAGTCCCCTTGTGCGAAATCAAGATTGGCAGGCAGAGGATTCACCTTGCCTAAGAAAGATTTGATGAGACCACTTTTCACTTCTACCGTCTGAGTTTCCTCCCACAAACGGGTACTTGCATCACTGTCTGATGGATACGAATCACTCACTGATCGGTCAACAGAGTAGAGTGCGAAACGTACTTCATATGAGCCGTTATTTATCACTTTATTTTCATTATTGAAGAGTGATGCAGAGATACCAATTTGTTCGATAGAGTTTGTAGTAGACACAGCAAAAACAGTCTGGAGACCTGACCAGACCACTATTGCCATCCCTATCACAAGTGTGAAAATGAGAGAAGTATGTACTGTTTTTCGTTGTTTATTTTTTCTGAAAAATGACATGAAAATTCGTATAGGATGACAAAATAAGTATAGCACACTTTTTCATTGTCAAGAAGTGTCTCACTGTGTATAAGTCAAGGCAAAACATTGCTCTTCTCTCTACAAAGAAAAACGGAGGAAAAGGCTAAGGACGAAGTTGATAAATATGCTGATCGGAGCAGAGAAAAAGAAGATAATAATGAGAAGCAAAAACATTCCATACTGTTCGAGAAAGAAGACGGTCCGTTCACGAATCGGTACGAGCGCATAGAGGAGTTTCGAACCATCAAGAGGCGGTACTGGCAAAAGATTGAAACAACCCAAAACGACATTCCAGAAAATCACAAGGAGAAGGAGTCCAAAAAAAACATTTGACAGTGATCCAGACAGAGCGGTTGCGAGCAAAGCAAACTTGTCCATAAAATCTCCGCTCATGCTGATGACACCGATAAACCGATCGAGAATATCTATCTTCACAAGAAGAGCAATAGGGAGCATTTTGGCAATAAACGAGGCGATAAAGGCCACAAGGAAATTCACTCCCGGACCCGCAAGCGCCACGAGTACAGGGCCCCATTTCTGATCACGTAAGTTATAAGGATTGTATGGTACAGGCTTGGCAAAACCAAAAGCAAAACCCGTACTCAGAAATAACAAGAGAGGTAAAATAATCGAACCAAAAGGATCAATATGTTTCAGTGGATTCAAATTCAAACGATCGGCGTATTTCGCGGTCATATCACCAAGCCACAAAGCCACGACGCCATGCGCCACTTCGTGAATCATTACCGAATACACGAGCGTCAAAATATAAAATCCGATAAGTACTATTTCATTTGCCATAAGAGGGAAATCATAAAAAATAAAAATAAATGGAAAGGTATAATTATCTTTCAAAAGCATTTTTCTTTTCCTTTAACTCGTACTCGGTAACGTTTTGAGATGAAAGCGGAGTAAGAAAGATCGTATTGTGGTTCAGCTTTTGTCTGAACTCTCGCCCTTGGCGGGAGAACAAGACGACTTTCTCTCTGCTAAGACACAAAACGTTCGAGGCGAGATACGGAAAAGAAAAATGCTTTTGAAAGATAGTTCAATATTATACCCAAAGGCAGTGATGCCTTGCCAGAAAGACAAGTCTATGATACACTACTCCAAGTAATATCTCTAGAGTATCATTATGAGCCGAACCTGCCAACTCACCGGACGTGGAACCAGTACGGGAAATGCCCGTAGTCACTCCAATATCGCTACTCGTCGAACATTCAAAATCAACCTCCAGACCAAACGTATTGGTGGTATGAAACTGCATCTTTCGACTCGCGCCCTCCGCACACTCGCAAAAAGCACGAAGTAATAGTCTTTTTTTATACGCAATAAGAAACTCTCTCAGTATGAGGGAGTTTTTTTACTCATTCTAAGCTCATTTTTTCCCTTTTGTTAAAAAAATATCACTACGCAATGTCTCGATTGCGTAGCATATTTTTATGCTTTTTATAAGTCATTTTTATAGACACTCCATGTCATCATTGTCGGAGTATTGGGCCCGCCCCAAGGCGGGTAAAAATCCCTGTCCGCCTCGGGAGGAGAACTCCGACTACAATTTCCTGGAAATTTACTTCATCGTCATTGTCGGGGCGCGGAGAATCGGACTCCGACTACAAGACCCCCAGCCTTGCGTACTACCACTATACGACACCCCGATAAAAAAAGGCAGTCTTTGCGAAGAGACTGCCTTGGAAAATATATCCTCTATTCCAAAATACCGTCCAAGTTTACATCGTACAAAATTTGTTCTTGTACCAGACGATAATTCATAATTTCTTTTTCTTCGAACCAGATTGCAATTTCTTTTTCGGCTTCTTCCCAATTTTCTGAACAATGAATCAGGTTTCTCACAGCACGATTGTCCAGCGCTGAAAGTCCATACGAATCAATAGTGAAATCACCTCGAATGGTTCCAATATCAGATGTCACTGGTTCGGTACTGCCAACAATTTTCTTCACAATAGTGGTAGCGCCATGTCCTTCGACAACAGCCACCAGCACTGGTCCACAGGTAATATATCCGACCACTGTTCGAATAATATCCTTGCCATATTCGATTGCTTCTTTCTCTATTGGAAGGTTGTTTTCTTTGCGATCATTTACCATTCGCTCCCCTTTCTTCTGGTACCACTCATCATCTTTGTTATAGTGTTTCCAGCATTGGTCTTCGGTGGCGAGCGTGAGCTTCATAGCGGTAAATTTGAGCCCTGTGCGCTCAATACGCTTGATGATTTCTCCTACGAGGGTACGCTGAATAGCATCCGGCTTGAGGATAATCAGGGTTCGTTCTCTTTTCTCTAATGTCGCCATACATATATTCCTTAGCAATTATTTCTCTTTGCCTATTGTGACACACAAAATCACTCTTGGCAACATCAAAAAATATGAAAAAATATTTTCAATAAAAGAATTTTTTGTCTCTAAACAAAAAAACCTCCCGAAAAAATCGAGAGGTGTTTTTGTTCAAGCGCTGATTCTTCTCTAGGCTCTTGGTTGTCCTGGCGCACGATACCCTGTACCTGCAGGGATGAGACGTCCGATAATGACGTTTTCCTTGAGACCACGGAGATGATCTTCTTTGCCGGCAATAGAAGCATTGATGAGCACGCGAGCGGTTTCCATAAACGACGCGGCGGAGAGGAAGGATTCGGTCGAAAGTGCCACTTTGGTAATTCCTAAAACCATCGCTTCACCTGTTGCTTCACGTCCTTTGTTTGCGAGTGACTGCTCATTGGCATCGATGAACTGATCTCTTTCAACCACATCTCCAGGGAGGAGTGTGGAGTCGCCTGGATCGACAATGCGGATACGAGACATCATCTGACGAATGATCACTTCGATGTGTTTGTCATTGATGGCCTCACCTTGAGCAGCATAGATTTCTTCAATTTCACAAATGATATAACGATGAACAGCTTCTCGTCCCATAACGGTATAGAGCTTCTTCAAATCGAGATGTCCTTCGGAAAGAATAGATCCGATGCCGACCAAGTCACCTTCTTTGACGCGCAGAGCGACGTTGGTTGGTGCTTGATATTCCACAAGCGTTTTGTCGACTGATTCTACCGTGATCTTTACCACCTTGATGTTTTCTTTGACAATCGATTTCACTTGACCATCGACTTCACACAAAATAGCTTCAGTCTTCGGATTGCGCACTTCGAAGATTTCTTCAACACGTGGCAAACCTTGAGTAATATCTGATCCGACAACGCCACCGACGTGGAACGTACGCATCGTGAGCTGTGTTCCTGGTTCACCGATAGCCTGCGCAGCGACGACACCGACAGAAGCACCGAGTTCTACCAAGTTGCTTCGACCGAGGTCGATACCATAACAGAGTCTACAAATACCACGGCGAGATTTACATGTTACCAAACTACGGATTTTCACTTTCGGGAAATTCTTTTGTTCAATAACCTTCGCTTGTACCTTGTCGATCAGTGTTCCTTCTTTCACGAGTACTTTCTTTGTTTCTGGGTCTTTCAAATCTTCGATGACCACACGACCCTCGACGCGAGCTGCGAAACTGTGCCCGATCTTGTCAGAATCTTCTCTGTAGAGATAGACACCTTCAGTATCATGACAGTCTTCTTCACGTACGATGATATCCTGAGCCACATCGACGAGACGACGAGTGAGGTATCCAGCAGAAGCGGTACGAAGAGCGGTATCAGCCATACCTTTACGAGCACCGTGAGTAGAGATGAAATATTCGAGAACATTGAAACCTTCTTTGAAGGAACTCTTTACAGGAAGCTCAATCGTTTCACCTGTTGGTCCTGCCATCAGTCCTTTCATACCAACAATCTGTACGACGACTGATTCTGATCCACGAGCTTTGGAATACACCATAGCATACACTGGACCTTCCTTATCGATAGAAGCACGCACGACTTCACTGATGCTATTTTTCGTTTCGTTCCAAATTTCGATCACACGATTACGGCGTTCTTCGTTTGTGAGGAGACCATCATTGTATTGACCCTTCACTTCTTTCACACGAAGTTCGGCAGCTTCGATGAGGCCCTTCTTTTCTTTTGGAATAACGAGATCATCCATACCCCAGCTCAGTCCTGATGCAGACACTGCGCGGAAGGACAAATCTTTCATACGATCAGCGAACTTGGCTGCTTCATCTTGACCACAGGTTTCGATGATGCGTGACATAATCGAACGCAGATCTTTCTTGATCAATTCTTCATTGAGGAAGCGGAGGCTTTCTGGAAGAATATCATTGAACAAAATGCGTCCTACTGATGTGTCGATAAGTTCACCTTTGAAAGAAAGTTTCACGGCAGCGTTTACTGCTACCAGTCCAATCTGATAAGCAAGAATGGCTTCATCCATAGTACCGAAAGCCTTACCCTCGCCCTTGCTCCCTGCCTTGATATGAGTGAGATAGTAACAACCGAGCACCATATCAAGACGAGCAGCTACGATTGGTTCTCCAGAAGCAGGCTTGAGGAGGTTCTTCGAAGAAAGCATAATGTTCGCACTTTCTGCACGAGCCTGATCAGTCAGCGGTACGTGGACGGCCATCTGGTCACCATCAAAGTCAGCATTAAACGCTTCGCATACCATCGGGTGAAGGCGAATAGCCTTGCCTTCGATCAGTACTGGTTGGAATGCCTGAATAGACAGACGATGGAGAGTTGGAGCACGGTTTAAGAGTACATAGTGGTGTTCGATGATTTCGTCCAATATTTCGTATGCCTCTTCTGTTTCCGCATCCACCATACGTCCAGCGGTACGCACGTTATGTGCAAATTCCTTGGCAATCAGTTTGTTGATAATGAACGGTTTGAAAAGTTCGAGTGCCATTTTCTTCGGTAATCCACACTGATGGAGTTTCAAACTTGGTCCAACGACGATAACACTACGTCCTGAATAGTCTACACGTTTTCCGAGAAGGTTCTGACGGAAGCGACCTTGCTTACCTTTCAGCGCATCAGCAAGAGATCGGAGGGAACGACGTTGACCTGTTGAGGCAGCTGTCGAAGCCTGACCACGACGAGCGCTGTTATCAAACAGAGCATCTACTGCTTCTTGAAGCATTCTCTTTTCGTTTCTCGTAATCACTTCTGGAGCACCGATTGACATCAGCTTTTTCAAACGATTGTTACGGTTGATGATGCGTCTGTAGAGATCGTTCAAATCAGAAGTAGCAAAACGACCACCATCAAGAGCAACCATCGGACGAAGATCTGGTGGAATCACAGGAATAGCTGTAGGAAGCATCCATTCGAAACGGAGCTGTGCCTTGTCAAAACCTTGGTACACTTTCAAGCGTTGCAGAAGTTTTTTCTGATCCACGGATTCGTTGGACTCGAGTTCTTCTTTCAGAGCTTTGAGTTCTTTCTTCACATCAATCTTTTCGAGAATCTTGCGAACAGCCTCGGCTCCGATGCCTGCTGTGAAGATTTGACCGAAGCGACTCGAAAGGTTAAAGTATTCAATTTCTGAAAGAATCTGATATGGATGTAGGTTACGCATTTCATCTTTTGTTGCACGATACTGATCCTTGAGCTCTTCGATTGCTTCATCGAAGGCCTTGTCATCAGTACTGCTCGCTCTCAGTTCTTTCTGCTTGCTCTTGTATTCCTTCTCCAATTGTGCGAGTGATTGTCCTTTGAGAGATTCATTCACTTCCATAATGATATAGGAAGAGAAATAGATCACGCGTTCGAGTGCCTGAGGAGAGATACCAAGTACCAAACCAATTTTCGAAGGCACACCACGGAGGAACCAAATGTGAGAAACTGGAGTAGCGAGTTTGATGTGTCCCATACGTTCACGGCGAACGATCGAACGGGTCACTTCGACACCACACTTATCACACACGATACCGTTATAGCGAATACGTTTGTATTTTCCACAATAACATTCCCAATCCTTGGCAGGACCAAAAATCTTTTCACAGAAAAGCCCATCTGGTTCGTAACGTTGAGTTCGATAATTGATTGTTTCTGGTTTTGTGATTTCACCGTGTGACCATCCCAAAATCTGCTCTGGACTGGCGAGGGTAAGTTTCACACTTTCGAAATCACTGACTTTTGTAATATTTTCCATAAGATTTTTACTAACAACTCACAACTTTTTCTCTTTGTTGCCTGTTGTTGATTATTGGTTGTTAGTTAATTAATGGGTTCAATTACAGCCTCTTTGAAAGCTGGAATGTCATCATCATTTTCTTCGGTCTTGACACCCTTGAGCTCTACATCGAGACACAAGCCCTTGAGTTCATTCACGAGAACATGGAATGAAGCTGGCAGGTTCGGACTCTTGATTGGTTCGCCTTTGATGATCGACTCGTAGGCCTTGGAACGACCTAGCACATCATCGGATTTGATAGTAAGCATTTCTTGGAGAGTGTATGCAGCGCCGTATCCTTCGAGCGCCCACACTTCCATTTCTCCGAAACGCTGTCCACCGAACTGCGCTTTTCCACCAAGTGGTTGCTGAGTAATGAGAGAGTAAGGCCCGATGCTTCGCATATGGAGTTTGTCTTCGATCAAATGGTTCAGTTTCATGATGTACATAACACCAACCGTTGAATCATTATCGAGAGGCTGTCCTGTCTTTCCATCAATCAATCGAATTTTGCCATTTTCAGGGAGACCAGCTTTTTTCAGTTCATTCTTGATATCTTTTTCTGATACACCATCAAGAGCGAAACTCGCTACCTTGTACCCGAGGGTCTTCGCAGCCCAACCAAGATGAGTTTCGAGCACTTGTCCTAGGTTCATACGAGAGGCGACACCGAGAGCGTTCAGTACAATATCGACTGGTGTTCCATCAGGCAGATATGGCATATCTTCGGCAGATGCGATGTATGAGATAACACCTTTGTTTCCGTGACGTCCAGCGAGTTTGTCACCAACAGAAATTTTACGGAGTTGTGCGACAGAAACCTGAATCTGCTGGAATACACCCATCGGAAGTTTGTCTCCACGTTCACGAGAGAATATTTTTACATCAACGACTTTTCCGCGCTCACCGTGTGGGAGATAGAGTGATGAATCTTTTACATCACGAGATTTTTCTCCGAAAATAACACGGAGGAGTCTTTCTTCGGCAGTGAGATCACCTTCACCTTTTGGAGTGATTTTTCCGATCATGATATCACCTGATGCAATTTCTGCACCGATACGGATAATTCCGTTTTCATCAAGATTCCTCAGACGGTCTTCTCCAATATTTGGAATATCACGTGTCACTACCTCAGGTCCAAGCTTCGTATCGCGTACATCAATAGAGAAGTCTCCAATGTGGATAGAGCTCCATCTGTCTGCTTGTACGACTTTTTCAGAAACGATGATAGCATCTTCGTAGTTATAGCCATTCCAAGGAATGAAAGCCACGACCATATTCTGTCCCAAAGCGAGTTCACCATGATCTGTCGAAGCACCGTCAGCGAGCATTTCTTTCTTCTCCACCATCTGCCCCTTCGTCACGCGTGGCACCTGGTTCATACTGGTGAAAGCGTTGGATTTTTCGAAGTTCTGAAGAATATATTCCGTATCGAAATAATCTTTCTTCGATCCTGCTGGAGCTTTCGAACGAACAGTGATGTGATTGGCATCAACAGAGATAACTTCACCAGAAGCCGAAGCCACCACTACCTGTCCAGAATCATGTGCTGCTTTGTCTTCGATACCGGTACCCACGATTGGTGATTCAGGAACAACACACGACACTGCCTGACGTTGCATGTTCGAACCCATAAGAGCACGGTTTGCATCATCATGTTCCACGAAAGGAATAAGTGCTGTGGCGATAGAAATACACTGCTTCACAGAAACATCCATATAGTCAATGAGTTCTGCTTCAATAGTTTCTGGATGACTCTTGACGCGAGCTTCTACTATTTCTTGGACGATATTGTGATGTTCATCGATTTCGATACCAGCGTGTGCGATGTTCTTGCGATCTTCGACAATAGCATTCAGATATTCGATATCAAAAGAAACAAATGGTTTCACTTTGACGGCACTTCCCTTGAGGGCATCAGCAACTTTTTTGGCTGTTTCTTCAGTCAAGACTTCACCAGCCTTGATACCAGCGACATTTTCTACGAGGATACGTCCTACGAGGTCTTCTTTCTTCGCAGATACTTCCTTCTTCACAATCAAATAGGGAGTTTCGAGGAAACCGTATTCATTGACGCGAGCATAAGACGCGAGGTGACCAACAAGACCAATGTTCGGACCTTCTGGAGTTTCGATAGGACAGATACGACCATAGTGAGAATGGTGAACATCGCGAACTTCGAAGCCAGCACGTTCACGCGTGAGTCCTCCAGGACCCATAGCTGACAAACGACGCTTGTGTTCGAGCTCAGCGAGTGGGTTCACCTGGTCCATAAACTGTGAGAGTTGTGAACTTGAGAAAAACTCTTTCACCGAAGCAGCGACTGGACGAGGGTTGATGAGTTGTCCAGGGACGACAGTCTCAGGATCACAGGTACTCATTCTGTCTTTGATATTACGCACCATACGGTACATACCCACGCGGAGTTTGTTCTGAATAAGCTCTCCGACAGCACGTACACGACGGTTCCCGAGGTGATCGATATCATCTGGATGTGCTTCAGGATCATTATTCAAACGAATAACTTCTTTGATAATAAGTACGAGGTCATCAGTATTCAAAACACGATTCTCTTCTGTATCTTCACGTTCTACTTCCAAACGTTGGTTCAAGCGATAGCGACCAACAGCGCCGAAGTCATAACGTTCAAAGTTGAAAAACATCGCATTGATCATTTGACGTGCATTTTCTTCGGTAGCGAGATCTCCTGGACGAAGACGCTTGTACACTTCACGATACGCTTCACCTTGATTCTGTGATGGATCTTTGAGAAAAGTAGCATCGATGTACTTTTTTTCTTCATCTTCAGCAAATTCTTTGCGAATACGAGCATCATCAAAGCCGAAAGCCTTGAGGAGTCCAGTAATAGGAAGCTTGCGTTTGCGATCAATTTTTACTGAAATAACTCCATCAATATCAGTTTCAATTTCGAGCCAAGCACCACGATTTGGAATCACTTTTGCACCAAAGAGTTTCTTGCCTTTCTGGAAATCCATAGTAAAAAACACGCCTGGAGAGCGGATAAGCTGGGAAACAACGACGCGTTCGACACCATTGATGATAAATGTTCCACGTTCGGTCATGATTGGGAAATCTCCCAAGTAGATTTCTTGCTCTTTTACCTCACCTGTTTGACGCATGAGGAGTGATGCTTTGGCGCGAAGAGGTGCTTCATAAGAAATGTTTTTCTTCTTTGAGAGAAGAGCACTGTATTTTGGTTCGTCCAGATAGTAATCCTGTATTGTCAGTTCCAAATCCTTGTTGGTGAAGTCTGTGATAGGATTAATTTCCGAAAAAAGTTCCTTGAGACCTTTGTCCCAGAACCATTGGTATGAATCTGACTGAACCTCGATGAGATCCGGCAAAGATACCGTGATACGATTATGAAAAAACCGTCGTTTCGAGAGAGAAGACTCCTTTCCAAAAGAATCTTTCACTCGCAATGCTTTCTCTGTGTTGGACATAAAAACACACTCATGTGGACACTCCTTACATCAATCAACGATTGAGAATAAGTAGGACAAATGAGATTATCGGATAAAACTATTAAATTATGAGGGCCACGAACTGCACCATTGCGTTTGAATGTTAGCTTTCTTTTCAATTAAGCAACCATTCCAATCGAGTCTCGCCCTCCAGACCTGACACCCACAGGCGATTCGAGACAGAAAAGTTAACGCACTTTACGAAACAATACATTTGATACTATCAAGCTTCTCCTTTTCTGTCAAATAAAAACTAAAAAACAGCTTATAAAAGCCTTGGTATTATAAAATATATCCTTTGTGTTTTGGACGCATCAAAATATTTCTTGATTCTTTTGTGTGAATTTTTCAGACAAGAGAATTTATTTTTGAGCTTGTTTCCCCGCCTTCGAGGTCACAGAGAAAGTATACACCTTTTTGACGGTTTCGGCAATACGCATCGAAGTATAGTTCTCTGGAATCTCCGAATCAATGATGAGATTGCTCACTTCGTCCGCCTGAAGTTTGTTATCCGAAAGCAATCCTGCAATACTTTCGAAGAGTCTTCGTCCCATATCTCTCCCCTCTTCCCATCCCCGTTTCCCCACTATCACATCATCTCTCAGTAAAGAGAGCTCACTTTTTTCTTTTTCAATTTTCAGATGAAAAGTATACATAAGTCCAAATGAAAAAAATTACTTCACCTTCTTCCAATCAAAATTCCAAGGATCAGTTTTGCGATCTGGTGCGATGTCACTGTGTCCGACCACGAATTTTATTTTATATTGCTTTTTCAGTGATGCAATGAGATCATTTACGGCAGAGTATTGTTCACTCGTGAATTGCCCTTTCTCAGTATTCATCATTTCGATACCCAAAGAAAAATCGTTAACATTTTTCCTGCCATCTGGAGCTTTGCTGACTCCTGCATGATAGGCAATATTTTTATCTTCTACCAGTCTATAAATGATACCTTTGCGGTCTATCAGGTAGTGAGCACTGACACCATAATCTTCGTATTCTTTCACAATACCGCTGACGGAATAGGGATCAGAACCATTCAAATCATAGGAAGAATGAAGCACAATCGTATCGATAGTGCGAGGGCTCTTGGGCACTGAGAAACCGCTTTGCATCAGACGATTTTGAATAGCAACATCAGACACGCTTTTCGTTGATACCACTCCTGTTTTTTCTGGAGCCTTGATGGTCACAGAGATACCGTCATTCTCTGCTTCCTTCATCGTTTCTTCAGCTCTTGTTTCGATGAGCTTTTTCGCATCACGAGCGGTATCAATAATCTCTGTGCCTTTCGTTATTTCCGTAGTGATAGGCACTGGCAATTCACCATTGCTGAGCGATATTTCTTTCTGTGTTGTGCCAAGAAAATAGTACCCTGCTGAAAACAGGATAATAAGTACAGTCACCAGCATCGAGAGAAGTCCCATATATTTTTATGCAAGAAATTGCTTCTTCTATTATAGTA
>PFHN01000120.1 GCA_002782305.1 Candidatus Moranbacteria bacterium CG_4_8_14_3_um_filter_41_13 | reverse complement strand
CAATCGGGACGTTCATCTCTCTTGATAATGCACGCACCCGATCGATGACCATTTTGTGCCATTCATAGGCACCGTGTGAGAAGTTAAGACGAACGACGTTGAGTCCTGCTACAATCATTTTTTGCAATACTTCTTTTGATTCTGATGCTGGCCCAATAGTTGCAACGATTTTTGTTTGTTTCATAACATCTTTTTTTATTTACTCTCTTAGTATACCGCAGTTTCCTCTTTTTGAGCAAAGAAAAAACGACCGGAAGTTTTTTGAAGGGTTTCCTTCGCAAAACTTCTCAGTCGTTTTCGGCGCGGACATTGTCCGCACGCACTAGTATTCCCGCCTCAGCTGTGGCGGCTGTGGGCACACCTGTACCCAGCGCGTCAGAGGTTGGCCGGTGTACTGGCTGAACAGTGGCCGACCACGAGAGTCGGTGACCCGCTGCTCTACCACGCTACACGGAAGCGGAGGCGATAATTCCTCCACTGTTTGCACCTGTTGCTGTTGGCGGGAAACGAGGTAGACAATTCCCGCACCGAGCACGAGTGGAGCAATCCACTCGTTATGGTGACCACCACCCCGATGACCACCGCCCCTGTTCCAGTCCCGCCCGTTAGCGAAGGACGGAACCGAAAAAATAGCCATTAGAAAAACCAAAATCAATTTCTTCATGATGTCCTCCTTGGACGTTGTGGCACGGTTGTACCGGGTTAAAAAATGTTTAGTTGTCAAATAACTTTAAATTATAGTATACACCAAAAATGCATTTTTGTCAAGCATATTTCAATAAAAATGGCTTATAATAGACACTTTAGAGAACTTCCATAAACGATACATTTACATTGTGTGCCTATAAATATTGCTACGAGTGAAACAAAATATTCTCTAACAGGGTAAACATTTTTTCAACAAAAAAACAGCAGATATTCCGCTGTTTTTTTGCTTATTTTCTACTTCCTCTAATTTTTGTACATATCTTTCATTTGGAACAAAATGTACCAATTAATAAGAGCTCCAATGAGGGCGCTCACGATATGAAGCGAAAGAAGATTTCCGATGACTTGAATAATGCTTACATAAAAAAGCAATCGCCATGCACTTTTCGTCCGCTTGAAGAGTCCCGATACTGCCATAAGCTCGAGTACGAGTGATGCGATAGCAACTGCAAAGGTTATAACGCCGAACACTCCCCAAGTATACCCATAGCCTCCTATCATACCAAAAGGTGCCAATGCTGTGGAAAGGCCTAAGGCAAACAAAAGGGTAGGAAGCATCAGGATAGCAACGACGATGATACCATAAGGACTAATTGTAGCTAAAAACTCTTTCAGTCCGAGTGGTAAAGCAAAGGGAGCTTTCTTCACCATATATTCATCAAGGATTGCCTCAAGTTGATTTACAAATCCTCCTACATCTGCTTTCGTGTTATTCGTGTTTTCTACTTCGCCTTGCAACATATTATTATCCATATGATTATGATTAAAATTAAACGACGCTGTTCTTTTAGTATAGTCCTTCTCTCTTTTTATGCAAGATGTTCTTTATAGACTTAAAGTAAGCCGTTTTCTTCAAAAATTTCTCCTGATTCGAGTTCGCGCAAAATTTCTAGCGGAATAGGATTACGTTTCGGGCTGATGCCTGGATATCGCCAGGCGCTGATGATACGAATTTTTTGTTGTCCAAACATTTTTGCTTCCGCGGATTGGTTTCTTATAATAAACATCACCCAAATTTCCTGCTTCCATATCTCTTTGCCATCTACTTTCTTCGCGGATACTGGTTGCATCACGGCTACTGTTTTTGGCACGATGCCCACTTCTCTTCGTTTGGGATTTCTGATTACCCCCTTCACTTTCTGTGGAGAAAGTCCGTACTGCGTCATTTTAAACTGTGAATGAGCAGTGAATTGATATTCTGCTTTGTTTGAAAGCTGAGACTTCTTCTTTTCAGCAAAACGCGCTTTCGCTTTTTGTACAAAGTCCTGGTACGGGGAAGACATACGTTATTTGATTTCCATACCACGCAGAGCCGCAATGCGCTCTTCTATAGGCGGATGTGTCATAAAAAGTTTCGTGAGGTTTTTTCCCTTGAAAGGATTGGCAATATAGAGGTGAGCTGTTGCTCTATTGGCTGCTTCGAGTGGTTCGGTATCACCTGATATTTTCTCCAGTGCGCTCGCTAATCCTTCGGGATATCGCGTAAGCAAAGCCCCTGAGGCATCAGCGAGAAATTCTCGTTTCCGTGAGATAGCGAGTTGTATGAGCATCGCAAAAAGCGGAGCAAGAATCGAAAGAATAATCGCGGCCACCATCAGAATCACCTGAAGCTGATTTTTACTGTCATTATCTCGGCTTCCCCCGAACCACGCCCAGTGACGAAACCAGTCTGCAAGGAGTGCTACGAATCCAACGAGAATAACCACGACGGTTGAGAGGAGCGTATCGCGATTACCGATATGTGAAAGTTCGTGAGCGATCACTCCCTCGAGTTCACTTCTTTCGAGTCGGTTGATAATACCTGTTGTAAGACACACAACACCATGCTGTGGATCACGACCAGTTGCAAAAGCATTTAAAGCAGTGTCTTCGATGGTATATATTTTCGGAAGTGGCAGTCCAGCAGTGATAGTCAGATTTTCTACCAAACGATAGAGTTCCTTATTATCAGCAAACATAAGTTCCTTCGCACCGCTCATCGAAAGAACAATTTTATCACTCCACCAATAGGACACAACACTCGTTATTGTTGAAAAAGCCACAGCGACGTAGAGCGCTGTACTCGATCCCATCGCACCCGCAAACACATAACCAACCCCGATAACAAAGATAAGAAACATTGAAATATAGACCCAAGTGAGCCGAATATTTTTATCATACTGATTATAGAGTGTTGCCATAAAAGTATCATTTCTATGAGTTAAAAGAGCTTTCTATCTTCTTATTTTACCCTAAAAAGAGAAAAGAGAAAAGCGGACCAGTATTGGCCCGCCTGGTAAGAAAGAGAATGTATTGGGCCTAGAAATTTACTACTACGGGTTCTTTCTCTGCCTCAGCAACTTCGAAGAATTCACGCTTCGCAAAAGCGAACATACCAGCAATGATATTACTGGGGAACATATCAATCTTGTTGTTGAACTCCAACACATTGCCATTATAGAAACGGCGTGATGCCTGAATTTTATTCTCTGTGTCAGAAAGTTCACGCTGAAGTTCGAGGAAGTTGGTATTAGCTTTGAGATCTGGATAGGCTTCTGTCACCGCAAAGAGAGATTTCAGTGTGCCCGAAAGCATATTTTCTGCTTCTGCTTTGCCTGCAGGAGTAGTTGCTTGCATAGCATTAGCCCTTGCCTCTGTTACCTTCTCAAAAACTCCTGATTCGTGAGTAGCATAGCCTTTTACGGTATTCACCAGATTAGGAATGAGATCATAACGACGCTTAAGCTGAACATCAATGTCACTCCATGCCTCGCTCACACGATTGCGAAGCTGAACCAGACCATTATACATCGCAATAATGTATACAACGAAAAACGCAAGAACGATAAGAATAATAAGTGTTGGCATCATATGATTAAAATATATTAGATTATTTCTATTTTTACAGTATAGCAGAAAAAGAGAGAAATAACAATGCTCAAAACACATTTTTATGCTATACTAAATTTGTAATTTCTTGTGATATTGTACATAATATGGATCCACAAACCTATCTCGTTTTCCTCATACCAATCACCGTGGGTATTATCACTCAGCTCATCAAATTTGCTCTGTATACCTTCAAGCATGGCCTCGATATAGGGTACGTTTTCACTCATGGACATATGCCGAGCGCTCATACCAGCCTCGTTATTTCCCTCCTGGTGACTGTCGCTCATTATGAAGGCGTCAATTCCGCTGCCTTTGCCCTTTCTGCCGTACTCTCATTTATCGTGATTGATGACGCTGCTCGTATCCGTATGTACTTGGGCGATCAAGGACGATACCTCAATATGCTTATCGATCAACTGAAAGGTGAGATTGACGAAAGTAAATTTCCAAGACTCAAAGAACGTGTAGGTCATCGTGTGAGTGAAATCATTGTCGGTGGGTTTCTTGGCTTTTTCCTCACACTTCTTTTTATTTCCCTTTTTAGTTAAAGAAACTGCTAAACACCCTTGACGCCAAAGACGCTCTATTATTATACTATGAAGTGTTTTTTGTTCTTTCCCAAAACTATGGAGACTCTGTTATGAATAACACTTTTTTCTCACTTCTGGTGATTGCACTCGCTGTTGTCGCTCTTTATTTTTCGATAAATGAACTTATAAGCAGGCTTCTCCTTAAGGTTAATGCATCTATAGAGGAAAGTGAGGAGCCTTGGCCACCCGATATCTATAACGTGAATAATATCACGTTCAATGGTATATATCCTATTGTCATCGGCGACAAAGTACCACAAAAATTTCGTGTAGAAAAAATACAAAATCCTTATTTTCTCATCAGTGTTTTCACCTACAGTTATGATACCACGAAGGGTATACCTCCTGTTTTATTCTTCTATGGGTGGACAGATGAAATATTGAGTAATTATCCAATAGAGTCACATCATCTTCTCCGTGAGCCTTTATAAATCAAAGGCTATAATATAATTTGAACGGCTATCAGATACTGATGGCCGTTTTTTCTTCCTTCAACAATTCTTCTTCAATGACTTGCCTCTCACTCCACGGGATATGCTTCTCTCCAAGCGCCATCGTTACCTCAGCTCCCTTCCCTGTAATCAGGACAATATCTCCGATTTCAGCTAATTGCAGGGCTTTTCGAATAGCTTCCCTTCTATCAAAAATACGGAAATAACTTTTGTCTTTCTTCTTCGTCACGCCTTTTTCGATGTCATCAATAATCTGCTCTGAATCTTCATAAAAAGGATCTTCGTTGGTGAGGATAATAATATCAGCATACGAACTTGCTATCTCCCCCATCTGTGGACGCTTCCCTCGATCACGATTACCACATGCACCAAACACGTGAATAATTTTTGTGCCTGGAATCTTAAGCGGAAGAACAGAAGCATACAATTTTTCAAAAGCATCTGGGGTCACTGCATAATCAATAATAATATCTGCTTTTTTTGTATTTGAAACGAGCTCCATTCTTCCTGGAACATTGGCAATACTTTCGAGCGCTTTACTCGCAGATACGAAATCGATATGCAAAAGTTCTGCTACTCCTAGCGAAGCAAGCGCGTTTTCAATATTAAAAATACCGGGCAGGTGCAAATGAAAATGCACATCATTTACCACAAACTCTGTCCCTGAAAAATCGAGCTCTATATGCTCTGCGAAAATATGTGCATTATGGTCTTTGGTACTATAGAGAAGGGCTTTTTTCTTCGCATCGACACAGAAATACAGAGGATCTTCCATATCAAGATTCACGACGGCCTGCTTAGCAAGATGAAATAATCGACATTTGGCTTTTCGATATTCTGCCATCGTTTTATGGTAATCCAAGTGCTCACGAGTCACATTGGTCATCACTGCAATAGCATACTGTATGCCCCACACGCGACTCTGATCAAGTGCGTGTGATGATGTTTCAAGTACGACGTATGCGCATTTCTCTTTGACCGCATCATATAGAAATTTCTGAAGCTTCCAAGGAGAGAGTGTCGTAAACTTCGTATCATTCACCCACTTCTTTTCACCAATCTGAAAGTTGATAGTCGAAGCAAGAGCTACTCTGTGCCCCGCATATTCCAAAATTTTTGCAATAAATTGTACGGTAGTCGTTTTACCGTTCGTACCAGTCACTCCAATCACCTGTATATGACGACTTGGAAAACCAAAAATAATACAGGCTAATACTGCTTGTAAAAAATGATACGAATTTTTCACTGCTTGCGGAAAAAATTTTGATGCAATTTGTTTGATGTGCATACGAAGAATAATTATCGATGAAAAAAAGTACGAAGCAATCGAAGTGTCTTATAAAAAGAATACATCATCGGGTCAAGAATCATATCATATGTTCCAGGAAAGAGCCTGGGATTTGTACGAGGTGAGAAGCCTGTTTTGAAGCGTGTAATACCACCCCAATCATTCGTGCCCTCAGATGACGAAACCACATGCACTCCTCCAAAATCGTATTCTGTGCAACCATGATCCTTTGCGTATTCTATTTGTTTCCATTGCAGAAGATACGGCGCCATCACATCACGAGAGATATCGGAAGATCCTCCGTGCAAATAGATGGCTCTTCCTCGAAAAAAAATACAGATGTTAGCAGCGAGTATTATTCCTTCATATTCTGCTACAAAAAGCTGGCAGAGCGTCTCTGGAAAAATAGCAAAAAAATTTTCGTAATATGTTTTTGAATGCGGATTGATTTCTTTTCGATCAGCGGTTTTTTCTACCAAGTCATAGAATGCTTGTTTGTATTTTTCTTCACGAGTAGTAAATATTTTCACACCACGCTTTTCTGCCAGACGAATATTATACCTCGTTTTTGGCTTCATATCAGCCAAGATATCTTCTTTCGTTTTTGTAATATCAATCACAAAAAGTTCTCTTGGTTGAATATCGCGCGGTGCCTTCACAACCTTGCCTGAAAAATTTTTCTGTAAACTATGAAGTGTATTTTCGTTTTCTGGTTCAATACGTATCCATTTCACTTTCTTCTCTTGTGCCTCCTTGATAATTTTTTGTAATTGCTTCTGCACTGACTCATCACTTGCTTCTTCGAGAGAAAAAATTGGTCCCTTGGGAATATACAGATAGTTCCCTACCAAAGAAACCTTCTCGATAACACCTCGCGCAAGCATCTGCTCTAGAGAAATGAGAGACGCTTTTTTGCCAACAGCCTCTTGGAACGAAAACCATTCTTCTGATTGCAGAAATTCTTTTGAATCAAACATAGTTTTCTTCCTTAATTTTTCTTACCGAGATTTTTCAACGTCTGTCTGATGCGAGCACTCACATCAGTAATACTTGCTGGCACCATCTTCAGCCCTTCTCTTGCTTCGGTAACGGAATAGCCAAGGGAGGTGAGTGCTTCAATAGCGTCTTGGTCGATTAGTGCGCTCGATTGGTCAGCAAGATCCATATCACCTACTTTATTTTGCAGTTCAATAATCACTCTTTCAGCGGTCTTCTTCCCGACTCCCGAAACTCTGGTAAGAATACTTGGGTCCTTGTTCACGATGGCCGTACAAATCGTTTTCACATCAGCGATGGACAAGATAGAAAGAGCAACTTTTGGTCCAATACCAGAAATAGAAATAAGAAGTTCAAACATCGTGAGTTCTTCTTCATTGAGAAAACCATAGAGCGCAAACATATCTTCTCTGACGTGTGTGTGAATATGAAACAGTATATTCTCTTGTTTGCCTGCAACCTTGCCGAGTGTATAGGATGACACGGCCACTCTATAGCCAATACCACCCACCATAACAATAACAGCATTTCCTTTTATCCCAACGATTTTTCCTTCAATCTGTGCAATCATACTGTGCGTACTAATAATTCAAAAAATAAGCTCTTTTCTCTTCTTTTTTTCTTCCCTAGTGTATCACTTTTCGTCCCTCCTTGCCAGAACCGAAAGATTGTGATATAAAGGGTAAGTTACTGATTTTCGGTTTCTCTTTTATTTATATTTAATATTTTCGTATGCCAATCAAGAAATCAGCCAAGAAATATATGCGTGTGACTGCTAAAAAAACACTGCGAAACAAAGTGGCCAATGGTGTGGTCAAAAGCGCTATCAAAAAAACTCGTGAAGCTGTCAAAGCAGGCAAAGTCGATGAAGCTCAGGAACAGCTGAAAAAGGCTATCAAAGCCATCGACAAAGCAGCTCAGAAGAAAATTGTGAAGAAAAATACTGCCGCTCGCAAGAAATCCCGTCTCAATTCCCTGGTGAAAACCATTGCAGTAAAGAAATAGTTTTTCTCTTGCTTTATAGAATATAAGAAAACCAGCTTGTGCTGGTTTTCTTCTTGTCCTAAAAAAATATGTTCGGTGCAGTTATCAGAATTTCCAAAGGAACATATCGAGAGCCACCAATGGATCCTTCTCCCCTTGTTTCACCGCGCTATCAAGTGAAGAAAGAAGAACAAGACCCTTCTTCACTCGTTCCAACGGAAAATGTGCAATAATGCCGAGTATTTTCTGCACTACAAAAGGATGGATTTTCGTATGAGTAGCAATCTCTGATTGCTGACGGATCCCTCGATCTATCATCTCTCGCACCAGAAGCATACGTCGTACCTGTCCTGCACAGAGTCCAAAAAGAGGATACACTCCTTCTTTACTCATTCCTTGTTTATGAAAAAGAAAGAGTGCTCGTCCTCTTTCCCTGTTTCCGAGTGCGTCAAGCGCCTCAAAAATCACTTCTTCAGCTGATCCAGAAACGAGAAGGAGTACATCTTCCTTCTCAAACACTTCTCCTGGTTTATACAAAGATAGTTTTTCGAGCTCGGTATGGATTCTCGCAGTATCATCTTGCAAAAGCTTTGCAAAAACCTGCAAAGCCTCACGCGAGAAACGTGCCTGATCATCAATAGAATGGAGCTCCTCTTCTATATACACCCCAATATTTCGCACCTCTTTCTTCGGAAATATTTCTTCTGTATCTTTGTATGCTAAAAGGGCTTTGATAATACCCTGCGTCTTTTTTATTTTTCCTGATTCTATGAAACACACCGTGACGTCCTCTGACTTCTTCGTCGAAAAATCTCGCACAAACTCTATCATACCTTTTTCTCTTGTTTCATCGAGTGCTGATGAGTGCAGAAAAAAAGCCAGTTTCTTTGTTTCAAATAAACCTGGTTCGCATACAGATAAACTTTGTTTCACAAACGAGGATTCGCTTTGATCTTCAAAATCAAAAACAAAAACCTCCCCTGTGGGGTATTTTTTCATAAAACCCTTTTGGAGTACGACCTTCCGTCTATTGACCAAAAAGGAATCTTCTCCATGGAGAAACACAATCATACACGCTTCATTAGGTTATTTCTCTCATTATACACGAGAAAACAAAAAGCGGGCATAGACCCACTTTTGTCCTATCTTTTGCATCTTTCTATTGACCAGGTTGCCATTTCAGAGCTTGACCAGGATCAATAATATCTACCCATATCTGTCCAGGAACAAACTTCACTTCTTGACCAGATTCATCAAGGAAAAGAAGTTTACTGTCTGCGGAACTCTTATCTTTCTTCCACGTCCCTCGATACTGTTTCCCGTTCATATAGTAAAACATCGCGCCTGAGTCTGCCTGATCGAACCAAGGATCACCAATCTGTACGTTCACATATTGTTCCCCCACTTTGATCGGAGCAGCATCAGCGATCATAACCACCACATTTTTTGGAGCAATTTTCTCTTTGGTATTTCGATCAGTATCGACGATTCCTCCCCACGTACGCACGAAAGAGTTTGTCTCTTTATCATAATCATACTCAGCATCAAATGGCTTGGCGAAAGCGACACGGAGATTGCCTCCAAGAGGACGCTCCTCGAGAGGTGCTTCCATCTGATGAGGATAACCAACAAACTTATTTTCCATTCGATAACCAAAGTTTTTTGCTCCTTCAAAAAGGCTCGCAAACTTTGCATATCCCGTATCTACACCTCGCATATTACCTACCGCTGTTTTACGGAAACAATACTGTCCCGCTGATTTCCCTGCGTCATTATTACAATTCATATCATCGATGAAACCACTGTCGAGAATCTGCTTGAATTGTTCGATGTCCGCTCTCCCCCAGTGAACATAAATGGAATCAAAACTTTTGGCAAGATGCACAAAATCATGACGAGCACTGCGAAGTGAGCCTACTTCCTCTGGTATATTACAACCATAGACACCCATCAAGCGGGTGATACTTCCATACACTGCTGACATTTCAATGACCATATCGGCTTGAGAAAGTCCTGCGAGTGGCCGAGCAGACACATCGGCTGGTTGCATCACGGCAAACGACCTTTTGTTCCAATTATCACAAGGTAGTCCAGACAGAGGGCTAACATTGCCATTATTGGCAGGCACTGTCGAAACAACCGGGAGTGACTGATTTTTATTATTCAGTTCTATGGGTTTCCGTAGTTCTTTGTTACCGAAGAGAAAATACGCTGTAGCCACAATCACGAGGACAATACAAAAAATGATCACTCTTTGAAACTTCGTCATAGATTCTTTATTTACTATTAATGTTGGCACTGTGGACAAAAGAACGCACTTCTCTGTCCAAGTTTTTTTCGCACTATTATTGTACCACATTTTTTGCAAGAGTCATCAGCGCGTCCATATACATAGCGTGTTTCCTGAAAGCGTCCTTCTTTGCCATCAGTATCACGAAAATCCCCATCACTCATACCACCGAGCCTGAGCGCTTGCCTCAGTACCTTTTTCACTGCAGAAACCAATTCCTTTTGCTCATCCAAAGAGAGAGTTTCTGTCAGGCGCCAAGGAAGAATATGCGCGAGGAATAATGCTTCACTGCGGTAAATATTACCAATACCAGCAATCACATTTTGCTCAAGAAGTACTTCTCCAATCGTTTTCTTTTTTCTTTTTTCAATTATTTTTTGCAAAGAAGATACTGTAAAGCGTTCTGAAAGGGCATCGACGCCGAGTGAGGCAATACTGGGCAAATCCTCCACGACGCGCGTCTCAACTACCTGCATCCAACCAAACTTACGCATATCAGAGAACTCAAGGGTGGTATCATCAATAAAAGTAAGAATGTGATGAATATACCTATTCACAGGATCTTCAGTAAAAGCTTTCGAATTTCTGTTTGTTTTATTTTTGATCAGAAAATGTCCTGTCATCTTGAGATGCACCACAATAGAATATTCATTATCAAAATCAATAACGATGTGTTTTCCGAAACGTCTTGTACCAAGAATATGAGAACCCTTCACCCGTTTCACAAAAATCGGAAAAGAAGGATGAATCCTTTTTTGCCAATCACTCCACAGTCCTTTCACTTGTTTACCCTTCAGCTTCTCTGCTATTTGAGAAACGACGGTTTGTACTTCTGGTAATTCTGGCATAGTGTTCAAATACTCAATTTTCTTCTATCATATACTCAAACACGAGTAAGCACAAAATACATTTTTTTAAAAAAATAAGAAACCATCCTATGAATATGGAATCCCTCAGAGAAAAATCGGTCCAAAAAGATATTCTGAGTCAAAAAATAGGGAAAGCGACAGCGGAAGAACTCACAGAAATTCACAAAAAAGTGATGTGGCATATGCTCGGAAATGAACCCGATCTCGATACAAAGGTTTCTACCGATGAAAAAATCAAAGCGATCAATCATCGTGCAAAAGAGCTTGGTATTTCTCTCTAAAAGGCTTCTATAAAGCCTACGCTCTACATTGAAACGCAGTGTACCTCACAGTATGTAACGCCAAAAATCTATTGACAAAATAGTTAAAAAGTGCTATATTGAAAGTCCTGAAACAACCAAGGAGAGAGGAATGATCAACCAAGAATTTCTTGAGAGGATGCAGAGTAATCTGAATTTTCGAAAAAAATCGAAGATGAATATTATGAAGAAAGGAGGAGATCAAGCCTTATCTCACTCCTACCAAGACATCCGGCGTATTGACTTTGCTCTCATGAGAATGAAGCAAAAACAGTATGGTCTCTGCACTAACTGCGGGTGTATTATAGAGGAAGCGCGTCTGGAAATCATTCCTGAAACGCCCTTTTGCTCAGATTGCGCCAAAGCAATCGAGTGTCACTAAACCAAATGCTTTCGCATTTGGTTTTTTTTATTCTTTTCTAAGGAAATTAATGAAGTCTATGATCTGTTTTCTCCTTTGTATAATGACGTACAATAAAGGCAATTTTATTTTCATCAATATTATTTTCCTCTTCCTCACTCAATGATGTTTTGGGAAAATATTTCACTGGAAATCGAAACGAAACCATGACAATATCTTCGGGTAAAATGTCTCCCGTTCCTCTCAAAGATACTTCAGCTGTTTTCCTTTTTGTGTTCCATAACTCAGAATTTTTCTCTATAGGTTGTACCGAAGTGAGATGATCCCTTTTAAAAACAATCGTTACCTTTACTTTTGCGCCAACTTCTTTTCCTGAAAAGCCCTCAACCATAGCAGTATGCAAACCTCTGCCAGAGGCCATCATACACATATTAGCACTATCGTTTTCATTGGAGATTGAAATAGATTGATTCAGTATTACTGCATCCATCACCTTTTCAAATGACTCACTTCGACAAATGAACCTATGCTCCTGAAAAATCCTCTCGACATCCTGTGATTCTGTTGGAAAAAATCCATTTGCCTGCATATCTTGTTCTATCTCAGTAAATACAGAAGGAGTATTTGTTTCCCTGAAAAGTTTACTCAGCCTCGAAGATTCTTTTTCCTGAGATGAGGAAAGTGTATTTGGTTGTTCAAACATACTCTTTTTTATTATTCTATATTTCTCCCCAATTTTTTCCGATGACAACTTCAGCAATCAGAGGAACACTGAGTGTATAGGCGCTCTCCATCACTATCTTTA
>PFHN01000114.1 GCA_002782305.1 Candidatus Moranbacteria bacterium CG_4_8_14_3_um_filter_41_13 | reverse complement strand
GAAAAAACGCCTGGAAAATAATTCCCATACCTGTCTGATGATAGAGGAGTTTATCTTTCTTAGTCATTTTGGAGAAAGCTTTACCATTGCAAAGAATCTCTCCGGATGTTGGAGCCTGGAGGGCTGCGAGAGAATAAAGGAGCGTAGATTTTCCACATCCCGATGGTCCGAAGACAATCACAAATTCTTCAGGATAGATGTCCAAACTCACGTCCTGAAGAGAACGCATTTCATTCTGTTTTCCCAGATTGTACGTGACATTCAAATTCTCGACATGTAAGAGTGACTCAGGCATCGTTTCAATATCATACTAAAATTATTTTCATTCTCAGTATACACTATTTTTCATTTTTTCTACACCCACTCCATAGAGTATCAGACTCAAAGAGCCTCATATCTCTTCTCAAAAATACACTGAAAAATTCGATTCCCCAATAAAGAAATTAATTCGTTATCTCTTCCATCTTGACAGTGATGACGCCTGCTCCAATAGAAGCAATCTTGGCAAAAGCTACTTTGTCGAGATCAATGATACGACCAGGGACAAATGGTCCGCGATCATTTATTTTCACGATGACACTTTTTCCATTGGCAATATTCGTCACTTTCACGAAACTGCCCTTAGGAAGCCAAGGATTGGCAGCAGACATTGTGCCAGTATAGGCGTACCACGATGATCCACCTGTATGACTTTTTCCAAGTTTGACAGATGTGCCCTGCGTCGTTATTTGAGGCACTGGTTCCTTGGTCACTTCTGTGCCGATAAGTTTGCGGTTTACTTCTTTTCCATCATAACTACTCACTTTATAACGAAGGCTTTTTATGCCATTTTCTCCTTTTTGTGTGACAAGAGTTTTTCGCCAAGAAAGTGTCTCATCTTCATTTACCTTGGTATCAAAAGCAATCGGTTTTTCAACGGTAATCTCCTCAATTTTCACCCGCGTCACCAGAACTTTTATACCGCTTTCCGCAAATGTATCTCGCGCCGGTTTCACAATATCATCGGTATCGAGATGAAAATCACTCTCACTTAGTGCCTCACCAACTGTGAGTGCCTGCGTATGAAGTGAAACCGTTTTTCCATCAATACTCACTTCAAGCGAGTGTGCTCGCCTCATAAGAATATGTGTCCCAGGAAAAAGCACCGAATCCACATCAGGGAAAACACTATCCCCTTCCTTGAGTGACAATTTTTTTGCCTCCAAAAACTTCCCAACTGTTTTTTCGGATACACTGGTAAAAGAGAAATCAAAACCGCTATCATGGAGCATTATTTGTTTCTCATCTCCCTCATTCCACTTTGTTGTCTTATCTCCTCGAAAATATGCAGAGTATAGAGAGAAAATAAAGAGCACAACGCTCAAAAAAAGAAGCGTGCGTATCCATCTTCGTCTTTGCATTTTTTTTGTTCGGAGCCCGTAATTCATAGTTTCCAAATCATCATTCTTATTCAGTTCGATCTTATTTCAGTGTAACACCACATCAACGATTACCACCAACGAACAAAGAGGGAGTAAACTTTCTTCCAAGAATTTTTCTGGAGGAGCTGGAGGGTTTTCGAGCATGGTGCCGGTCGTTTCGATCGGATCGAAAAGACTCCATAAGAGAAGTCCGCCGCTGGGCGGATGAATGGCCTCCAGGAAGATTGTTTGGAAGAAAGTAGAATAACAAAAATATCTTCCGTCTACTCTTTGAATCGATACTGAATGGCTTCTGCGAGATGGGGGACTTCGATCGTCGGAGCTGACGAGAGATCGGCTATCGTTCGCGCCACCTTGAGTATTCTCATATAGGCTCTAGCAGAAAGTTTGAGGCTTGTAACGGCGTTTCTTAGTACTTCCCTTGTTTCATCATTCAGTGCACAAAATTCTTTCACCATATGGCTCGTCATCTCAGCATTGGTGTGGCATCCTTTGTTTTCGAAACGTTTTCTCTGTATTGCCCGCGCACTTTCTACCCTCGCTCTGATGGATTCACTTTTTTCTGCGCCAGTATTTTTCCCTTCTAACTTCTCGAATTTGACTCTCGGCACCTCGATATGTAGGTCAATCCGATCAAGAATTGGTCCGGAAATTTTCTGCCGATACCGCACTACCTGAAAAGGAGAGCAGGAGCAAATACGTTCAGGATCTCCCGCGTGTCCACAAGGGCACGGGTTCATCGCTGCCACAAGCATAAAACGTGCAGGAAAATGCAGTGATCCTTTGGCTCTTGAAACAGTGATGTCACCATCTTCGAGAGGTTGACGGAGGTTTTCAAGTACCGATCGGGAGAATTCTGCGAATTCATCAAGAAACAATACTCCGCGATGTGCCAAACTGATTTCCCCTGGTTTCGGGAATGACCCCCCGCCCACGAGTGATACTGCACTCGCCGAGTGGTGTGGCGCACGAAACGGACGCGTCATTATGAGGGCTTTATCTTTGGGAAGTCGCCCAGCAATGGAAAATATTTTAGTAATTTCGAGACTTTCCTCCAAGTCAAGTTTCGGCAGAATAGTTGGGAGCGTCTTGGCAAGGAGCGTCTTGCCTGATCCAGGAGGACCGATGAAAAGTGTGTTATGTCCTCCTGCTGCAGCGATTTCCAGTGCCCTCTTGGCGTGCTCTTGACCGAGGACATATGACATATCCAGTCCTTCATATTCTTCGTTAGAAAATATGACTTCTTCTCTCACAAAAGGCTCTATATGTTTTTCTCCCGACAAATGTTTAGCAAGATCAAAAAGATTGCCTACTGGGATTACATCAATACCCAGTACCAGTCCTGCTTCATAAGCATTCTCCCTCGGGACATAGATTTCTTCAAATCCTTGCTCCTTAGCATAAAGAGCAATCGGCAAGACTCCTTGCACGCGACGAGTGCTACCATCTAGTGCGAGCTCTCCAATGAACAATTTTTTCCGATAGTCAAAAGAGATTTGTTCTGTAGCAAGCAAAAATCCAAGCGCCATTGGCAAATCATAAATCGGCGTATTCTTCGGCAAATCAGCAGGCGCAAGGTTGACTGTCACTCTTCCAGATTGGTGTGGTGGTTTGAAACCGC
>PFHN01000001.1 GCA_002782305.1 Candidatus Moranbacteria bacterium CG_4_8_14_3_um_filter_41_13 | reverse complement strand
ATGATATTTTTGATTTTAAGGGACTTGAGGTGTGGGATAAAAAGGTAAGAAATTTCCTTGAAAAAACACTGCGCTCTGGAGCATCCGATGTCCAAAACTTTTCTATTGAATATATCTGTGAGCTCAAGATCGATGGACTGAAGGCGGTACTCACTTATGAGAAGGGGAAACTGGTGCGGGGTGCGACGCGTGGCGATGGCGAGATAGGGGAGAATGTTACAGAAAATATCCGCACCATCAGAACTGTTCCGCTCACACTGAAAGAACCTATCGATATTACTGTTGTAGGAGAAATATGGCTTTCCAAAAATGAGCTGAAACGCATCAATGAGAAGCGCACAGAAAATGATGAGCCTCTTTTCGCTAATCCACGCAATGCAGCAGCAGGTTCACTTCGTCAGCTGGATTCGCAAGTGATTGCAGATCGCAGACTCGATTCTTTCACGTACGATATTGATGCACTGACGGAAGAAAAAATATTTCCTGAAACGCAAGAAAAAGAACTGCAATGCTTACTTAGACTCGGGTTTCATGTCAATCCTGCATTTCGTGTATGCAAAACACTCAAAGAGATCGAAGCGTACTATGAGGAGTGGAATAAGAAAAGAGAAAGCCTGCCGTATGCGCTCGATGGTATCGTGATCAAGGTCAATGAGAAAAAATGGCAAGACGCTCTTGGTTACAAAGGGAAGTCGCCACGTTTTGGTATCGCATACAAATTCCCCGCTGAACAAGCGACGACGGTGGTAGAAGATGTGCAGGTGCAGATTGGGCGTACTGGAGCGCTGACGCCTGTGGCTCATCTTCGCCCCGTCCGTATTGCTGGTTCTGTCGTCAGTCGCGCGACACTGCATAATTTTGATGAAATACAGCGTCTGGGTGTGCGTATCGGTGATACCGTCATCATTCAGAAAGCGGGGGACATCATCCCAGAGATTGTTTCTGTCATCGAAAACCTTCGCACCGGTGCAGAGAAAAATATCGCCATTCCGACGCATTGCCCGATATGTAACAGTAAAGTAGAGCGTATGCTGATAGGGAATGCCTCTCGTCAGAATGCTCCTTCGTCTGATGCGAGACTTCAAAAACTCAGTTCGGCACTGTATTGCACGAATAAGAATTGTTTTGCAGTAGAGAAAGAGAAAATCATTCACGCGGTTTCGAAGAAGGGACTCAATATTATTGGTTTGGGCGGGAAGATTGTCGAGGTGCTTATCGAAGAAGGACTTATCAAGAATGTGGCGGATATTTTCTCACTCACCGTAGGGGACCTTTCTCCTCTTGAGAGGTTTGGAGAGAAGTCAGCGGAGAAATTGGTGAGGGCTATCGAGAATGCGAAGAGGGTTCCACTGGGTAAATTTCTCTTTGCGCTTGGTATCAGACATGTCGGTGAAGAAACAGCGGATCTGATGATAAAGAAAATAGATGGGAAGATACAGCGTCCTTTTGATATACAAAATCTCTTTGCTTCCAAGACAAAAGAAGAGTGGATGGGGATAGATGGTATCGGAGAGAAGTCAGCCGAAAGTTTGGTAGAGTGGTTTGCAGACACGAGTCATCAGGAACTGCTGTCGATGTTTCAGTCTGCTGGCATCACTCTTGATATGGGAGAGGAACAAAATGAGACGAAACAAACGTTCACAGATATGACATTTGTACTCACTGGTGAACTTTCTTCCTTTACAAGGGATGAGCTTAAAGCTATTATTAAGAAAAGAGGGGGAATTGTTTCTTCTTCGGTGAGCGGTAAAACGAATTATGTCATCGCAGGAGAAAACCCTGGAGGTAAGTATGAAAATGCCAAGAAATTAGGTATAAAGATACTGGATGAAACAGCCTTAAATCAACTGTTAGCAGAGTAATATATTTTTTTATCAGCATTTATTTATTTTTTTCGTATGCTCACACAAGAAGAAGTAGAACATATCGCGCTTTTAGCACGAGTAGGTATTATGGAAAACGAGAAGGGAAAATATCAGAAGAATTTATCTTTGGTACTTGATTTCTTCCATGAACTGGAAACGGTCGATACAGATGCTGTAGAGCCTATCGGTCATATCACAGGTTCAGAAAACAGAGCGCGCACCGATATGTTTGTCGGCGTCGCAGAAGAGGAAAAACAAGGCATCAGAGACAATATGCCAGAAATGCAAGATGGATTCGTCAAAGTAAAGTCAGTATTCTAAAAATAATTGTGATAGTATGATTCGTGAACTTCATAACAAACTGGTTGCGGGAGAAATTACTGCGGTTGATCTCGCAGAAAAATATTTGAAAACTATCGAAGAAAAAGATGGGGAACTTGGCGCATATCTGACCACAATGAAAGAGTCAGCGCTGAAAGAGGCGAAAATTGTGGATGAAAAAATACAGCGTGGTGAAAAGATTGATTTGCTCGCAGGTATTCCTGGTGCTATCAAGGATAATATCTGTATTGCAGGAGTAAGAACGACGGCAGGCTCGAAAATTCTTGACAATTACATCGCGCCATATGATGCAACCGTCATACAGAAACTGAAAGCATCTGGAGCCGTGTTTCTTGGCAAGACAAATCTCGATGAGTTTGCGATGGGTTCATCAACAGAAAATAGCGCATACCAGAAAACGAAAAATCCTCTCGATATAACGCGTGTTCCTGGTGGTTCTTCAGGTGGTTCGGCTGCAGCAGTAGCAGGAGGAGAAGCGGTATGGGCGCTTGGATCAGACACGGGTGGTTCTATTCGCCAGCCAGCTTCATTTTGTGGTCTTGTGGGTCTCAAACCTACCTATGGGCGTGTGTCTCGTTATGGATTGATTGCTATGGCATCGAGTTTTGATCAGATTGGGCCATTTGGTACGACAGTAGAAGATGTGGCTATTGTTTTTTCTCGCTTGGTAGGTCATGACGGAATGGATGCCACTTCAGCAGAGAGTGGAAACAACAAACCGTTCGAGGAATATCTGACTAGTGATATCACCGGACTGACCATCGGTGTTCCCAAAGAATATCTTTCAGAGAACCTCGATCCTCGTGTCCGAAAGGTGACTGATGAGGCACTGGAGCGTTTCAAAAAACTGGGTGCGAATGTCAAAGAAATTTCCTTTTCGTATAGTAAGTACGCTTTGCCAGTGTATTATATTATTGTCCTTTCAGAAATCAGTTCCAATCTTGCACGATTTGATGGTATAAAATATGGACTTTCTGTTAACGATGACAAAGATTCTTTCACCAATACAACGACACTACTGGAAACGTATCTCGATACGCGTCGCGTTGGTCTTGGAGAAGAAGTGAAACGTCGCATTATGCTCGGTACTTATGTCCTTTCTGCGGGCTATTATGATGCCTATTATCTCAAAGCACAGAAAGTCCGTGCCTTGATCAAGAAAGATTTCGAAAATGCTTTCAAAGATGTGGATATGGTATTTTCTCCTACGACACCTGAGCCAGCCTTTCGTTTTGGCGCCAAGGTAGATGATCCTCTAATGATGTATCTCTCAGATATTTATACGGTAACTGCCAATCTCGCCGGCGTTCCAGCTCTTTCTTTTCCGATGGGTACCATAAATGAAGATGGAAAAGATTTGCCGATTGGTGGACAGCTGATGGGTAAATGGTTTGATGAAGAGACGCTCCTTCGTACGGCTGATGCGTTTGAACGATCATATAATCAAGAAAAAACAGAACAATAAGTATGGAAACAGATGTCCTTGGGATGGCAATAGTAATATGGAAAGGGCTTATGGTCTTTCTTTCAACGTCGACGCTTGTTTTATTTATCAAGTTTTTTTTGTTCGTGTACACAGTTGTTCTGTTTCTTGATATTGTGATGCTTCTGATGCTTCGTGGCTTATCAGGCAATCTAAAAAATATGCTGTATGGCACTGTGCGTCCCATCATTTCGAAGTCCAAAGCCATTGTACGTTTCGAGAATATTCTGGACCGTCTAAAAAGTAACAACCCATCACAATATAAAGTGGCTATTCTTGAGGCAGATGCTTTTGCGGAAGAGCTTTTTGCTGGTATGGATTATAAAGGGGCAACGATGGGTGAGAAGCTCGATAATATAAAAGATGGCCAGATAGAAACAAAAGAACAGATGACCTTGGCGCACGCAGTGAGGAACCGTATCATTCACGATCCAGATTTCACGCTCTCCAAAGAAGAAGCAGAACAGTGGATAGGGAATTATCGAGCTTTTTTCGATGAAATGGAGCTTTTTTGATGTATATATTTTTCCTCTCATTCGCCTTGACGGCACCCCATATTTGTGATATCTTTCGTATACAAAGCCCTCGGGGCTTTTTTTAAGAGGCAAAATTGATCGTAAATTTATGAATGCAGTATTGCAATTTCTTGCCGAAGCAAAAGTCGAACTTTCTCGTGTGAATTGGCCGACTCGCAAACAGATTATGCTGTATACTGTTTTGGTTATTGTTATTAGTCTTTTCGTAGCATTTTTTCTTGGAAGTTTGGACTATCTGTTCAGTACTCTCGTTACAAGATTTCTCATTAAATAATTTTTCGTTAACTTTTTCTTTATGGCAAAGCAGACACAACATCATGGACGCGCTTGGTATGTGCTTCACACCTATTCAGGATATGAAGACAATGTGACTCGCAATTTGAAACAGAGAATCGATTCGATGGATATGCAAGAACTCATTTTCGATGTTCTGGTTCCCAAAGAAAAAAAAATCAAGATCAAAGGTGGCAAGCGCGTTGTTGTCGAAGAACGTATTTACCCAGGATATGTTTTGGTAGATATGATTGTGACGGATGCTTCTTGGTATGTGGTGCGTAACACACCGAATGTGACTGGTTTCATTGGACTTGGCACTACTCCTACTCCAGTTGATATGAAAGAAATTGAAGCACTGAAGAAACGTATGGGTGTCGCTGAACCGAAATATAAGATCGATGTTCATGTTGGTGATTCTATTAGTATCGTCGATGGTCCATTCAAAGACTTCGAAGGCAAGATTCAAGAAGTAGATGAAGCAAAAGGAAAAGTCAAAGTGTTTGTGTCTATTTTCGGACGTGAAACACCTGTCGAACTCGATTTCCTTCAGGTGAAGAAAGCATAATTTATCAAACTATTATATTCTTATGGCAAAGGCAATAAAAGCGGTTATCAAATTACAGATTGCAGCAGGGAAGGCAAACCCAGCTCCTCCAGTCGGACCAGCTCTCGGACAGCACGGACTCAATATTCAGGATTTTTGTTCGAAGTTCAACGCTGCGACTCAGGATCGTATGGGTGATGTTGTACCAGCTGAAATCACTGTTTTCGAAGACCGTACATTTACATTTGTTTTGAAAACATCTCCTGCTTCAGATTTACTTAAGAAAGCAGCTGGCGTTGCCAAAGGAGCATCGAATCCACTCAAAGATAAAGCAGGATCAGTGACGATGGCACAGGTGAAAGAAATTGCTGAGAAGAAAATGGAAGATTTGAATGCCAACAATGTAGAGCAAGCAATGAAAATCATTGCAGGTTCTGCACGTTCTATGGGTATAAAAGTGGTAGACTAGTCTAAGTTTTTAATCACTAACAAATAAGAAATATGTTCGAAAATTTGAATACACCAGCTTTCACACCAGATGAAGAACAAGTAAATATTTTAAAGAAAGTAGAAGAATATTTCCTCGCTCTTTCTCGAGATTACGAAGACAATCGTGTGCAAGGTCCAGAAGAGGCAGAGAAAGTCGCGAAAGTCCTTGAAGCGATACAATCTGGAGACTATGCTCCTGCGTCGGAATATTTGTCTGCAGTAATTGCCAATATAGAACAAGAACAGATTCCTCGTTTCGCTCAAAGCAAGATAGGGGAAGAAATAACTGTGCCAGCACTGAAACAAGAAGCCGAAGATTTGCAGAAGTTGCTCGATAGTCTTTCATTGGGAGAAAAATAATTTTATCATTAATGTGGGAGCCGTATCAGGCGTTTGTACCACGTATAATACTATGTCAAAAGGCAAGAATTACGAGAAGGTAACAGCGAAGATGGAAGCGGGAAAAATGTATACACCAGAAGAGGCATTTGCTTTTATCAAAGAAAACAAATTAGCCAAATTTGATGAAGCAGTAGAAGTACATATGCACCTCGGTATCAATGCGAAGAAATCTGATGAGATGATTCGTATGACACTCGTACTCCCAGAAGGTACCGGTCGTACACAGCGCGTGGCAGTGATCACTGCTTCGAAGGAGAAAGAAGCAGAAGAAGCCAAGGCTGATCTTATCGGAGGTGAAGAACTTATTGCTGATATCAAGAATGGTAAGGTGATCCCTGGGCAAGCTTTTGATGTACTTCTCGCAACACCAGAAATGATGCCAAAACTTGCACTCGTTGCAAAGATTTTGGGACAAAAAGGTATGATGCCAAGCCCAAAAACAGAAACCGTCACCGTGAAAATCAAAGAAACGGTAGAAATGCTCAAGAAAGGAAAGAAGGTAAGTTTCAAGAATGATGATACAGCGAACATCCACCAAATGATCGGAAAATCATCATTCACTGTTGAGGCTCTCCTTGCAAACTATACCGTGCTCAAAGAAACGCTTGATCGCTCCAAACCAGAAAATATGAAAGGTAAACTCATTAAGTCAATTTCCATTTGTTCAACTATGGGGCCGAGTCTTCCCATTAAGTTCTAAATATTCTTTTTTCTAAAACAGGCCAGAAGTGGTCTGTTTTTTGTGCTTTTACTCAGAGAAAAGTTGTGATATACTGATGAAACAGCCTTTTATTATCCATTTTTCCTTTACGCTATGAAATCAGAACAATACGAAATAGAAATCAAATCTTTGCTAGGAAGTAAAGACAGTGCCGAAGCTTTGCTCGAGAAAATGCATACGCTCGATCCAGAAACGAAGTGTATCGGTGAGAGTAGTCAGCTTAATCATTATTTTATTGTGGGAGATACGGGAAAAATTTTTGTGAATATTGTGCCTTCTATTGCAGAGGAGAAGATTGCATCTTTCAAGAAGATTTTGTATGAAGGAAAAAATATTTCTGTTCGCACACGAAAATCAAATGATACAGTATTGTTTGTGATTAAAGCCTCTATCGATGATACAACAAGCTCCAATGGCACAGCGCGTCTCGAATTTGAAACCGAAACTCCAGACCTTTCTCTCAATGAACTTGATAATCTTCTTCTCGATGCAGGCTCTACGTATCAAGCGAAGTGGTCACGTGATCGCAAAGAATATGCATTTCAGGGTATTACTGTCTGCATTGATAAAAATGCTGGTTATGGTTATTTGGCTGAGTTTGAGAAACTTGTCACTGATGGAACAGAGGCAGAAGCGGTGAAAACAGATCTCCGTGAAATGATGCAAACGCTGGGGGCATCGGAACTCGACCAAGAAAGACTGGCTCGTATGTTCGCTCATTATAATGAACACTGGTCAGAATATTATGGCACTGATAAAACATTTACTATTCTCTAATACACTTTCTTATGTATCTCTCCGATTATGATATCAGGCAGGCAGTGAAAGAAGGCACCATCACCATCAAGGATTTTGACCCGAAGCGTTTGGGGTCAGTGAGTTACGATGTTATCCTTGATAACGATTTTATTGTCACTGATGTCCACAATACACCGTTCATTGATCCAGTGAAGAAAATATTTCCTCATACGAAGGAGCACCATGTGAAAGAAGGGGAAGCATTTTATCTTTTCCCTGGCGAGACAGTGCTTGGTAAAGTGCGTGATTTTGTTGGAAGTGATAAGTATCTCATTCAGATTTCTGGGAAGAGTAGTTTGGCGCGCGTCGGTCTCGTCGTCCACAATACAGCAGGTCTTATCAATCCTGGACATTTTCTCAATCTCACACTCGAATTGTCCAATATCAATCGTGTTCCACTTGTCCTTCGTCCAGGTATGCAGATAGCACAATTTGTTTTCTCGACACTGACGAGTCCAGTAGAAAATAATTATAAAAAAGTTGGTCGTTTCAGTAAAGACAATTGGGCACATTTTCAGCCAGCAAAGAAGCATACTATAAAGAAAAAATAATCTCTCTGTGTAAAATTATTTCTATGGAAACCAAACGTCATCCAGAATATCAGTATCTTGATATGATCCAAACGATTCTTGAAAAAGGATCAGACAAAGAAGTATTTTTTACTCCGGAAATACTCAAACAATATGAAGAGAAAAGTGAAAAGCCACCCTTTATTCGTTCTGTTTTTGGCTATTCGATGAGGTACAATATGGCTGATGGATTTCCTCTGCTCACAACAAAGAAAGTGTTCCATCGAGGTATTATTCACGAATTGCTTTGGTTTCTGAAAGGAGATTCCAATATCAAATACCTCGTCGATAACGATGTGCATATTTGGGATGAATGGGCGTGGAAGAGATATAATAAACAGGCCGTGCTTCAGGGATTGCCGAAAGTGGAACAAAAGGTTTTTATTGAAAAATTGAAGTCGCTTCCTTCGGATGATGCTTTTGTCAAAGAGTGGGGAGACCTCATCACTATTTATGGACGGATGTGGCGACGCTGGCCAGCCAGTGATGGCAGGGAGATTGATCAACTTGGATGGGCGATTGATGGACTGAAGGACAAACCATTTCGCAAATCGTATGTTGTTTCTGCTTGGAATCCGGATTTTATTTATGCGATGGCATCGGCAGGGAATGCAAGTGAAGTCCCACCATTTTGTCACACGACATTTCAGTTTCAAGTGACAGGAAATAACACACTCAATCTTGGACTGTATCAGCGGAGCGCGGATACATTCCTCGGTGTACCATTCAATATTGCGAGCTACGCACTCCTTCTTCATATGGTGGCGCAAGTGACAGGACTGAAGGCAGGGGAGTTTGTGCATTTTTTCGGCGACGCTCATATTTACAGTAATCATTTCGATCAAGTGAAAGAACAGCTCACTCGTGAGCCAAGACCATTTCCGAAACTGATACTTAATCCTGAAAAAAAGAATATTGATGATTTTGTTTTCGAAGATATCACGATTGAAGACTATGACCCGCACCCTGCTATCCGCGGAGAAATTGCCAACATTGGTGGTTTTGAGAAGAAAGAGAAGAAATGATTTATGGCGAGAGAGAAGTTTTTATTTTTGAACATAAAAAGTATATTAAGATTTGTGTAATCCTCCTTCTTATGATAATGAATCCACGACTCAGTGTTATTGTGGCAATCGATGAGACAAGGGCTATCGGTAAAGATAACCAGCTCTTGTGGCATATTCCTGAAGATTTGAAGCATTTCAAAGAGTTGACGATAGGTCATACGGTAGTGATGGGGGAGAATACGTACAGGTCTATCGGACGACCGCTTCCGAATCGCACCAACATTATTCTGTCTTTGACGCCAAACTTCTCACCTGAAGGTTGTATCGTAGCTTCTTCTCTAGATGACGCCATAAGCAAAGCGATGCAGTATGAAAAGGAAGAAATATTCGTTATTGGAGGCGCGAGTATTTATAAACAATTTCTCCCGCGCGTTGATCGTTTGTATTTGACGCTTGTGTCAGGCGTACACGATGCTGATACTTTCTTCCCTCCGTATGATGAGTTCACGAAAGTGGTCAGTGAAGAGAAAGGGCAGAATAGTGAATACACATTTTCGTTTGTTATAAGAGAAAAATAATTTATTAAGTAAGAGATCATTTTGTATGCAGAAAATAATTTTGGGCATTTCAGGGGAGATAGCATCTGGCAAAGACACAGTAGGGAAATACATCGCTGAGAAATATCAGGCTTCATCTCTTCGTTTTTCTCAACCGCTAAGGGATATGCTGGACCGACTGTATCTTGAGCAAAACAGAGAGAATATGGCCAAGCTCTCACTCTATCTTCGTAAGGCTTTTGGTGAAGATATTTTTTCTCGTGTCATTCTTGCTGAGGCAGGAAAAACCGAGACGAAGCTCGTCGTTGTTGATGGTGTTCGTCGGTCTCCTGATATTCTCCATTTGGAAAATGAAGAACATTTTTATTTTGTGTATGTAGAAACTTCACCTGAAGCCAGATACAAGCGGTTGATTCAAAGGCATCAAAATACCGACGATATGATAAAAACAGAAGCACAATTTGAGAAAGACGCACTCCTTGAAACAGAAACACAGATTCGTGATTTGAAAGAACGAGCTGACTTTGTTATAAATAACGATGGAACCCTCGAAGAGCTTTATGTACAAGTGGACCAGATGGTGGCCAAGCTGAATATAGAAAACAATTGAGAGAAGTGCAGGATAGTGTTAAGATAGAAGAAATCATCAATCATATTATTCAGAGACTTATCCTGAGATCAGACTTCTTCGTAAAATGTACCCTTATGAAATACAATGTCACTATAGGAATGGAAATACACGCAGAGCTCAAAACAGGTTCAAAAATGTTTTGTTCCTGTAAAAATGGACTCGGTCTCGAGAAGACCCCGAATGTCAATATCTGTCCAGTGTGTACTGCTCAGCCGGGAACACTTCCTGTACCGAATCGCAAAGCCATAGAAGCGGTACAGAGGGTAGGTCTGGCGCTCGGATGTACGCTCCGTTTGCAGTCCAAATTTGATCGCAAGAATTATTTTTATCCAGATATTCCAAAAGGGTATCAGATCTCTCAATATGATGAGCCATTCTGTGAGCACGGAGTGATGGAGATAGAAGATGATGGCATCAAGAAATCATTTCGTATCACCCGTATTCATCTCGAAGAAGATACAGGGAAGTCGATGCATCCAACAGGGGAACATTTCACGTTGGTGGATTTCAACCGTGCTGGCGTGCCACTGATGGAGCTTGTGACCGAAGCAGATTTTACCAATGGAAAAGATGTGAGATTATTCTGTCAGAAACTCCGTCAGACACTTCGTTATCTCGAAGTTTCTGATGCTGATATGGAGAAAGGTCAGATGCGTTGCGAAGTCAATATCTCACTGTATAAAGAGGGCAGTGATAGGCTTTCTGGTACGAAATCAGAGATAAAGAACATTAACTCTTTCCGTTCCGTAGAACGTTCGATAGAGTATGAGATTTTGCGTCAGACGGGAGTGCTCGAAGCAGGAGGAACACTCGTACAGGAAACGAGGGGGTGGGATGAGGCAAAAGGCATCACGGTCTCTCAGCGCAAGAAAGAATCGGCTCATGATTATCGTTATTTCCCAGAGCCAGATATTCCACCGTTTTCTTTCACCGAAGAATACGTAGAAAAATTACGCAGTACATTACCAGAATTACCTGATGCAAAATTCAAGCGTTTTGTTTCCGAATATGGTTTGCCAGAAGCTGATGTGGTGACACTGACCGAAGACCATCATCTCGCGAACTATTTCGAAGCAGTAGCAAGTGAGCTCGGAGAAAAAGTAGAGTCAAAAGAAATTACGGTGCCGCTTGAACGAGCACTCAAGCTTGCTTCGAACTATATTCTCACTGAACTTCGTAAATATTTTGCAGAGAACGGAGAAGATATCACTACTATCAAAATTACTCCAGAAAATTATGCAGAGTTTATTGGTATCGTGGCAGACGGAAAAATCAACTCCAGTGCTGCACAGACCGTTCTTGCAGAAATGTACAAAGGCGGAGACAATGATCCATCACATATTATTGAACGACTTAATTTGGCTCAGATGAGCGATTCCTCAGAGCTTGAAGCGATTGTTGATACGGTTCTTGTCTCGAATGAAAAGTCTGTTTTGGATTTTCGATCTGGCAAACAAAATGCCTTTCAGTTTCTTATTGGACAAATTATGAAGGAGACACGTGGCAAAGCCAATCCGAAAGTGGTAGCTGATATTTTGACAGAAAAACTGAAATAGTTTTCGGGAAACGCATTCTTGTTTGATATTTCTTTCAAAAGCAACCTTCTTGAGAGCTAGTCATTCGTCCAGCGACGAATTTTCTGTATGATTTTTTTTCGATTCATCGAAACGATGAAACCGTGCTCGAAAAAACTTCAACTCTCTCAAGAAAATTCTTTTGACAGAAATCTTTCACTATTTTTCTTTTTCAATGATTTTTGAAGCTTCTGTTGGTTCGGTAATGAAGTGAATGGTAGTACCCATTTTCTCCCAGCGTCTGAGCCATGTGAGCTGACGTTTGGCATAATGGCGTATCTCAAAATTGAGACGTTCTCTCATTTCGTCCAATGTCATTTTCTTTTGTAGGAACAGAGCAACATATTTGTATTCCAGTCCGAAACTTTCGAGTCTCTTCCAGCTGATACCCTCCGCGCGGAGCGTTTCTACTTCAGTAACCATACCTTGTTTCAATCTTTTTTCGAGACGAACGGCAATATTTTTGTGCAGTATTTCTTGGGGTGGACAGAGAGCGATAATGAGGAAAGAATTTCGAATTTCGAATCTCGAATTTCGAATCGTTGGGACTGGAGGAACTTTGCCTAACACGGAAATAATTTCGAGAGCGCGAATAAGACGAATCTTATTTTTTTTATCAATCGTTTCTGCTCGCTTCGGATCTTGCTTCTCGAGTAAATCAAAAAGTTTTTCAGCAGATAACTTTCCAAGTTTCATCCGTAATTTCGTATCTGGTTTGACGAGTGGGAAATTTTCTCCGTCAATGAAGGATTGGACCCAAAATCCTGTTCCACCACAGATGATAGGGATCTTCCCTCGTGTGCGAATATCAATAATTGCTTTTTTGGTATCACGGATGAAGTGCGTGACGTTGTAGGTTCTCTTCGGACTCGCTACATCGATGAGATGATGCCGTATTCCTTCCGAAAAGAAGATTTCTTTTCTTGAAGACCCTTCGACAAGCTCAGGATGATTCACGACTTTGTCGCGAATCACCTTTCCTGTCCCTATATCCATACCGCGGTAGACCTGGCGACTATCGGCTGAGATGATCTCGCCATCATATTTTTTCGCCAGAGCAATGGCCAAATCTGACTTCCCTGAAGCCGTCGGTCCTACGATAACGATAGTCTTGTGTACGAATGTTTCCATATTTGATAGACTTGCCAGTAAAGTGCTACTATAGAGCCATAGTTATAGAGATCAGTGTAGTGTATGTTGACGCAATAGA
>PFHN01000116.1 GCA_002782305.1 Candidatus Moranbacteria bacterium CG_4_8_14_3_um_filter_41_13 | reverse complement strand
ATTTCATAATAGTAGCATTACCGTAAATAGATGGATACCCCACTAAAGTTTTTACAAACTTCAATGTATCGAATGTTACGGCGCTCATTATTTTCTCCTTTTACTCAATTTTGCGAAGTGTAGCAAACTTCTTGTTTCAAAAGCACAAAAAACAGGGGAGACCGTCTTTGCGAAACCCGCAGGATTGCGGCAATTCAGACCATCAAACAATGGGTTGCTTCGTCACAAAGTTCCTCGCAATGACCGCACGGCAAAAGGGAAACTTTCGTCTCCCTTTTTATTTTTACTTCCTGATGCCGGATGCATCGACCGATAAATCGAACATCCCTCTTGCGAAAATTCGATTCAAGCGTGATGCTGCCTCGCGCTCTCCGATTCCTTGTCGCCTCCCGCTATAAAGGCTAAAACCAGCGCGACCAAGCCGAATATAAGTACAGCCCCCATACCTAATAAAGCAGCAGTTTCCATCGTCATGTTAATCCTCCATTGCAAGAAGTAGTGTTGCGATAACTTGGCAGGCGATCCACCAGAAAAAGGCTGCTAGCAAAACAACGGGTGCGCTTATCGAATAGCCCAGCACACCAAGACCTATCCCACCAAGCGTTGAAACCTTCTTCAGCTCATCAGCGATGGATTTACGAACTTCCCTGTTAAATCTTAGTTTCATCGGCGCATTATAGCCAAATGAGACAACAACACAAAGCATAAAAAAACAGGGGAGACCGAAGTCTCCCCTGTTTATATTACCTTGCTGTCGTTTGATGGGTATCGGCTACGCCTCAACCCATCCTGCGCGAGTTTCCCGGTTGATTAGTAACCGACAGAGAAAATCAGGTTCAACAATGAATCGCCCTTGCCAGCAGCATTGCGACTACCACCTACATTAGACGCTGCACCGGAGAACTTGGTGTAAGCCAAGCCAGCCTTCACGTTTTGAGCCAGCTTGTAACGCAGACCCAAGGTGTAGGAGTTGTCCGATTCGTTACCCAACACAGCACCTGTTTTGGCACGTGCAAAACCGAACTGGACGTTCAAGGTGTTAGGGATTACGCCCAAATCACCCAACAAACCGAAGTGAGATCTACGATTCGTACCTGTGTTGTAGCTGTTTGTTTGACCCAATGCAGGTGCGTCTGCCCAACCGTAGCTACCGTAGATACCGACCGGCATTGCAGCAACTTCGCCTTGGCCTTGGAAGTCTATGACAGTCATTTCATCTTTGTTAGCGCTGACAATGGTATCTACACCAGCCAAAGAGTCACCGCTGTAGTTCTGGATACCGACACCCAGATCCCAGTCAGCAACAGTAGGCGTGTAGGCCGCACGGACGTAGGTACCGCTCAGCTTGGTAGCAGCCAAACCAGCATTTGTTACCAGATGCCCTTGCGCCCAAGGAGTCAGTGACACGTGGAAAGTTTCATTGGCAACCACGATTGAGGCACCAGAAGCCGCAGTATTACCACCCAGATACATGTTGGCGGAATAGCCCACACCGTTTTCGACGACACGCCCGTTGGCGGTAGCACCCGTAGCGAACAGATCAAAACCGTATTGAGGGCCTAAAGAGTCAACAGTGAAAGGCACAACACCCAACTTCACTGAACCCACGTCAAACATGATGGGGAATTTCGCACCCACCACACCCGCTGCTGGACCACCGACCGCCATTTCTGTCAGCGCACCGATGTTTTCAGAAGCGCGACCGCCAAAGAACAGCGAGAATTCGTCAGGCAGGTCAATACGACCGTCGTTGTTGTTAAAAGTTGAAGTAGTTATTCCAGTGACAGGATCAGTTACAGTACCAACACGAGGACCATTGGTTTTCTGGTAACGTGCCTGCATGTACACGCCCATATTCAGGGTTGCAGGAATAGACAGGCCGTGTTCGCCTTCAATTTTTTCTTGCGCGCCCATCATGGTGTAACCCGATGTCTTGAAAGATTTGCCGAAGCCGGTCAGTGCGGGAAAAGACTGGAAGTGACATGCAGAACAGGCCATCCCGGTTTGACGTGCAAAAACAGGAACAGCAGACGCTTCAGGAGCGAATGCTGTGGCGGCCATAACGGCTGCAATAGAGAGAACGATTTTTTTCATGATTTGTCCTTGATTAAAAGTTTGAAGTGACTGCAAGACCTCCCTGCCTTCACTGGGTACGCACTCTATACAAGCGCACCCGAACCTGTCAAAAATAAAAATTCATATTGTTGTTTTTTTGCAACAGCGCATTCATTCAGCCCTGCCGCAACAAGCTGACCTGTTCCACGCTCAAGCCTGTTTTGCTGGCAATCGTTGCATCATCCAGAACATCCAACAAGTTACGCGCGACCTTTTCCACCCCTCGCTCGATGCCTTGCTCGATCCCTTTTTCCAAGCCTTTTTCCAAGCCTTGTTCCATGCCTTGTTCCATGCCTTGTTCCATGCCTTGTTCCAAGCCCTGTTCCATGCCTTGTTCCAAGCCCTGCGCAAAACCTTTCGCCATGCCTTGCGTTTGCGCCAACTGTAGCGAACCGCGCTGCAGGATAATGAAATCGCGGCGCTTGAATTGGATTTCCAATTCTTCCCGGCTCATCGCGGCCTCATTGATTAAGCCAAATGCTTCATTGATGCCTGGGTCGCTTGCCAGGGTATCGGGGATGTATTCCAGTCCGCCGGCATGTTTGAGGAAATAAATCCATTTATCCTGAATACTGCTCAGCGCCTCCAGCTCGAGCTTGAATTTCGGCAGCTCGACAAAAATCAGCTCGACATCATCGCTATACTCGATAAAGCGCTTACGCTCCATGAGCTTGAAACGGCTAAGATATTCTTCACTTTCTTCAAACAGGTTGAAATCGGCAAAGGTGAGCGCGATGACGGGATTAAGCAGGGTGTAGTCTTCGCCTTTGAGCAACTGGGTAGCGTATTCCTTTGCGGCATTGTGCAGAATACGCTTCTCGAAACCCGGCACGTTCAACACTTGCATTTCAATAATCAGGTGTTTGCCGTTAGCCAGTACGGCCTTGACATCAACGTAGGTATCTTTCATTCCCTGCAACATGGGGATTTGATAGGGGTCAACGATGGTCAGATCAACAATCGCATATTGCCCCTGATAATCCAGAATCGCGTTAAGGAAACTGATCAATACCGGCCTGGAACCCTCCGAACCAAATACCCGTTTGAATGCGTAATCTGTTCTGACATCCAAAAATCTCATCATCCACTCCTTCGATTAACAACGACATCCATTAACACAAGCGTTGCGCGTGGGCAGATTGAGCCTGCCCACCCTGTTACACCCGATACACCAGACTGGTCATTACACGACCGTTCAATTTCATCAACATCGGCA
>PFHN01000046.1:3871-4413 GCA_002782305.1 Candidatus Moranbacteria bacterium CG_4_8_14_3_um_filter_41_13 | reverse complement strand
ACAATAGTGAAATTCCCGGCTGTTACATCCTTCACAACGACAGTAGTTGGTGCAAGCGGTGTACTATTACAAGTGAGGAGGTCACTTACTGATGATTTTTTTATAGTGCGTAACTCCTTACTAGCAACATTAATACGATAGCTGTAGCAGGTTTTCTCGCCATAATTATAGAATTTTACACTGGACGCACTAGAAGCTGTGATAGATGATCCACGCAGTTCCTTCGCCATAGTATTCATCGCGAACTGCGCGTTTTCAAGATTGTTCTGAATTATTTTCTCCCGACGATAGGCAGAAAAGGCTGAAACGAAAATCTGTGATACTGAAGACATCACAATAACAAACACAAAAGTCGCCACAAGCACTTCTATGAGTGTGAATCCTTTTTCTTTTTTTCTCAGCATCAAAGAAGCCATAGATTTTATTTCCACTTAGTAAGAACCACATCCGTAAAGACGCACTTGTTTTTTACAGTGCAATCACCTTTCCTTCCTGTTTGTACAGAGGCTGGTACTGCTCCCCACCACACAAAACTTGTTACT
>PFHN01000046.1:231-3631 GCA_002782305.1 Candidatus Moranbacteria bacterium CG_4_8_14_3_um_filter_41_13 | reverse complement strand
AAAGAATTATCCCTGATATTGCGTACCATCTCAGCGCCTTCCTGTGACAGACCTGTAGCGACGATTGCATCACGATTGAGAAACGAATCCTTGAGACTCCCTGTGATAAGTTGCATCACTGCAAGAAGTCCTGTTGTAATAATGAAGGTAGCCAAAATCACCTCAACAAGAAGTGCTCCTTTTTGTTTCTTTCCTATTATACTTCTGTTTCTTTCCTTATGTGACATATTGCTTCAATCTACAACTACTTATGGACAACCTGCTGTCGGCGAATCCTTAACTTCTCCCTTCGTATTGATACACACGTAATGAGAGCTGGCACCTTTTGAAAAAGTGAAACTCGAGGCGCCACTTTTCTTTCCATATGGAATAACAAAAGTCACAATTTTATTTCGTGATATGCTCACACCCTGATTCAAAGTATATGTTTCTGTGTAGTCAGCAATATCACCTGAACACAATATAGGCCGTATAGAGTATTTATCATCATTCATCCACGAGTCAATCGAATATCCGCATGTAGCCCCTGCTGGAGCTTGTTTCCCGCTCAAAGCGTAATTCTGAGCCAAACGAACAACTGCAGCGAACTGACGAGCATTGGTTTCCACTGCCCTTTTGTCCCTACTCGAACCGAAAGAAATAGTGGTAATACTCGCCATAATACCCAAAATGGCCATCACTACTATCAGTTCAATAAGTGTCACACCAGTATTCTTCTGAAAGATTGTATACATAATGATTGATACTCCTTGCGGAGCAATTTTTATTTTTTGTCTTTTTTTCCGTTTCCTCTTTTATGAGTATAGCAAGAAATTACACAAAAAGAAACTGGCTCAAAACTGGGAATATTTTTGGTAAGAAAAGAATGAGGAGTGTTCCAAAAACAAGAAACGGTGCAAAAGGCATCTGACTTTTCATTCCTTTCTTCCCCCAAGCTATAAGAGTGAGTCCTACGATCGCACCAATACCAAAGGAAAGCGTGAGCATAGGGAGAACAAGTGGCAATCCGACGATGAGTCCACAAAGAAGACCCAGCCACACATCTCCAAAGCCCATCCAGGTTTCATGAGACATCCATACCAGGAGGAAGAAAAATCCAGAAACCACCAAACCTCCAGAAAGACCAAAGAAAAGGCGAGAAGAAAAGAACGGTTCAGGGAAAGAGAAAAATGTCTCAAGTAAGAAGAGGAATGTGAAGAAAGCACTCACAAAAAGCATCACCATCGGAATCTCCATATGACGCATATCATACACTGCAACCACCAGAATGGAGCTGATAGTGATGAGAAGCCACACTGTTTCTGTATAGGAAGCAGTAACTAGCGGATCAAAAAAGAAAAAACCGACAAGTCCAAAAAGAAGTCCCGTCACACATTCGAGCACTGGATACTGCCAAGAAATTTTCTCCTGACAGTCACGACACTCCCCTCGCAGGAGGACAAAACTGATGAGAGGAATATTATCATACCAACGTATTTGGTGTTTACACTTGCGACAAAAAGACCTTCCGAGAAGCGTCTCAGCATCTTTGAGCCGATACACGAGCACATTAAGAAAACTCCCAATGAGGAGTCCAAAAAGAAAGAAAACGAAGAAAAAATCCATAGAAAATATCTTACAAGTACTTTATTATTTATTTCAAGTATACCACCAATCAAAATGATTGTCTCTATTTTTCCACAAAAGAAGACATCTCTTTTACAAGAGAGAAAAGCATATTTTCTACTTCTTTTTTCTCTCGAATATTCTTTCCTTTCAGAGGAACTTCGGTGACATTGCCAACGTGAGATAACGCAACAATCCAAGCAATGACATCGCTCGATGGATACACTTTCTCCCACAAAATTGGCCACTCTCGTCCATCAGTTCGAATTGTGAGTTCTGCAAGATCATAATAATCTTTGTACTCATCTCTCCCGCAAATAGCATTGAGTTTCATAACAACCAAATCACGAGCTCCCACAAGACGAAATTCACCCACCTCTTCAACAGTGTCAATAAGGGGCGAAAAACGAGAGATGAAAGAAATTTTCACCCCATCAACAGAGCACCAAAGTGTGTCAATTTCTTCATATGTGAAAAGAATTTGAGGGAATAACAAGAGAAGGATATCTTTCAACTTCTGAGTATCAATATGCGAAGAAATGAAGTAATCAAGATCGACTGATTCACGATGCCCAAACAAAAGAGCAAGAGCTGTTCCTCCGGCGAGATAGTATAATGAATCCAAACGAGCATACACGACCGTCGCAATCTCAGACATCTTTTGAGTAATAGTTTCTCGATGTATCATAATCATAAAAGAATGAGTGAAAAATAATCATATCGCCGAGGAGAAATTGCTCCTGATTTGAGATTCCGAAATACCTCTTGAATAGTATGTTTATCATATGAAGAAAAAACTCCTTGAATATGAGCAAATGTCCCACAGAAAAAAACACGAGTAATTACCGTTTTCCCCTCCAATGAGGCAAGATTATCTTCATCTACATCCCAAAAAAGTTGCTGTAATTGTTTTTTGTCCATATATCTATAATAGCACAAAAAAAGGATTCCTTCAAACAAAAACCAGTACAAAAAATGAAATCTTTCTATAGATATATCAGATTTTATGAATAAATATACCCAACTCCTTTCTTCATATATTCACTGAAAATTACCTTCAAACTCATTACAAGCACACTCCAAAAGCTCCCAATGAGGAGTCCAAAAAGAAAGAAAACGAAGAAAAAATCCATAGAGAAATGTTTATTCAGACTTCTCTACACCTAACAACCTGTGAAACTCGTTACTCCTGTTTCTTCGATAACCGCAGTACAAGGAACAGTAAGTGTTGCTGAAGGTAAATTCGCACTAAAGATAATAGATCCATTCGGGCCACAATCCTGTAGTACATTCTCGGTAATATTCGTAGCATCAATCATTGGTGGAATTGTTCCAAACGATCCTGTTATATCTGTATAATCAATCACTTCACTATCGCACACTTCGACTGCTTTCGTTTGGATTGAATGAGCCTGAGCCTTAAATGAGGCTACCTTAGCTTTTTCACGAGCACTGGAAAGACTCACTAACACGATAGAGGCGAGAATACCAATAATAGCAATCACGATAAGAAGTTCGATGAGAGTGAAACCTTGGTTGGAAAATAAATAGCTTTTAAATTTTACTCTCATAATCTCTACTTTCTTAAATAAGTAAAAAATTATAAATTATTCACATCTGCCAATGTCTACTAAAAACATTAGCAGATGAAGCAATTCACAAAAAGGATTAGCATCCTACAGCAAACACCACACCTGTTTCTGAAATAGTCGCGCTACCATTTGCTTCACAGGCTGTTGCGGCAGCAGAACCTCCAATTTCAACAGAACTTGCTGAAACAGTAAACGTACCAGCT
>PFHN01000046.1:0-147 GCA_002782305.1 Candidatus Moranbacteria bacterium CG_4_8_14_3_um_filter_41_13 | reverse complement strand
GGTGGAGTTGTGCTATCACACTGAAGAACTAAATCAGCTTGAATGGCATGTACCTGCGCTTTGTATCCAGCAATTTTTGCCTTCTCACGAGCACCCGACAAACTCACCAATACCACTGAGGCGAGAATACCAATGATGGCAATCACG
>PFHN01000072.1 GCA_002782305.1 Candidatus Moranbacteria bacterium CG_4_8_14_3_um_filter_41_13 | reverse complement strand
TCGAATAAAGAATGCTTTCTCGGACAAGTGGAGCAACCGAAAAAAAATTCTTTTGGTTCTTTTCCTCTTGCTTTTCAGGAGAGAATGTTAGTTTGCTCACTTGACAGTCTTTTTCTTTTTGTTTACTATATACCTATACCTATGGTATATGTATAAAGAACCATTTAAGAAAAAATATATGAACGAAGACAAGCAAAAAATCATCATCGCCCTAAGAAAGGCAAAAACGAGTATCGAGAAGATAATCAGTCGTATCGACAATGAAGAATCAGAATGTTTTCCGGCACTTCAGCAAACTCTCTCGGCCATAGGACTTCTTCGGTCAGTGAATATACTGATGCTGGAAAGCCATATGAAACGTGAGATGGGGAAATACAAAGGTGCCTCTACGAAACAGATGCAGACGCTTCAGGAAGAAATTTTGAAAATCGTCAAAACATCACAGAATAAATAATTTCTCTTATCCATTTTTCCTTATGAAGAAAAAGTCTTTTTTTATTGCTCTTTTCCTATTAGGCGTTTTTTCTCTTTTGGGAGCGCGTGTCTCTACGTCTCAGTCACCAAAACCAAATGAGAGTGTTCCATCTGTCAAAACGCTCTCTATCGCACCTGAAACATTTCAGGAAACAGTATCTTTTGCTGGATTTATCAAAGGTGTCAACCAGACCAATGTTGCTCCCAGTATTGCTGGATCTATCATCAAACTTACGAAAGAAGAAGGTGATACCGTGTACCAAGGTGAGACACTGGCGATCATTGATGGAAGAGAACTCACTGCAGGACAAAAGGGTGCTGCTCTGTCTTTTCAATCGATAGAGAAAACACTCAAAGAGACAAAAAAGTATTATGATCAAAAAGTAGACGAAGCACAAACAATGCTTGATAATGCAAGTGCGGATGAAAAAGCATCAGCAGAGGAAGCTGTGCGCAGCGCCAAGCGTTTTCGTGATGTACAAATGGCGAGTATCGAAGGACAAAAAACGTCTTTGGCCGGTATACTTTCCGTATCTGAGGCAAGCAGTTCTCATACAATTATCAAAGCACCATTTTCTGGCATTATTACGCAAAAGAATGCTTCCTTGGGATCGTATGTTTCTCCAGGTATGAGCATTTATTCTATCGCTTCACCAAAAAATCTTGAGGTCGCCGTTTCACTCCCCATCACCATTGCTCAAAGGATAACAAAAGGTTCAGAGGTGTTACTCAAAGATGACGAGGCGACATATGAAGGCTTTGTTTTTGCTCAGGCTTCTTTGGTGGAAGATGCTTCAACGCGTGCTCTCGTGCGTGTGCATTTCGCATCCACATCCAATACTACTTCGCTTTTCCTGGGGAAATATATAGAAACAATATTCGCTGTTGGCGACAAACGTGAAGCGATGCTTATACCGACGCAGGCTATCATTTCAGAATATGATGATACTTTTGTTTACAAGGTAGAAGGAAACCGCGTGAAAAAACAATCGGTAACACTTGGAAAGAATACAGGAGGGAAAACAGAAGTACTTTCGGGTATCAGTACTCATGATCATATTGTCATCGAAGGAGAACATACGCTCGTAGATAATCAGCTCGTGAAAGAAATCTATGACGCAAAATAATACAAAAGAAAAACTCGGTATCGCAGGAAAAATTACTCAGATGTTTTTGAAAAACACTGAGCTGTCCGTATTGTCGATTCTTCTTCTCGCTGTGTGGGGAGCGATTTCATTCTCTCTTATGCCCAAACAATACAATCCAGAGATTGTAGCACCAGCTTTCGCCATCACAACTGATTTTCCTGGCGCCAATGTGAGTGAAGTCTACGAACTCATTACACGTCCTATCGAAGACAAAGTATTGGAATTGACTGATATTGATGAAATATCTTCACAGAGTTTTCCTGGAGGCAGAAGTATCGTTATCGTAAAATTTTTAGTGGGATCAAACCGTGAAAATGCAAAAATAACCCTCAATCAAAAACTCCGGGATAATATGGGCGCCAAACCAATAGGTGTGACTGACCCGATTGTCCAGTCTATCGATCCTGATGATGTACCAATTCTCGATATTGGGCTTTCATCAGAAATATTATCCCAGAGCTCACTGCGAAAACTGGCTATTGATATTGCAGATAGGATGAAACTTTCGGAAGGTATTTCGAAGGTGGAAATAAAAGGTGGCCGTATCAATAATCTGGTTATAGATGTTGATGGTGCCAAACTCTCTACATATAATCTTACGATACAGGAGGTCCTCCGTGTGCTCTCTTCTGTGAATGATATCTATACGCTGGATACACTAAAGAGCGGTGATCATAATGCTCTGGTGAATATCGTGGGAACGATTGAAGATACATCTACATTGAAAAATATTATTCTCCGAAAAAATGGTGACAAAATAGTACGGATAGGTGATATCGCCGAGGTAACGTATGGACCAGGAGAAATAACTAACTATGTTAGTCGTACTGAAAAAGGGAAAACTTCTTCTCCCATTGTTCATATTGCCCTTTCGAAACTGAGAGGAACAAATTCCACTGTGGTTTCAAAGGGTACACTCGCGACACTCGAAATACTCAAAGGCAGTCTGATTCCAAATGACGTCCATATCACACTTTTGAATAATGAAGGAGAAATTGCAAGTAAGGAAATTTCCAAACTGACGTTCGATCTCATCAAATCAATTGCTATCGTGGGTATTCTCCTCTTTATTTTTCTTGGTACGAAAAATGCTCTCATTGCTACTATCTCCATACCTCTTGTACTCCTCGCTGTCTTTGGTACAGGATTGATGGCAGGTCAGACGGTCAACCGTATTACGCTTTTTGCTCTCATTCTCTCGCTGGGTCTTCTGGTGGATGATGCTATCGTAGTAGTGGAAAACATTGCTCGTTATTTCAGGCTCTACCCTCATGAGAATAAATTAAAATTGATTGTGAAAGCGGTCGATGAAGTAGGCGGAGCGCTCGCACTGTCAACATTCACAATGGCGATTGCTTTTATTCCTATGGCATTTGTTACCGGAATGATGGGTCCATATATGGGACCAATCCCCTTCTTCGTACCTGTGGCACTCCTTGCTTCACTTCTTTTCGCGGTGACTATCAATCCTTTCCTCGCCCTCCTCTTCGCCAAGAAAGGAAAGCAAACAAAAATAAAGGATCATTCGTACGAATCAGGATTTTTCTTTCGTATCGTCAAAAGGATTGAAAAGGGTTATGCTCTTTTCCTTGCGCATTTGCTGACGAATAAGAAATCAAGGCGTCTCTTTTTAGGCGGTGTAATGACTCTTCTTGTTTTTTCGCTCATTCTTCCTCTCACTCCGCTCGTACCGTTTCGTCTTTTGCCGAAAGCAAACAAAGACCAGTTTTCTCTCTATCTCGATCTGCCAAATGGAACAGATATCGAAAAGACACGAGAGGTAGCCAAAAAAGTAGAGGCTCTTCTATTAAACGAACCAAATGTCACCAGTATCGAAACATTCATTGGCGAAGCTCCTATTGTAGATTTCAATGGACTCTTTAAAGGTAGTGGCAACCGCAGAGAAAAAAATGAGGCAACCTACAAAATACACCTGACTCCTCACGAGGAGCGTACGTCCACATCCGAAGACATTGCTTCTGAACTCAGAGCATCACTCATGCTTTTTACAACGGAAAATCCTGATGTCACAGTGCGTTTAGTAGAAGATCCACCAGGACCACCAGTCCTCGCGACGTTCCTCCTCAAAGTAAAAGGTGGCAATGATCAGACGAGAAAAAATATTGCGCGTGATATGGTCGTGCAAATGAAGCATATTCCTGGTATCGTGGATATCGACACCTCACTTTCAGAACGTGGCATGAATCTTTCTTATCGTATCAATCGGGAGAAAGCAATGCTTCTTGGTATCACCCCAAGTGATATCGTTACCGCGATGCACACGGCACTTTCGGGTACCTCTATCGGCCTCTACCATGAATCTTCCCCCGATGTGAAAAAAACAGAACAGGAAAATATCATTGTGCGATTAAATAAAGAATCACGTGATAATGAAAACGATCTGATGTATATCAGACTGATGACACAAAGTGGCACCACGATACCACTCACTGAAGTCATAGAGAAAAATGATGTCTCCGTCGATACGGCTCTGCTCTCCGATAATCGTGAAAAAACCGTGTATCTCTCAGGAGAGATGGAAGGACGCAGTATTATTTATGCAGTTCTTGACCTCTTACCAAAACTTCGTGCCTATACCCTTCCGCAAAAATCAGGCGAGCTCATTTCCTGGTCGCTTCTTGGTACAACATATAGGGATGCAATCACGAATGAAGAATATACCATCGAAATTGGTGGGGAATGGAAGCTGACACTCGAAGTCTTTCGTGACCTTGGCATTGCGATGGGACTTGCCCTTTTTCTGATCTATTTTATTCTTGCAGCCAAAACAGAATCTCTTTTTGTTCCTGTACTTATTATGACGAGTATTCCGCTTGCTCTTATTGGGGTGCTTCCTGGGTTTGCTATGCTCCATATTCTCAAAGATACGTATTTCAATGCGACATCTATGATTGGAGTGATAGCGCTCGCTGGTCTGGCAGTAAAAAATGCTGTTATTTACCTCGAGTATCTCGAACCACTGAAGAAATCTGGACAAAACATAGAAGAAGCACTCATCGAGACGGGACGTATTCGTTTGCTTCCGATTGCCCTTACATCACTTGCTGCCATTCTTGGTTCCTTCACCATTGTGAGCGATCCTGTCTGGGAGGGCTTGGGCTGGTCTATTATTTTTGGTCTTACCGCCTCAACATTCCTCACTCTTCTGGTATTCCCGCTTGTCTACTTTGTTTTTGAACAAAAGAAGTGGTATAATTCAAACAAGAATAATTCAATAGTGAAGTAAAATTATGTATCGAATGGATGTTTCTAAATGGTCTGTAGACCGTATGATGTTCGTGTTAGGAGGATTTCTCGTCGTAGTATGCGTTATGCTTTCTGTACTCATACATCCTTACTTCATTTTCGGATCACTCTTCATTGGTATTATGTTTATCATCTTTGCTCTGACAGGTTATTGTCCTGGAGCAATCATCGTAGCGAAAATTATGAAGAAAGATAACGCTCATAATTAAAGCCTCTTTACAGCTTATGAAATTACTTTCATTCATCATTCCCGCTTACAATGAGTCGGCAAACGTAATGCCACTCTATACGAGATTACAGTCGGTACTGAAGCCACTCAGTGATCGATATACTTTCGAAATTCTCTTTGTAAATGATGGAAGTAAAGATACGACAGCAGAAGAAGTGACCAAACTGACCAAAGCAGATACTCGCGTGAAGCTCATTGATTTTTCACGAAACTTTGGCAAAGAAATTGCCACCACAGCTGGACTCCGCCACTGCACTGGTGATGCCTGTATGATGATTGACGCCGATCTCCAACACCCAGCAGAACTCATTCCTGATTTCATTGCCAAATGGGAAGAAGGATCTGATGTTGTCGTCGGGATACGGAAAGAGAGCAAAAGCGATTCTTGGGTCAAGAAAATCGGTGGAAAGATTTTTTATGTTATCTTAAACAAAATATCTGACACGGAGATTACTCCCAATGCCACTGATTTCAGACTCCTTGATCGAGCGGTTATTGATGCCTTCAATGAATTCAAAGAAACAAAACGTTTGACAAGAGGACTCATCGATTGGCTCGGTTTTCGAAGAACATATATTTTCTTCGATGCCGAAGAGCGCCTGCACGGAACAGCGAGTTATAGCGTTTGGAAACTCCTGAAACTAGCTCTGAATAGCTTTATGTCACTGAGCCTCTTCCCGCTCAAAGTAGCAGGTTATATCGGTATTTTCATTACGTCATTCTCCCTTATTGCTGGTTCCTATATATTTCTCGGAAAGTATTTCTTCAAGTGGTATTGGGCACTCACCTTCTCTGATTCCGAAGACCTCGCTATATTTATCGTTTTCCTCGTCGGTATCATCCTGATGTCTCTTGGACTCATTTCTCTCTATATAGCGAACATTCACGAAGAAGTGATCAAAAGGCCACTCTACGTAATACGAAAAGAAAGAGAATAACATATCTTACCCGTAAAAAAACACCCGTAAAAGCGAGTGTTTTTTGTTGCTTCTGTAAAATATAGCCACTGTTTTTTTAATCAGTGAGTTCTTTCAAGAGTTTCGCAAGACTCATAGAGGCGCTACCAATAACTCTGTCTCCTCCTCCGTAGTAGATGACAAGTTTGCTCCCTATAACAATAGATCCGCAAGGAAAGACAACATTAGGGACAATCCCCTCTTTCTCATACAGCATACGTGGTTCGAGAAGAGGCATGCGTGTTCGGCCAATAACTTTTTCTGGATGTTTCAGATCGAGAAGTGCTGCACCGACGCGATACATATGATCAATGGAAGAAACACCATGATAGATAAGAAGCCAACCCTTGTCTGTTTTGATAGGAGTAGAAGAAAGACCAACTTTCAAATCATCCCACATATTGATGCGTGGAGACAAAATAGGATGGCGCACGAAAAAATTCTCTCCGTCGAACAAAGAAAGATCTTTGATGTAATTGAGATGAATAGACGGTTGTACCCGATGAATGAAGACGTATTGACCATCAATTTTCTCTGGAAAAAGTGCAGCATCTTTGTTATCGATTTCAGCATTGGAAAGGAGAATTGGTTTAGTAAAATTCTCAAACTTTCGGTCAAGAAAATCTTTGACAGAGATAGTTGTCATTGCCACACGCGGAGGATTGACACCATCGAAAGCGGTATAACAGACATAATAGGTTTTGCCAAATTTGGTAAAGCGAGGATCCTCACAACCAGAGTTCCCAGAGTGTATCTTTTGTTCAAATGCCTCTCTTGGCTCATAAATTGGCACTGGGAAGCGTTCATCTATATGATGACCATCTTTACTCACTGCATAACCAAAACGTGATGTACCATCAAATCCTTGGGCTCTATAAACGATATGCGCTTTATTGTCTTCGTAAATAGCGGCTGGATTGTAGACTGCCATAGCTTCCCAATCGTGCTCAGGGATAGGTTCGAGAATAGGATTGTCATGATTACGCTCGAAGGAGAGTTCACTGGGCCTCGCCATCATTTCCTTCACGAGTTTTGAGAGTTTGACCGTAGCACGGCAAACAGTCGTGTCGGTTGCTCCATAATAAATATGCAAATCGTCCTCTTCGATATAAGCACCAGAAGGGAAAATAATATTTGGAATCATACCGTAACGCTCGTATTCTTCCTGAGGAATGAGGAGTGGGGTCGGAGTGCGTCCGAGTATTTTCTGAGGATTTTTCAGATCAAGCAATACTGCTTCGATACCAAATACTTGATCCTCCTTTCCGTAATGATAAATATGACAATACACGAGGAGCCATCCAGCCTTGGTTTTAAGTGGCGTCGCACCTATCTCTACATGATCACCTTCTTGTTTGTGAAGGTCGAGAGCGTGCTCAGAAAACGAAGCGTACCACTTGTCCCAGTATGATTTCGACCACATCTCCTCCTCTTTCTTGAACGTAGCGATCGCAATGGCGGTTGGCGGTTGATCGGTATTCACACTGAGCAGGGCTGTGATTTTCCCATTTATTTTTTCTGGAAAGAGTGTCATTGCTTTTGAATTGAAGTGCGTGATATGATGCTTGCTTTCAATTTTCTTCAGGTCTTTCGTAATAGCGAGTCCGACAGTGATACCGGCTGGCGAAAAAGGATATGTCGCTAATGCCGTATAGAAAATATAAAATTTGTTACCGAGTTTCGTGACCCTGGGATCTTCACAACCAAACTTTTCCCATGCTTCTTCTGGTACAATAAACTGTTTGTATTCATCAAAATGGATTCCATCATCACTCACGGTATGTCCGATAGTAGAAAGTTGTAAATACGCTCCGCTATGTACTTCTGGATGTGCGAGGGCACGGTAAAAAACGTGCACTTTGTCTTTATGTATAATAGGTGATCCATTGAACGTCGCCAAATCTTCCCAAAAACTTTGACTGTCAGGGAGAATAATCGGATTTTCTGATGAACGAACGAGAGAATACATACGTTTGTGAAGAATGAAGAAATTATTTTTTGTTTTGGAATGACGCTTTGCCAGAAGAAAGAAGCTCTTCAAGGAATGTTTGTAGCGGAGTACTCGCTACCGCCACAAACATATCTGCTCCGCCATAATAGACGAACAAAGTCCCATCTTTGATGACCGCACCGCAAACATAGACTACTCCATTCTTGAGACCTTCATTTTCATACTTCTCATCAGGCTCCAGAATTGGTTCGGTGCAACGTGCGATGATACGTGTCGGATCATCAATATCGAGAAGCATTGCGCCGACTTTGTAACGATTTGGATCGCGGAAATCCATGGCATGATAGAGTATGAGCCAACCATATTCTGTCTTAAGTGGAGGTGCTCCTACCCCACGCACAATATTGTCCCAACGTTCTTTGTTTGCATATTGCTGATGAGTGTGATAACTATCGATAAGTACATCATCAGGATTGAGGGAATCAAGATAGTCAATAGAAACCTGAGGGGTGATGCTATGAAGTACCGCAAACTTGCCGTTGATTTTCTCAGGGAAAATAACCCAATTTTTCTGGATTTGCCCAGGACGCGAAATAAGTCTTGGTGTTTGCCATTTCCATATTTTATTTAAGAAGTCATCAACCTTGATTGAAGTAAGAGCAACTCCCGGTGGCTGACTTCCATTGAAAGCGATGTAGATCATATAGATAGTATCATCGATTTGCGTGAGTCTCGGATCTTCACAACCACCCCATCCCCCTCCCGAAGGAACTGGGTACGGATGAAGCGTCGACTTTCCTTTACTTGTTTCAAAGACTTCGTGCGGGAAATATACTGGTGTATCGGACCGTTCCTCGATATGTACACCGTCCGTGCTTGATGCATAACCAAAAACAGAAATCCCTCCGTGATCTTGGGCACGATAGATGAGATGGACCTTGTTATCAAGACAGAGCGCTGCAGAGTTGAATGTCGCAAGAGCCTCCCAATGATTTTCTCTCTTTGGTTCTATAATAGGATTGTCATAAAAACGCTTGAGAACGAGAGGTGAATCCTCTTTTTTCTTTTCGGGAGATTTCTTCTCTTTTTTTGCTTGTGTTTTCTTTTTGGTATAAGGGAATTCCACTTCACGATCATAACGAAGTGTGTGAGCAAATATTTCTCCGCGACCGTGCTTGAAATAGGCAACAAAATTTTCATCAGTCTGGACAATACCAAGAATATGAATTTTATTCGTTACCCAGTGATCCGGCTGTTCCCATAGAGCAGATTCTGACCGCCACACCACTCTTCCTGGAGCTTGTTTGTCCAAAAGTACGACACCTAGGCAGAGTTTTTTGTGTTTATTCTTCGCAAAATAGAAGAGTGCGATATAATCACCGACATTCAGTACTCTCGCAACCCGAAGAGTACTCTGATCGAAATATCCTTTGCGCGGTTTCAGTATTGATCCTGGTATAATGTGCCATTCTTTGAGATCAGTTGAAGTGGCTATTCTGATAGCAGAATCACCAAAGTAGAGGATGTATTGTTTCTCGAAGAGATACCACGGAGCAATCGTTCCAAAAGAATGAATACCAGGAATAGCATCTGTTTTCTTCCACTTCTTCCCATCAGATGAGAGCGCACTATAAAGATGTGTCCTAAGATGACTGTCTTCTTTGGTGTATGTTAGGAAGGATTTCTCATTTGAGATACGAGATAAGGAGAGTTCTTTGATGGTATCAGGATTCTCTGCAGAACGAAAAAATGAAGAGATACTGAGTCGTCCTTTGGTATCAATGAAAGAGAAAAAATCTGTACTTTCTTTCAAACGGAAAAAATATTCCTTCTCTCGAGGAAAAGAATAAATAAGATAAGCCCTCCCACCCTTTGTGTATATATCAAAAGCACGAAGGTACGACAACGTTTGCATATTTTTGTGTGTATTTTTTGCAGAGAACCAAACCCTCACCCATGAAAATATCTTTTATATATTTATAATACCTCATCTCTGTAAAAAATCAAAACCTAAGCGATAGTTTGTGTACAGTGCGCACAACGCTTGGCTTCTTTCGGTATCTCACTCAGGCATTCGGTGCATTTTTTTGTTGTTGGATCAGCGAGGACTTTCTCTTTGTGTGATTGTTCGACGAGGAGGTTCATCGGTTTCACTACGAAGAAGAATATAGCACCCGTGACAAGAATAAATGAAATGAGTGCATTGATGAAGTGTCCAATCATGAACTTGCTCCCATTCACAGTAAACACAATATTTGAGAAATCAGGCACCGTCACAATAGCTGCGATAAACGGCGTCAGAATATCTGAGACCAGTGCAGTGACGATAGTCCCAAAAGAAGCACCAATGACGACACCGACAGCGAGATCCACAACATTACCACGAAGAAGAAACTGTTTAAATTCTTTGAGCATACTACTATTATTATTATCCGATTAATCTTTCTTTCATCATAGTACAAAATATCTTCTTCGCCAATATACTCCTAAAGTAACCTCTGAAAAATGAAAAAGGAGCGGTAGAATATGTATCATACCGCTCCCAAAAAAATTATTCATCAGCATTCTCTCCGAGACGGAAATTTACCCTTTTGTCCGTAGCAGTCTCACAGAGAATGCGTTTCGTTTCAAGAGCATTGCCTGTACAGACAAGAATGTCTTGCCTGCTCGTATTATCTCTGACGCGGAGTCTGATGCCACCCTTCGCATCGTAAACTTTCACTTGGCGATTGCCGTTAGATGGTGAAAGTCCTGCTTTGATATAGCCGGCAGAGATCTTGCTCACATATGAATACTTTACGATACTGTCCACGAGCACCTCTGCCAATGGAATCATTGAAGTATGTGAACCGCCGAATTTCCCTCCTGAACGATGTCCTTTGTTTGACATAAAAATACCCTTTCTATAGGAAAATGTTGATAAATGGTTTCAAAAGTACTAATTTAATATTATAGCACCTTTTATTCTTTTTGTCTATAGCGACGGTTTGACACCGATAGCATAGATACCAAAACTCTTGATACGCTCTTCGTACCCTTCCAAGCTATGATAACTCTTGATTCCCTCTTCGATATCGAGTCCGCTTGATAATACATTATTTACACCCTCTTTCTCGAGCATTGTTCTTACATCTTCATAGTGAGCGACTGAGAGCACGGCACACTGTAATTGTTCATGAGTAACATTGTTGGTGAAAGTGATAGTATCTCCACTCTTCATTGTGACATACCGTTTGTCACTCTCATCTTTAGGTGTCCTCCCCTCAATTTTCTTCGTGCCCGCCTTGATAGCTTGAAATGGTCTAGTATTTAATTCCAAATTATAATTCATAGGAATAGATCTATAAAATCACTTCGGTATATTTTCCTCTCTATTCGTTCTTCGTTGTGAGTTTTTGATAGAGTTTTCTTCCTATCTTGTAGAGAATCCAGATGATGATTCCCCAGAGGATGAAGAATGGAAGAAGAGAAATAATGAAACGAATGAGGAAATCAACGAAACCTTGCAGACCAGTGATAAGGGCGTTCACAGAATCCTTCATCACCTGAAATGGTCGCCATGAATCAGAGACAGTCGTGATATTCTGATTTTCAGTGAGATTGACCGAGATCGTCGACATATCAGTCTGAGATGCAAGATACTTCATACTTCCTTGCAATCGCTCTATCGTGCCTCTCACGCGTGCAAGTTCTCTCGTCACAGCGAGAACGTCATCTATCTTCACCGCTTGATCAAGTATCTTCACGAACGTCTGTTCTTCGGCTTGTGCGTTCCTCAGTTGTGCTTCAAGGTCAGTATACTGTTCCGTCACATCTTGACCGGTTGTCGATTCCTCTATAACGAGCGATGCGACTGTCTTTATTTCTCCAAATGTTTTTTCAAAATTCACTACTGGCACTTTCACTGTTATGGTTCCACTCTTCACGTTGTTCACACTTTGATGGAAATTGGAAGCAAAGACTTCTCCGTTATTATTTTTAGCGATAGTATGTATTTTTTCACTCGCTTCATCAGCACTCCCTACTTTCAAACTCAGACTCCCGTTCTTGATAATTTTCTTATCGATCTGTGTTTCTGATGTAACACTCGATACAGAATCGTTCTCAATACTATTTTGTTCCATCATCGGTGCAGTATACGACGCACCCATCATATTTGTCTTCGAGATACCCTCTCTATTAGACATCGAAACAGAAGGACTTACACCAGTCATCATATCAGAAGTGTCTGAGACCCTTCTTGCTGATCCCTGATACCCACGCATCACCACCTGAAGAATGATTACAATAACGAATATTCCCAAGAATACAAGCCCGACAATTTTCAGTGCTTTCTTCATATTTTTTTGTATTATATGTAACAATGCTAGTATAGCACTTTTTCTTATTTTTTTCTTAATAAAAGAATAAACAAGAAAAAATACCTAAGATTCATCAAGTATTTTGTTTTTTATAAAGACGCAGAAGCTGAGAAGTGGTATAATTCATAGGCAATTATTAAGAGTGAAACAATACAATGAAGAAAAGGAACAGCATCAAAATTATTTCTTATATAGCAGTTTTGTTGGTTTTGGTTCTCTTAGCACTCTATTTTCTGCATCGGGCCAGAATGCATCAGCAAGATTTCAGAAACATCACTGCAACATCTGAGATCGATGCCACTATGACCATTGGTTTTGTTGTGCGTAAGTTTGGTATTCCAGAAGATGAACTCTTAAAAGAGTTGCAATTATCAAACGTTCATTGGAATAAGAGATATACAATAGCGGATGCGTGCAAGAAGAATAAACTTGATTGCAAGGCCGTTGTCGATTCGCTCAATAAAAAAGTAACCAAATGAGTGATATTATTTCTTTGGATGTTTATTATTTACTCTATTACTTCTTCGCAATTTTCGTTGCCTTCTTTGCTGTACCAACGGGTGCTATGATCATGATTGTGTCGTTTGCATCTATTGCCACTGGACTGACTGATTTGGCATTATTAGGAACACTCGCATTCGTTGCTACAGTTTCTGGTGATTATTCTGCCTACTTGGTGGCCAAATATTTCAAAGTGCGATTTGACGGATATATAAACAGAATAATGTGGCTAAAAAGTAAGATTCATCTCGTGAGTAAAGTTTTTCAAAAATATGGAGGATACACGGTATTTCTGACACGATTTGCTCTTTCAGGGTTGGGCCCTTATGTGAATTTGTTTAGCGGTTTACGCGATTTACCAAAAAAATTATTCTTGCAAGCTGTGATGAGCGGAGAAATTATTTATGTTTCAATGTTTATTTTTGTGGGTTATTTTTTCAGTGAAACCTGGCAAGCCGTTGTCTTGATTGTTAAAGACTATACAATGTTTGCTGTGCTCATCGGACTTGGTATTGTTATCACAACTCGTCTCACAAAATTTCTTTTGAAAGAAAGAATTATATAATAACTGATTCTATCTTGCTGTGTTTGCTGAATGAAATTCGAACTTTTTTCCAAAACAATCCGAGCGAGGACTAATCGCACGCACGGAGCGCGTAGTGGCTCTAAACCTCTCCGTACGCTCCGATTGCGTGGTGATGCGAAGGAATGCACCTCGGACACGCTCGCGGACTCGCGTGTGCAAAAACCAAAAAATTTCCTTGCATTTT
>PFHN01000015.1 GCA_002782305.1 Candidatus Moranbacteria bacterium CG_4_8_14_3_um_filter_41_13 | reverse complement strand
TCTTCTTCTATGGCTTCGACCTGCGGTTCAACACTGGCTTTAATGGACGCTGGTGTGCCAATAAAGAAACCCGTCTCAGGCATTGCAATGGGCGTTATTACTGGAAAAGAGGGTGCTTACAAGATTCTCACTGACATTCAGGGACTCGAAGATCATTATGGAGATATGGATTTCAAGGTAGCCGGAACAAAAGATGGTATTACCGCGATGCAAATGGATGTAAAAATTGATGGACTTACTCCTGCAGTGCTCGCCGTTGCTATCGCTCAGGCCAAAACTGCTCGTCTCGAGATATTGGAGAAAATGCTCGCTGTAATTCCGGCTCCTCGCACCGTGATGTCTCCGTATGCTCCACGCATTATCACTCTTCATATTAATCCAGAAAAAATCCGTGATGTCATTGGCCCTGGAGGTAAAGTGATCAATCAAATCATTGATGAAACAGGCGTATCAATAGATATCGAAGATGATGGATCAGTGTTTATTACTTCAGCTGACGAAACAAGTGCGAAAAAGGCTGTCGAATGGGTAAATAATATCACTCGTGAAGTGAAAGCAGGGGAACTCTTTCAGGCCCGTATCACACGCATTATGAACTTCGGGGCTTTCGCAGAAGTATTGCCAAATCAAGAAGGACTTATTCATATTTCCGAACTTTCTGAAAAGCGTGTGGAAAATGTTGAAGACATCGTACATGTTGGCGATATTGTTCCCGTCATTGTGAAAGAAATCGACAATCAGGGTCGTATCAATCTTTCTCACAAACTTGCGTTGCAAAAAATGAATGAAGAAAAAATCTAGCAAACATTTTTGCGAGCGAGGTCTAGTGTGAAAAAATATTTTGATGTATAATAGAAGAAAGGAAACTTTCTTCTATTATTTTTTTATTTTTATATTCTATGGCATTTTCATTTCCTGGGAAAAAAGATGAAGCTTCAAACAATACAAATGCTCCTACATCAGGCGTTATTCCAAGAGTGCTTACTATGGAGGAGGATTTGAAGAATATAACATCAGGAGGATCGTATAATTCAACACCTATAAAACAAAATCCTTCGGAGACACTGCATTCTTCTTCTCAGGTACCGAATCCATTCCAAGGAAATGAAACAGCAGATCCTCAGTTAGCATCAAAACCAATGTCAAAGGTAGAAACGATGAAAGTGTTCGAACCACTCACAACAACCCTGAATACATCGGAAATTTCTTCCCAGGAAGTGCCTTCGGTTTCTATGCAAGAAGGAAGAATATTTATGTTTGTAGGTGTCGCGGTTGTAACACTCGCCCTTGTTGGTGGTGGTGTATATTATTATCTCTTCGTTGTGAAAAATAAAGTCGTTACTCAAGAAGTAATACAACCAAAAATAGTCAAAACAGAGCCAAAAACAGAGATAGTGATGAAAAAAGAACTTCCGTATGCTACAGATAAACCTAATTATCTTCCTCTGAACGTAGAAGTCATATCTGCAACCGATATTTATAACACTTTCTCTGTTACCGCCAGTCGTATCAAAGAGAATGCCTTTGTTGATCCTGTAGAATTTCTTGTGACAGATCAAAACAATGCTCCCTTGGCACTGAGTCGCTTCGCTTTACTTGCAAAAATGAATATTGATCCGAAGTTCCTTGCTACGCTTGATGAATCATTCTCTCTTTTTATGTACAATGATGGAGGTGATGCGAGAATAGGACTCAGGCTTTCTATTAAGGATGAAAAGGGATTTAATACAGCACTTTCTGCTTCTGAAAAAGTGTTGCCACTTGCTCTTCAGCCAATCCTTTTAGGTGATGTAAAGAATATGCCAAAAACATTTCTTTTCAAGTCTAGTGTTTTTGTTTATGAGAGTATATCTACCAATACGAAGAAAGAGTATCCTCTTCGTTATACCAATATCAGCATCGAACAAAAACTTTCTATTGACTATGCAGTAGTAGAAAATGAGTGGTATATCGGAACGAGTCAGAATACGCTGAGGGCTCTTTTGCAGAAGAGAGATAAATAAATGCTTTATAGAAGCAAAAAACAAAAAAAAGAAAAAAGTAATTTACTTTTTTCTTAAACAAAAAAAAGAGAACTATTTTTCAAGAAGAAAAAAAGAAAGGAAATGCCCTAATGAAAGCAAAAGAAGAGAGATATGATTGACCAAGACCATTTTTTCTGCTATAATTAGTTTGTAAGTGAGTGAACTTTAACAACTTCCCTTCGAAAACCGTCTCGTAACGGTGATGGAATTTTCAGTCGCAACTTTTGTGTTGAGAAGGAAGATTCCATCACTGTTCAAGTGTTTCGACAATGTATCGAGACCGCCTCGTACTAACACGAGGACCAAAACAAAAATAAATATTTGCTCTTGAAAAATAAAAAACCCAAGAGAAAAATAAAAACAAACAAAAAATCGTTCTTTCAAAAAAACAAAGGCTCTATGCCAGAGAACGGTGAAGGGAGAAGTATTTGTAAGTTAGAACAAATGCACAAAAAAGCATGAGCACAAACTACAGGAATGTAAAATGGATTATTACGCTTTCTCACCCGGAAGCTACATAACCTTCATACCTGTTGGCACATGCAACGTTCGGGCGTACAGCCAAGTATTTAACTATTGGGCGTCGTACGCCCGGACACCAACATTCCTTATAATGGTGATCAGGATTCTGAAAAGTAGTATATAATGGCTTCATAGGCCGTTTTTTTATTGTTTGTTTATGCGAAGTGGGTGAATTTCTCTTGTGGATTTTTTTCGATTTCTCTCATTATTTTTTGTATGGTAAAATTATACTATATTTATGGCAAAATTTTTTGTACAATCTTTGGTAGGATCACTTGGTGAGGAAATTGGGTGTCGTTATTTACGAGAGAAAGGCTATAAAATCCTTACAACGAATTATTGCAATACTCTCGGACGTCGTCTGGGTGAGATTGATATCGTGGCTGAGAAAAAAAAAGAGATTGTTTTCGTAGAAGTCAAAACCCGGTTAGGGAAAAAGGAGGATGTTATCGTACCTGAAGCGAATATTACAAAAGCGAAGCTTCATAAGCTGGAACGAATTGCTTCGTGTTATTTACGAGAGAAGAATTGTCAAACGAGGACATATTATTTTGATGCACTGGCTATCATCTATGATGCTGATATCAAGAAAGCCTTTGTAAGACATCTGGATCATATCTTTCTCTGATATTCCCTAAAAGAGCATTGAGAAGTGACCTTGGGGAAATGAGATATGGCTTCATAGACATATAGGATAATTTTTGCTATACTGAATACATCAAAGAATAATTTTTTGTACAATAATTGTATGGCTCTTGATGAAAAGACATTGGCAGTATTGAAAGAAAAACTTTTAGTAGAAAAAGCTCATTTGGAAGCCGAACTTTCCGTTTTCGCAAAGAAGACTGATACAACGGGAAATTATGAAACACAGATTGAAGAGATAGGTACTGATGAAGAAGACAATACGACTGAAGTCGAAGGCTATGTCGACA
>PFHN01000102.1 GCA_002782305.1 Candidatus Moranbacteria bacterium CG_4_8_14_3_um_filter_41_13 | reverse complement strand
AGAAGGAACAAATGAACATTCCCCCAGCCAAGAAGGCCAGCCCTGCCACTTCGATTTCCGGAAATGTGAACGACACTATCCCGAACGGAACCAGGAGCCACGGAAGTGATTGAAACACTCCCGAAACTACTGTCCCATCATACTCATCCTCGTACACATCGTGCACGAAATGGGTATCAATAACCGTCACAACCGCCCACAGGAATGGGGCGATAAGTGACCACAGAAGCCAGTTCTGCATGATACACCCCTCCTACAGTAGTTGAAAAAATTGTTAAGTTAACGAAATCGTATTATACACCTTTTTATCATAAAAGTCAAGGACAAAAAACACCCAGATAATCTGAGTGTTTCCGAAAAAAGAGGGATATTCCTGGAGAAAAATTATGGGAGCAACTTCGATGTAACTTCTTCTGTACACTTCTTCACGAGATTTTGAAACTCTGGATCAGCAGTTAAAGTGGTTACATTGGTTGTCGGGAGCTTGGCTGTGACGTAGGCGAGAAATGTGGGGAATGATGGGGAAGCTTCAATCATCGTAAGCCTCAACTGTGCTTCCTTTGGGGTAGTCGTAAAAATATCTTTGGCCTGAAAAACAGATGCCACGGCTGTAGACTTGGCATTGATGTATACTTTGCCTGCATCTATGGGGAGAGAAACAGATTTTGCACATACTTGACCTGTGGCATCAATCAGAGAAATGACTTGCGCTTTAGTCGAAGAAAATCTCGTTTCATAATTGCCGTCCGTATCAACAGGGACTTTCACTGTCGTCACGAAAACGAAAGCCTTTCCTGCACTGCAACTCGTTTCATTCAAAAGTACGAGGGCATTTCTGGTTGGTGCTGTTCCTCCGTCACTCGTCACACTGTCAGCAGATGTTTCATCGCCTGTCGCTGTTCCCGAATCGGATACAGATCCATCAGTCGTCTCACCATCGGTCGCGGTCTCATCACCCATCGCAGTATCTTCTTCACCTGTGACTTCTTCTTCGTCTGTCGCTTCTTCTTCCTCTAGAGGATTTTCTGCAGTATAGACCACTGGGTCGTTACAGACTTCACCGTCATTCGCTGTCGCAGGGTCGCACAGGGTGTACGAACAATCAGCCTCTCCCTCAGGACAAACAAGAGCAGTGCAAGTTTCATCAGCAGGATCACAACTCGGGATATTCTTGGCATTTCGATCAATAAGTTTGTAATAGGATGTATCCTCTACTGGATCACCGGTACATTCTTCCCCTGCTTCTGGATCACAAACATAAACAAAACAAGATTCGGTGTATGGATCGCAATCTGCTTCTGCCTGAATAATATAGTCATGCTGTACCATAAACCGATAGTACGTCACTAAGACAGACGAAGTAATAAGCAGGAAGAAAACAATGAAAAATATTTTTGATTTTTTATCCATACGGATTCTCTTATTGTTATTGTGATTTTATTCTATCATATAAGAGAAGAAAAGAAAAAGAGCAGAACATTTTATAGTTCTGCTCAATTGTGAGGGAATTTCCTCAAAAGTTGTATAATATTCCAAATATCACACGAGCGCCTTCTTCCTGCCTGTTCATAGCTGACAGAGTAGCCCACACTTTCAGCTTTTCATTAAAGAGGCTTGTACCAATCATTGGGCCGATACCGAATCCGCTTTCACCGTACACGCCGACAAACACTTTTTCAGTAATGTCTTTGTGGACATACCCGGTGAAGAACCATGGTTCTGCTTCTTCACTGCCGTAGTGCTCGGCTGATAGATACCCTTCCAACCCATCCTTGGAGTAATATATCCACGGATTGACAGTGAGGTGACTCGTTTCGTCGAATCGTGCCGATCCGACACCGATGGCCACCTGCAGATCGCCAAACCTCTTCCCAACGCCGGCATACGCGGAACGGAAATTTTTGTCAACGTGGAAGGCTCCGAAAACGGAAATATCACCGGAACCAGGTAACGTCTTTTCTACATACAACTCCTCGGCGAAAAGCGGTTTTCCATGCCCCGCGCTCACCTGCTCGGCGAGCTGGATGAACAGATCGCCGTTTTCTCCGGTAGCGAACGCCGGAATGGGGGCAAGAAGTGCCCCCGCCAAAACCAATATGCGATACATCATTGTCATTCTCCTTGTTAAGGTACTCCTGTTACATATCACACCGATATGGCCTGAGCTTTGTAACGGACTGTTTTAGCACATTTCCATAAAAAAGTCAACGGTACGTAATAGTAACTAAACTAGACGCAAACATTTTCATCTCTGTATCTGCAGTAACCAATCTTTGATATAAATTCACATCTCACAAAAAAATCCCCACTCTTATCAAAGTGGGGAAGTTTTCTCTTGGAGATCCTTTCTTCTTTCAATTAGCGAAAGAGGGAGAGGAATTTTCCGAAGATACTAAACTGGTTTCCTTCAGAAGCAACATAAGCAGAGAGCTTGGAAGCCTCACTCCGGAGCGCAGCTGCGCGGTCTACAAGGATTTGTTTCACATCTGGGTCAGTCACCTGAGTCGAAACAGTCGTGAGTGCATCAGCACGAGTCGTCATTGCTGTCGTCTGAGCAGTCAAGCTCTCAAGAGCGTTGAAATCAGGACCAAAGACTGTTTTGGTAAATCCACTGCGGTTTTTGATATCGCCCAAGCTTGTTGCAATAACGGCTGTGGATGAACGATGTTCACGAGCAATCTTCTTCACTTCTTCTGCAACACCATTTTCATCACCATCTTCGATTTCTGCCACATCATTCAAATCTTCTTCAAGGTCATTAGCGTCTTTCTCATGATCAGCATAAAGATCATTATCTTCTTCATTACCACCAAGAGCAAAGATAGATTGTTCGACGAGATTCTTCATACGTTCTGCTTTCTTCTCAATAGCTTTGAGAGTTTCTCTTGTCATCGTTCCTGAAGCCTGCAGTGTAGACAAATCAGCACTGAGTGATGTTACCTGTGCTTTGAAGACCGATGCATCCCCACCAAGTGATTCGAGTGTTGCAATTTTCTGGTTTACTTTTGAAATCTTCTTCGTTGCCTCACGTACAGATTCTGTTACATCTTTTTCAAATTCGAGATCTTTTCCGCTAAAGAGAGTTTCTTTCTTAATTTCTTTGGACAATTTCTTTGCCATTTCATAATCATTTGTACCAAACGAAGCACTTACCTGTGTCAATTGTGTCTTCGCCAAAGCAAGATTCGCAAGTGCTGTCGTGACATCTGCACCCTCCGCTTGTTTCTCAAGGATTTTTTTCTCGGCTTCGGCTATATTTTCTTGTAATTTCGCAAGAGTTTTGCCTGAATCCTTGTACATACCTTTTGTCTCGCCTACTCGATCACCATCGGTGTCGGTATCTGCAGATTCATCGCCATCAAAATCTCCATCAGCATCCATTTCTTCTTCATCGTCCTCTATTTTTCCTTCTTGCTTATTTTGTTCACGATTCTTCTCAGACACTTGTTTTTTCTCCTCACGATCCTTCTCGTATTGCTTCTGAGATGATTCTTTCATCTTTTCTTGTTTGTTTTCTTCTGATTTTTGCTTGTCTTCATCTTTATTCTTATCTTCATCTTT
>PFHN01000009.1 GCA_002782305.1 Candidatus Moranbacteria bacterium CG_4_8_14_3_um_filter_41_13 | reverse complement strand
GCCATTATGAGCACTGCTGAGACGCAGAGCCTGAGTATGATGAAAGCTATGGCAACAGGTATTCCTCCCATCGGAGCTAATGCGCGCGGACTCGCCGAATATATTCACGATAATAGCAATGGCTATCTCATAGATCCTGGCGACTATCAAGCACTTGCCGAAAAAATATTATTTCTCTATGAACATCCCGAAGAAAGAAAACGTCTTGGCGAAGGAGGTATCGCTACCGTCAAACAATTTTCACGAACCAAAATAGCGAAAGAATGGGAAACTCTCTACACCAATGTCATCGATACTTTCAACCAAATAAAAAAGTGAGTCATATGACTCACTTTTTTAATAAACCTCTTTTGCACCCTCATCAATGACTGATTGATGCTAAGCTATTGTCTGGGAAAGATTGGCACAAGCAGTTGTGCCTTCATTGTGCTACAACTCTTTCCTGCAGGATGTTCATACCATACTGATCCTTGACTACCTGAAAGGGTAGCTGATGTCTCAGAAGGAAGTGCAAACTGAGCACAGAGCTCAAAATCGCCTACCTTTGCCTCACCTTCCATACGCAGTGGATTTACAATACGATATTCGTATGACAGAGAGGTTTCGGGATCCCTCATATAATTACTACAATAACTAAATTGACTCGTTTGCGTCAGATCAGCAAATGCTTCTGGTAGTTTCCCAAATGTTCCTGCATAGCTCTCTATACAATCTGCAAGAGAACTCAGGTTATTCGACCGAGTACGATCGAAGGTGCGTTCCCGCTCTGCCTCTGGTGAACCCGAAGCCAAAAATCCTAACACAAGAGAAAGAAAGAGAAACGCTGTTACCCCCCGTCCGAAAGTGATAAACACCTTCCTTGGAATATCAATGTGGTATTGAATCTTCCGTCGTTCCAAATAATAAAAACCGAACACAATACCTGCTATCACAAGGATAGTAAGGGCTTTCAGGAAAAATCGCATCGTAATCTCGCCTTGGAGCAGTGTGTATATCACGGTAATCAAATCTCCGACAATCGTCACGGCAGTCACAAGCAAGACAAGATAGGTAAGCCACTGAGAAAGCTTGGATTCTGTCCGTCCTTCGTCTTCACGAAACGTACGAAACCACAAACGAAGCGAAAAATAATACAAAGGAAACGAGATAATAAGTGCCGAAATAGCATAATGGATCGAACTCGATGCAGAAGCTTCTCCATAATACATATTCATTACATCAAGCTGATCGGGAAAAAATTTGTTAATAACACCAAAAAGGAGTGTTCCAAGAGCTGTCGCAATAATACCCAGCAAAATAAACGAAAAGAAATTGATGATAATATCAACCGTGGAAGATTTCTTCGCGACTGTTTTGGTATTCCCCTCGCTCGGTACAGGAATGCCAGCAAGCACCAGCCCTGCACGATAGGCGTCTTCTGCTTCCTCTTCTGACCAGCCTACTGCAATAAGTTCTTCGAGAATGAGCGCCTTAGAAATACCTTTTTGATTTCGCTCGGCAACATATTTTGCCAACATTTCATTATTCATAGGTTTCTCTTCTTATAGAATAAATCCTCTTTTATTATATCACACCTCTCATTGCTCGAGTTTTTTCAATCGAGAACTGATAGCTCCAGGCTTCCGTTCTAAGACTTTTGAAAGCTCACGCATCTGAACGCCTCTTTTGAAAAGATGTATCAATTTTTCATCTTCTTCTTTAGTCCACTTCATATACGCTTTCGGATGCTTTTCCCTCAACGTCTCAAAGGGCTTCTCACTTTTTTCGCCTTTTTCTTTTTTTATTATTCTTGGCTTCTTCTCTTTTGATTGTTTTCCTCCGCACATCTTTATGAAATTTATTTCCAATTCTTTTCGCCTTTCTTCAGAATGTGTTGCTCTTTTTTGTGTTACCTGAAGTGATCGCTCTCGAAAAAAGACATCTTTTGCTTGCACTATCGGATGCACCTCGAATGCACGTTTATTGACGCCAAGGAGAAATACACCAGAAAGCGTCCTCACTCTCGAAAGTGCAACATATCCTTGACCATATTCAAAAGCCTGTGAGAGGTCAATCACTGCCGAATCCAAACTCACACCCTGACTCTTGTGTATGGTAATAGCCCATGCCAAACGAAGTGGTATCTGAGTAATTTTGGCAAATATCTCATCGCCTTCTGCAATGGTCCATTCCATCGGTTCTGCGGTGATACATACACCATCGGACGTTTTTACCATTGGATAGGATGTCTCTTTATCAAAACCGATCACGGTTCCGAGTGTCCCGTTGACAAATCCTTGGCTTACATTATTTTTCGTAAACATCACTTTCGCCCCTTCTTTGAGTTCCAGTCGCTCTGGAGAAAGACATCCTCTGATAAGTGCATCTGTCAACACTTCTGGACCGCGGACCGCCATAACAAACAAGCGTGTTTTGCCAGGTAACTTCCGAAGCTCACCCGTATTGAGAGTATCAACATTGACGTTATGCGAAAACAACCTCGTCGCATCGCGCGGGAGGGATTCTTTCGATCTCATACGCTCACTCAAACTTTCGAAATGCATTTCATCAAAAGTATTTTCTCGTATAGCTGAAAGAATATCAAGAAAGGTTTTATCATCTTGCCTGTGCTGTTCGGTCAAATAACAAATCTCAGGATCAAGTCCTTGCCATGCGTCAGAATCGAAGGCAAACTCGATGACGTTCCCCTGTTTTGATATCGGTGGAAGCTGGAAGAAATCTCCCACCAGCACCACTTGCAACCCACCAAAAGGCATTCTCAGCTTCCGTACTGTACGACATACCCTCTCAACGAGCGTCAATACCTTGCCATCGAGCATCGATACTTCGTCAATGATGAGCACCTTGGCTCTCTTGATGCGTTTGGCAACGTATTTATTCTCAGCAATATGTTTCAGTTCGTCTTCGGTCGCTTCCTGATGAACGCCGATACCACTCCATGAATGAATCGTCATTCCATGAATGTGCGTCGAAGCAATACCGGTCGATGCTGTCACTGCAAAATCAATCTCGTGTGAACGGAGGTAATCGGTATATGCGTTGATAACGTAGGTTTTCCCAGATCCTGCTTCCCCGGTGAGAAATACATTGGCGCCAGTTTTCAGGAGAGCAAGCGCTTCATTTTGTGTCATACTATTCGTCAGTAAATATACTCCTATACTACCCTGTCATACCGTACTTCGCAACAGAAGAAACGTTCTAAAAAATCAAAAAATAAAATGGGGTTTAAAAAGATTTTTAGGAAACCATTGGGCGAAACTGCTTCGGACGGGTTTATCTAAAATCTTTTTAAACCCCATTTTTTATATTTTTTGTTCTTTTTACTATTCCTCTCTCTTAACCCGTATCGAATATTTACATCCGCAATAATTCTGCTTGTAAATACCTCGTTCTTTGACCATTTGCTGAGCCCTCATTTCCCTTCCTTTTTTCTTCCAATCTTCCACGTAATATTCGATTCCGTATTTTTCGCCAGCGGATTTCCCGAGTGGCGTAATCATTATCTCCCTTTTGTTCCGTCCCATCGTGAGTGTTGTTCCAAAAAGGTTGATGTTTTTCTCTTTGGCTCTTTCTGCGGTATGAAGGA
>PFHN01000092.1:7344-33496 GCA_002782305.1 Candidatus Moranbacteria bacterium CG_4_8_14_3_um_filter_41_13 | reverse complement strand
TACAAATTAGCACTCTGTCAAGTAGAGTGCTAATTTACATCCCAAAAGAGACATAAGAAGGCTGTAAAAAGCCAAGAAATAAGAAAAATAAAAAGAGGTTATCCACAGAAAACCTCTTTTGTTGTGGACATTGCCACTTTAAGTACCAATCATCCTTACAAATTTCTTCATCCTTTATGTTTCCTCTGTCTCCTGGCAACAACACGTCCCTCTCGCCTATTGAGATAGGCTGTATGTTTCTTGGAGAGAGGTATGTCAAAACGCTACATCTTCGGCGCGACTTCAGTCGCTTGTGGCGACTTTTCTTTAACGGGGTCATATCCACCATCGTTCCACGGATGACAACGGAGAATACGTTTCAGTCCCAGAAAACTTCCACTCACCACACCATATTTCTCTATCGCTTCGTATGTATAGGCACTACACGTCGGATAGAATCGGCAGAAACGTTCACCAAAAACTCTCCCCAAGAAACCATGATCCAGGGAAAGAGTTTGCTGATAAAGACGAATGATCCAGAGAGCGAAGTGTTTAAACATACCCTAAGCATAATCCTTCAGATTTCTTTGTCAATTTTCCTATTGCTTGGTATACTGAAATTATAGAAAATAAAAAATAAATATCACGTCGCTCGCGAGCGACGATGACAAGAAAATGAAAAAACTCGAACACAAGGATATTACCTGGATTGATTTTGAAAATCCACAAGCAGAGGACATTACCTACCTTCAGGAGAACTTTGACATCCATCCCCTCGCCATCGAGGAACTTGCAACCCCAACCTATCAGCCTAAGATTGTACAGTATGATAGCTGTCTTTTCTTATCGATTCATATTCCGCTTTTTGATACCGAACACCGCACTACCTATCCCGGAGAACTTGATATTATTCTTACTGAACACCACCTCATCACGAGCCATAGACAAAGTATCTATCAACTCGGAAAGTTTATGGAGAGCCTCGAAAAGAGTTCTGCGAAAAAGAAGATTTCTTTTGAAAGAACTCCGATGCACCTTTTGCACGACATAATCGAGGTCTTACTGGACTCTTGTTTCCCAAGACTCAATCATATTGGTCAGAAACTCGATTATATCGAGACACAGGTATTTGCAGACAAAGAGAAAGAGATGGTCTTTGAAATATCAGTGCTCAAGCGAGATATCCTCAATTTCCGTCGAACACTCAAACCACAACGTTCTATCCTAGAATCTATCGTACAGAAGAATCACCCTTTCATCCCTACTGATATCAAGATATATTTTCAGGATCTCATTGGAACAAACATTCGTCTTTGGAACATTCTTGAAAGTCAAAAAGAAACTATTGAAGCACTCGAAGCAACGAACAATTCTCTCCTTTCCAATAAACTCGATCTTACGATGAAGGTGCTTACCATTTTTTCGGCTATTCTCCTCCCAATGACAGTGTATTCCAATATGCTTGCTATGAGTGCGACTATTCCGTTTTCAGGTAGTCCTCATGCTTTCTGGATTCATGCGGGCTTTATGGCTATCATTTCACTTACCACGATTACTATTTTCAAGATAAAGCAGTGGCTCTAAGGTAATCTATCCTTCTTTTTATTAACTTTTACCTCTTTGTGATATCTATGGTATCATTGTTTTGTAACTGTTTATCTTTTGATATGCGCTTCTACAATACACTTACCAAGTCCAAAGAAGAATTTCAATCTCTCGAACCAGGAAAGGTCGGTATGTACACTTGCGGACCTACCGTCTATAGTTTCATTCATATCGGCAATATCAGAGCCTATGTATTTTCTGATACATTACGGAGAGTGCTCGAAAATGCTGGCTACGAAGTACGTCTGATCAAAAATATCACCGACGCAGGTCACTTGACGAATGATGATATCGCTCAAGGTGACAGTGGTGAAGACAAAATTGAGAAAAAAGCACGTGCAGAGAAGAAAACACCGACAGAAATCACTCTGTTCTATGAGGAATATTTCCATCAAACAGAAGAAGCGATGAATATTCTTCCTGCTCACTATTTCCCTCGTGCGACTGCTCACGTAGAGCAGATGATCAAGCTCATCGAAATACTTATTGCCAAAGGGCATGCGTATGAAAAAAACGGCAATGTATTTCTCGATGTTACAACCTTTCCTGATTATGGCAAACTTTCTGGTAATACTCTCGAAAATCTGAAAGTCGGTGCCCGCCTCGAAGAGCATCCTGATAAGAAGCACCCGTGGGACTTCGCTCTCTGGCTCAAAGCACCCGCTGGACATATTATGCACTGGCCATCACCCTGGAGCGAGGGTTATCCTGGTTGGCATATCGAATGTAGTGCAATGAGTATGGAATATCTCGGTGATACACTCGACATCCATACTGGTGGTGAAGACAATATTTTCCCTCATCATGAGGCAGAAATTGTTCAATCCGAAGGAATAACTGACAAGCCATTTGTTCGATTTTGGCTTCACGCCAGACACATTCTCGTAAGCGGAGAAAAAATGTCCAAATCCAAAGGAAATTTCTATACTCTCGAAGATATCAAAATGCAAGGATTCTCTCCTATGGATTTCCGCGTACTTCTCCTTGGTTCACATTATCGGAGTCAAATGAATTTTACATGGGATTCTCTCATGCAGGCAAAGAAGAATAAAGAAAGCCTTTTCGTCACTCGAAAGAGAATCACAAATACACTTTTAAGCGAAGATATTTCATCACCTCTTAATGGAGAAAATGAATATAAGAAAATAGAAGAAGCAATGAATGATGATCTCAATTCTCCCGAAGCTCTCTCACTTGCGCTCGCGCTGTGTAAGAAAATAAACCTCGCTCTCGATCAAGAAATACCTCTTCATCTCACCACTCTCCGACTCATTTTCGAAAAAATATTTTTTCTCTTTGGACTCAAAGAAGAAGAGGAAAATATTCCAGAGGAAGTCAGACTGATAGCCAAGGACAGAGACAAGGCGCGTGCAGAGAAAAACTTCACAGAATCTGATCGCCTGCGAGATCTCATCATCACTCACGGATACAAAATAGAAGATACACAGAATGGCTATGAAATACGCAAGATTTAAAAAAACCTTCAGACAAAGCGTTTTTTATTAGTTGAATTCCCTCTCGTATTGCAGTATAATAGACAAACCTTTAAAGACACAGACTATCATGGCCAAAGCAACCGAACATCTCCGCGTTCCACCACACAATCTCGAAGCCGAAACCTCTGTTCTTGGTTCTTTGATGCTGGACAAGGATGCTGTTATCAAAATCGCTGATCTGATCAAAGTTGGTGATTTCTACAAAGATGATCACAACCTCATCTATGAAGTGATGCTTGCTTTGTACGAAGAACGTGAACCTATCGATGTTCTTTCTCTCGCAAACAAACTCGAAGAAAAAGGTAAACTGGAAAAGGTTGGCGGTTCGAATTACCTCGCCTCACTCGTGAACTCTGTGCCATCAGCGACCAATGTGGTCCACTATGCCAAAGTAGTACAGAAAAAAGCGATGCTTCGTCGTCTCATTGGTGCGGCAAGTGATATCGTCGAACTCGGATATGATGAATCGGAAGACGTGCAGAAACTCCTCGATCAAGCAGAGCAAAAAATATTTGCCGTTTCCCAGAAATATATCAAACAAGATTTCATTCCTATCAAATCTATTTTGGAAGTTGCTTTCAATCGTATCGACGAACTGCACAAAAGTGATCATACTTTCCGCGGGGTGCAGACCCATTTCCCTGATCTTGATGGCATCCTCGCAGGACTTCAAAAATCTGATCTCATTATTCTCGGTGCCAGACCATCGGTTGGAAAGACTTCTTTTGCCCTTGATATTGCTAGACAAGTAGGTATTTATTCCAAAGTACCTGTTGGTATTTTCTCTCTTGAAATGGGTTCAGATCAACTCGTTGACCGTATGATCGCTTCACAAGCCTCTGTAGACCTTTGGAAGCTTCGTACCGGTAAACTCTCAAGTGAAGGGCCAAATAACGATTTTGAACGTATTTCTGACGCTATGGGTGTCCTTTCCGAAGCCCCTATATTCATTGATGATTCTGGATCACTCAACATTATGGAAATGAGAACGATGGCGAGGCGCCTCCAGGCTGAACATAGTCTCGGACTCATCATCATCGACTACCTCCAGCTGATGGAAGGTCGTAGCAGTAAAGGCGATAACCGCGTTCAAGAAATATCAGAAATCTCTCGTGGATTGAAACAGCTCGCCCGTGAACTTAACATTCCTATCATCGCTCTTTCACAGCTTTCGCGTGCTGTCGAATCCCGCCCTGATCAGATACCAAAACTCTCCGACCTCCGTGAATCTGGATCTATCGAACAGGATGCTGACGTTGTACTCTTCCTCTATCGTGAGGACCGCGTCAAACCAGATACACCAAATAAGAATATTGCTGATATCATTATTGCTAAACATCGTAACGGACCCGTCGGAAAAATCCAACTTTTCTTCGACGACAATTCTGCATCTTTCCGATCACTCGAGAAACTCCATAACGACTAATCGAAAAATGAGAAAGGAGTGTATCTGACAGAGAATCTTTCTGAGAACCAGTATCTTGTCCCAGCGGACAGGCTCCTTGCGTGAACTTTTTTCAATCTGTCTCAGAAGACGGAACCATGCTTGAAAAAACTTCAGGCTTCTCAAAAAGATTCTCTGTCAGATACAAAAATCCTTTCGAGAAAGATTGCTCTTTATCCTCTATTCAATAAAAATACTCACATAAAAATCGAATATATTATGCACTATCCAAAAGTTTTTCAATCGCTCATAGCGCATTTTGCATCGCTCCCCTCTGTCGGACCAAAAATGGCTGAACGTATTGTTCTCTATTTATTCAAACAAGACGAGGAGAGACTCCAGGGTTTCGCCGAAAGTTTCGAGGCACTCCATCATCTCAAAAGTTGTAAACGTTGTTTTCATATTGCCGAAAGTGATCTCTGTATGATCTGTGCTGATCCTAAGAGGCAAACTGATACCCTCTGCCTCGTCGAAGAACCACTCGATGTTATCGCTATCGAACGTATCGGATCATACCAAGGACTCTATCACGTCTTAGGAGGGCTGATAGAAAGTGGCAGGAATGACAATAGTAATAATCTTCGTATTACAGAACTCCTCCATCGTGTAGAAGATGAGCATATCACAGAGGTAATCCTCGCTACCAATCCGACAACCGAAGGTGATATGACTGCTCTTTATCTCAAAAAGAAACTTGAGCCGTTTCATATTAAAGTAACACGTATCGCACGCGGTATGGCGACCGGTGGTGATATCGAATACGCCGACGAGATGACTCTCTCTGCATCCTTGACAAATCGCAAGGAACTGGAATAATATTAGTGAGTACCTTTTTTTATTGAATAAGTTATTAGTCTCGTTTTTCTTTTTTCAACTAACCGAGGAGTAAAAATGGCTCATCTGATACCTTTTGAACCAGGGATGGAGGGAAACTTCATCCCCTACGAAGTAGTTGAAGGGAGTGGTCTTATGATTCTTCCTGAGGAATCGCTTTGCACACGATGCCGAGACATTATCTTGGGAGAATTCAAGTATTTAGAAGGGGAATATTTCTATTCCTTCTGTATGAAGAAGGAACAACTCCCACCACCAAAACCAATTCGAATAAGGATATAAATAAGAACAAAAGAAAAAGCCCGTAAGGTATCATCCATACGGGCTTTAAAATTTTAGAAGAAGCTTAGGCAGTAATTTTCGTAATCTCTACTTCGGTGTACGATTGGCGGTGACCGAAACGGACGAGATAACGCTTCTTGGCTTTATGTTTGATACCTTTCACTTTGTCATGACGATCTTGAGCAATCACTTTTCCTTCCACGACGGCTTTTGTTAACACAGGAGTACCGACTTGCACATCTTTTTCATCACCTGTGAAAAGCACTTCAAAAGTGACGGTATCACCCACTTCTTTTTCCAATTTTTCAATTTTCACTTTCTGTCCTTCGGAAACCTTGTACTGCTTTCCACCAGTTCTGATAATCGCGAGCATATGCCAAAAGTAAGTCATTTATATACCTGTTCACTATACGGTATTTCTGCCAAACTGTCAAACCTCTATTCCAAAATAGCCTTGATACGGCGAATACCTGCTGAGCATGCTTCTTCTTTCACAATCTTGAAGTGTCCTAATGTACCAGTATTTTTGACATGAGGACCACCACAAAACTCGAGACTAAAATCCCCTATCTTATACACGCGTACCTTTTCTCCATATTTCTCTTCAAAAAGTCCAATAGCACCAAGCTTTTCTGCTTCTTCTTTTGGAAGATCCTGATAGGTGACTACTAACCGTTCTTCAATCTTCGCATTCACAATATCTTCTACTTGCCTTTTCTGTTCGTCAGTCATCTTCTCAGGATGAGAAAAATCAAAACGCAACCGTTCTGGCGTGATATTACTCCCCTTTTGTGCAATATGGTTACCGAGCACTTCTCTTAGAGCTTGTTGCAGGAGATGGGTCGCAGTATGATATTTCACCGACATTTCACTCTGATCCGCGAGACCACCTTTGAATTTTCCAGCGCTCGCAGAACGTGATAATTCTTGATGTTTCTCAAACTCTTTCTGAAATGCCACGCGATTGATGCTTTTTCCTTGTTCCTTCACTATTTCCTCTGTCATTTCAAAAGGAAAACCATACGTAGAAAAAAGTTCAAAGGCATCAATGCCAGTGAGTATGCTGTTACTCAAACGCTTCTCAAGTTCTTTTATTCCTCGCGTAAGCGTTTCTCTGAATTTTGCTTCTTCGGTACGGATGATAGAGCTTATATATTCTTCTTTGTCTTCCAAATACGGGTATGACTGCTGATATGTTTCCTTCACTGGTATTACAAAGGAAGCGAGAGATCCAGAGGTAATACCGAGTATATCAGCATACCTGACCGCACGACGAAGGAGTCTTCGAAGCACATATCCCTGATCAGTATTGGATGGCACTACTCCATCAGCGATGAGAAATACTCCAGCACGTATATGATCCATCACTACCCGAAAAGCATAGGTATATTTTTCATCTTCACCATATTTCTTCTGAGCAAGCTCTTCGATAGTATGACGAAGGGTATCAAAAATATATCCGTAAAACATATCAGGATTATTTCCTTTGGCTGCGATGAGTCTCTCCAGTCCTCCGCCAAAATCAACATTCTTTTGGGCGAGTTTTTCAAAACCACTTGCCGTCTTCTTATATTCCATAAACACATTGTTGCCGATTTCCATAAACCGACCACAATCACAATTCACATGACACGGTTTATCTTTCCAAGGTGACTTCTCATGAAGACCAAGTGATATGCCAAAATCCCAAAACATTTCTGTATCAGGACCCCCAGGTTCACCTTCGGGCATATTATTTGGTATACCAGCACGACTCCACCAATTTTTCTTTTCGGAATAATAAAAAATCTTTTCGCCCTCCTCTATGCCTGTTCTTTCTGGATCTTCTCCTATTTTCGCTTCGATACCACTTTCAGCAAAAAGCCTCTGCCACAGTAGCGCTGATTCTGTATCTTTCGGAATACCGAGTGCTTCATTCCCACGAAAACAGGTGAAAGAAAGATACTTCGGATCAAGTCCAATTTCCTTTGTCAGAAACTGCCACATCCATGTTATTTGCTCTTGTTTGAAATAGTCACCAAAGGACCAATTACCCAGCATCTCAAAAAAAGTGGTGTGGCGATTGTCTCCCACTTCCTCGATATCTTGCGCTCTGAAACATTTCTGCGAATCGGTAATGCGTGAACCCAAAGGATGCAGGGTGCCGAGAAGATACGGTACGATAGGTTGCATACCGGATCCCGTAAAGAGTGTTGTTGGATCATTGTCGGGGACAAGGAGCGCCGAAGGAATAATTGTATGCCCTCTATCCTTAAAAAACTCTAAGTAAGTCGTGCGTATATCTTTCATAACATCATTCTAAGTGCATTAATCTCTCGCTTACTAGAGAGCATTCATCTGTCTCTTTATATGAATAATTTCCTCATTCGCTCGATCCATCTCTCTTTTCGAAGCCTGAAGAGCCACTTCTTTGGTGGCTAATTCCGATTTTAGACGATTCATTTGCATATAGACTTGTCTGATTTCCGTTTCCAGATCCGTATATTTCTTCTCTAATATTTTTGCATCCGACTGCAAAGAAAAAAGTTCAAACTGGAACTTCTGAATTTCTGATCTTCTTCGTGCTTGTTCGATATCCGATAGGTTATTCATAGGGTAGAAAATAGTCTAGCAATTATTTCGTTTTAACGCAAAGAGTTCTACAATCCAGACTCTCCAGGGAGAACAATGATAGAGACGCGGTCTGGATCATTTGGGATTGTATGAAGAAGTCCGCCGACAGAGAAATTCAGTTTAAAATTCTTTATTTCTGGGAAATTTTTCAAGATAGACTCGAGATCTGCTTCCTTCTTCCCGAGCAAGCTTATACGTACTTTTTCTTTATCGATATATGACTCCATGTCTAGTACTGTTTGCACTTTGATACGAAATGTATTGAGAGAAAAATCAACTAAAGAACCGGTATATGACGGAAAAAGAGAAACAACTCGAAGAGGAATATTATTTGCTCGTTTTTCGTTCTCATTGGTAATAATGTCTTCGATTTTTTGCTCATCGAAGATGAGTGCTTTTACCTTAAATAATCCCTTATATTCAAATGTACTTGATACAGAACCAAGTGCTGGAAGTACTGGTATATCGATAGGGGTCACTTCTATCTGATCATCCAGAAGAGCTTCATTTTTCAGCATATCATTACGTATATCTGTCAAGAACATTTCTTTGGCTTTCTCCTTAGCATTCGTAAGCGCAGTGTCGAGATCGACTTTTTCCACTACATTCATGTCGGACAGAGTTCCTACCCCCCCACCCGTGATCGGTTTTGTTGATTGTACAGTAAATTTCGTGTATTTCTCCCCACCTTTGAAACCTGATATAGAAAATGAGGCTGGTTCTTTGATATTGTATTCCTCACCAACCTGATCTGCAATAATTTGAGCTTCAACTGTTCCCGCTTCAGTTTTCCCATCAACAGTTTTCATACCTGGCACCACAACGCCAGTTTCCAATCGAAAAAGTTTACCGTCAGATGTTTCCAACCGAGTGGTAGCAATGAGGGATTGTGTATCCGCGCTATAATTATTAATAATTTGCACAGTGCCATGAGCCTTCTGGCCTGATCCTTCTGATTTTCCGGTAGCAGAAACCATGACAGACACTTCCTTGTCTTTCTCGACGATACGAGTAGCAAATATATTTTCATCAGTCACCTGACCATCAATTTTCCCAGAAAACTCTTTATCAAATGTTTGTTTGACGAGATATGGAGTGAGGGTAATTTCTGCTTTTGGCAAAAAGAAGAAAGCGCCAACACTTGCCAGAGAAAGAAGTGATATGAAACCAAGAATGATAAATACGATGCGCGCCTTCTTATCAACAGAAGTACTCTGAGGAGCTTCTGACATTACTCGCTTCTGTGGTATTTGAGACAATGGTGCCTGTGGAAAAACGTTTGTTTTTTGTGCGTAGAAATTCTTCAATCGTTCATTGGTTGTAGATTCCTGTCTTGGGAGAACAGATTGCTCCTGCGGGATATTTTCATATACCGGCTTAAGAGGAGGCACGACTTGCAGAGGAGGTTTGGTCTGAGGAACCGCCTTTGGTGCAATAGCTACTTTTCCTGTATCAAAACGTTTTGAGTTAAGTGCTGTCAGTTTCTCCGGTGAAGCATTTCTGATACGTAGAGAAAGAGATTCGGGCTTCTCTGTTGGTACAGGAATAGACGTAGGCCTCTGTCTCTCGAAGGAATCGATATTTTTTTGTGAACCGAAGAAATCACTTGTTCCAAGTACGGCACTTGACGGTGTCACGCTATCAGTCTCGATCTCACTTGCTTCCTCTCTTATATTCTGCGGAGAAACTGGAGACATTTCTGAAGAAAGCTCAAGATGAGTAGCTCTTTGCATAATATCCTCAGAATAATTTTCTGTCGGTATACCAGCCTTTTCAGCGAGCATCCTTCCTACTTCATCTTGACTCACAATGACAATTTCTTTGCCACATTTCTCTGCTTCACGAGAAAGAAGGCGCAGATTGATGATACTTTGAAGTACGAGCGCACGTTTCGGAAAAACAAACAAAATCTCATTGGAATCAGTTTTATGCAAACGTCCAATCACAGAGATGATTTCTTCGTCAGATTCGATATAAAAAGTTTGTGGCATACGAGCGCATTTTATAGTGTATTCCTTTATTGTTTTTCTATTGATTCTATACTGCGATGCAAAATACTGGCGAGCATCTTTTCCTCTTCATTATAATCGAGAAGAGCAAGATGAGCGAGTCCTACAGGTGTAATATCTTGGGGATTGGTCAGCTCACCTGTTGTGTCCACGATACGAGTGATATTCTGTGGTTGTAAGAACCCTACCTGTGGCTGCTTAGAAAATGGGAGGGTTTTTTCCCACCATTCAGAAGAAAGAAGTGCTTGTTTGATTTCTGGCAGTGCCGACCCACCACCACAGAGGAAAATACGTGATGGAAGCATATCTGTCTCGGCAAACTCCAAAAGTGAAAGTTCCACACCACCGAGCCAGACACGACAATCATCTGCAAAGAGCTGATTCACAAAGCTCGTATCTTCACTACTGAGTTGTCCATTTGTATAATCAACTTTCATCTTTTCAGCTATTTCGAAACTCAGATTAAATTCCTGCATCAAATGTTTTGTAAAAGCACGTCCACCCAAAGCAAACATTTTCGTCCCTTCGAGTCCTCCATTGCGTACGACTGCAATATCTGTCGTCCCTCCACCAATATCAATAAATATCGCATTGAAATCCATCATATCAGGCACTTCGATAGAACGAGCTACTGCATATGGCTCAGCAGCAATCGAAAGAAGATCAAGATCGAGTTCATCAGCAATGGTTTGCAGTGCTCCTAAATGAATCATAGGCGCATACGCATTGAAAACGCTCATCGATACATCTTTGCCCTGAAAGTTAATAGGATTAGAAACACGATATCCATCAATGCGAACATCAACGATAGCTGCATTAATAAGTTTCACATCAATATCATCCTGCCCTGTTTCCCAGGCAAGCTGTTTCTTAATACGCTCAAAGGCTTTCTGTTGCACTTTTTCGACAATCGTCCGTAGTTCTGCGATACCCATACGGAGTGAAGAATCAACGCGTTCATAATGAACCGTGGTGGTCGTTCCCTTAACGAGTTCGCCTGCAATACCAATAATACTTTTTTCTACTCTCTTGACACCTGCTTTTTCTTTGGCAAGAATAATAGCTTCACGGGATGATTCAATAACACCACTAATATCAGAGACAGCCCCACTCTGCATATTTCCGATTTTTTGAGGGACTCTCCCAACGCCGATAACAACACCATTTTTTTTCTCTTGATCAACACGAAAAATAAGAGCTTTCACTATTTCTGTTCCTATATCAAGAGCTAAAATAAGATCCGTTTCTTTTTTCCACGGAAGTTTTGAGAAAATCCCCATACAAAGCTTCAAATTATATTTTTATATCAACACTTTTTTTATTTTCCGATACGATTTCTCTTTGCTTCTTTGCTAATTGAGTCGCTCAGGATGTACCTTCTCTATCATATCACTCATTTCACTTTTTGATAATAACCCTGCGATCGCTCCGTAGTGACCGATGACACTTCCGCTATTCAATATACCATATCGAAGCGCTTTTTCAATCGATTGTCCTTCCAGAAGAGCTGAAAAAAATCCAGACGCGAAAGAATCGCCACAACCAGTACTGTCGACAATGTCTCCTCTCGTGAAAATTGGACAATACCAATATTCTTTGCCATCGAAGCTCCATGCCCCTCTCTTGCCATCTGTCATACTGATAATTTTTGCACCCAATCGATGGAGAGTTTCCAGAAGAAACATCTCGTTATCAAGATGTTCACGCGGTAAATCTTTCTTCATATTGAGTACAAGTTCAATCGCCTCATCTTTATTGAGAAGGAGGACATCACTCTCTGCAATACCCTCGAGAACAGCTTGAGTATCAGATTTGATGTTGTGTTGTCCAGGATTAAAAGCAAGGAGACAATGCATCTTGTTTTTCAGGGCAAGAATTTTTTTCAGGTTCCCTTGCCAATCACCATTCAAGGCACTGACAAAAAACCATTCTGCACGCTCCAGTTTCTCGTCGATGATTTCCAACTTTTCATTGGCATCACGATTATGGAAGATGGTCCGCTCACCATTTTGCGTGAGCACCACAATCGCTGAGAGATCCGTCTTCGCTGATTCATCGACAAAAAGGAATTTTGTAGGTACGTGGGCTGATCGAAATTTATTCATAATCCAGTCACCCACTTCATCACGGCCGATTCTGCTGTAACAAGCAGTATTGTGACCGAGCTTCACGAGTCCGTGAGAAACATTAGCAGCCACACCACCCACTGCTTCATAGCGATTTGCAACACGATATTTCCCTCCGAGTTCAAAGGCAATTTTTTCTTTCGAAGTAATGTCTTCGGGAGTTTCGATAATTACTCCTTCGTCTGTCGGGAAGAAAATATCTTTCGAAGTAGAACCAATACAGATAACTTTGTATGATGACGCAGTGAGAAACATATATATCTTTTTTTTTGAATTCTTAATGCTAGTATACCACACAATCTTTTTTAATTCTTGAGAGCTTCGATACCTGGAAGCATATTTCCTCCAAGATACTCGAGCATCGCTCCACCACCAGATGATACAAATCCGATTTTACTCAGAGCACCCGCTTTCTCAAGCACTGCCAGCGATTCACCTCCACCAATCACGACGTATGCAGAACTTTCCAAAATAGCATTCAGTATGGCGTTTGTTCCCATATCATACGGTTTCTCTTCAAACTTTCCCATCGGCCCATTCCACACAATTGTTTTGGCAATTTTTATCATCTGAATATAGAAGCCGATTGTAGTAGGACCGATATCAAGACGCATCGATGATTCGAAATCCTTGGGCAAGAGTACCTTTTCAGAAAAAGCAATTTTTTGATCGATAGCTTCATTGGCTATTTTCCCCCCAACCAAAACAGCATCAAAACTTTTTTCAAACGCCTGAATAAGAGGAAGCTTCGTTTCAATTTTCGCGCCACCAATAACAGCGATAGCAGGATGTTCTGGTACTGTCATAATACGATCAAGCGTATCTACTTCTTGAAGTAGCCTCAGTCCTGCATATGCAGGAATACACATCGCTACTCCAACGACTGATGCATGTGCCCGATGACAAGCACTAAAGGCTTCATTAACAAAGAAAGAAAAAGGAGCAGAAAGCTGTTTTGCGAAATTCATATCGTTGGACTCTTCTTCGGCATAGAATCTCACATTTTCCAGAAGCAGTATTTGATTCTCCTCCAGGTTAGCGAGTGCAGTGTTCACTCCCTCTCCAATACAATCAGGCACAAAAATAACCTCACGTCCCAAGGCCTGCTTCACTGCTGGGATGAGTTTCTCGACAGAATATTCTGTGTCTTTCCCTTCTGGGCGACCGAGGTGGGTAGCAAGGGCTATTTTCACACCTGGAAACTGCGCAATAAAATCTATTGTTTTCTTCACGATGTCAAAACGAAAGTGCTCTTGTACTTCTCCGATATTATTGAACTCAACATTGAAATCTACCCTTACAAGCACTGATGCATTTTCGAAATTTGCTTCCTTAATACTTTTAAGTGACATACATTTTATTCTCTAACAAATTACAAATGAATTTTACCCATTCCCAATATACCAATAATGAGACCAATGAGTGCCATTACGGCGGAGAAAATCCACGCCCGCATCACTATCTTCGGTTCTTCCCATCCTACTGCTTCGAAATGATGATGAAGTGGTGCAGAAAGGAACACTTTTTTTCCGCGATATTTCTTACTCAGAAGCTGAATGACGACACTGCCTGATTCCAATACATAAAGAAAGACAATAAGAAAGAGTACGAGGGAAGAGTTCGTCAGCATTGCAACAACACCGAGCGTCGTACCAAGCGCTACGGCTCCCGTGTCTCCCATAAAGAATCGTGCCGGATAAATATTGAACCAAAGGAACGCGAGGAGTGCTCCAGAAAGAGCTGCACAAAACGCTGCCAAGTCGAGTTTGTTTTGGAGGAATGCAATCAAGGCAAAAGAGCTAAAAGCAATGAGAAGTACTCCACCATTCAGTCCATCGAGTCCATCAGTTTCATTGGAAGAAATAGCCGAAAAAAGAATCACAAAAATAAACAGTGGAATATACCAGAGTCCAATCGAAAAATCACCTACCGCAGGAATATGGATTTGATCCCATCCTAGTTTCGAATAAAACCACCAAGCCCCTGTTCCCGCGATAGCGAAGAGCCACCAAAAACGAAAAAGAAAACGCATACCACCACCTTTGTTTGTCCCGCGTCCACGCACGCTCATATAATCATCAAAAAGCCCAAGTATACCTGCAGTCACCAAAACAAACAAAGGGAGCCATACTTGTGGACGACTGAGGAAATCAAGACGAGCGATAAAATCCATTCCAAATATCACTGCGATAAATGGAAAGAGAAAATGTGAAGCAAAAGTCAGTATCAAAACAGGAAACCACACGAGTAGTCCACCCATCGTTGGCGTTCCTTGTTTCTTGGCATGCATTTTATTTACGAAAGTCAGCTTCTCTCCATCTACAGCATTCTGTTTAATCTTGATACCGATTTTATATGCATAAAGGATGTGTGTCCAAAGAGGTGTGAGAAAAAAAGCCAGAAGAAAAGCAAGTAGTCCTGTCGTAAGAACTTTGAGAGCGTTCACAATTATCGGAATATTTTGCACATCTGATATCTGTATATCCATAAAGTTATATCTTTTTTTAGAATTATCTCCAGTGAATAGCCGAAAAACTCCAACCAAACATGGATTGAATACTTTGCCAACGATAAGGGTCATCGAGCAGTACGGCTACCACTCTATGCGTCTTGCTTTCATCGGAGGCTACCGCCAAGAGTGAATATCCTGCAAGCGGAGTAAATCCTGTTTTTGTACCAATGAGATTTGGGAGTTGATCTAACAATTGATCCGTATTAAAGATCTCATGAGTATACTTGCCATCATCCGAAGAGATGAATTGTTTCTCCTCGCGCATGATTTGCCATATTTCTGGAAACTCGAGTGCATGCGAAGCAATCTTCGCGACATCAAGAGCAGAAGAATAACACTCTGTCTCTCGTCCATCTGGTTCTAGTCCTGATGGAGTACAAAAATGAGAATGTTCTAAACCGAGTTCTCTGGCGCGGGCATTCATAATGTCTGCGAAACCATCTTGTGTCTTCCCTATGTATTTCCCGAGAGCGATAGCAGAATCATTAGCACTGTTCATCAGTGCTGCTTTCAAAAGATTATGTATTGATATTTTCTCACCTACTTTCAAACGCTCCCCTGGACAAAATCCAGAACGAGGACAACCAATGCGCGTTCCTTCAGCATACACCGCTTCTTCATCAATCGTCACCAATTCATCTAAATCTTTCACTTTCTCCATCACAATCGTCGCTGTAAAAAGTTTTGTGAGTGAAGCAATTTGTCTTTCTGTTTGGGCATTTTTTTCATAGAGTATTTTCCCTGAGTCAACATCCATAATGACAGAAGCGTGCGCAGAAACGATGTTCAGATTTGGTGCATACAGTTTTTGTTCTGGCACGAAACCACTCGTCAAGCTTCGATCCTCACTGACGAAAGGATAGGCCTTAACGGCATCAATCGAACGCACCGTCTTGAATCGACTATTATCTGAAGAAAAAAGGTTCAAAAAATTCTCTCCGTGAGCGGAAAAATAGCTTCCATTGGAAAATGCCAGGAAGACGACGATACTAACTGCAGTGATGAAGACAATGACTTTATGCATACATTACTCTTTTGTTTCTTCTATTTTTTGTATTATTTCTTTCGTTTCTTCTCCTTCTTCTACAGATATTTTTTCCGATGCTGTTTCGAGTATTTTCAATCGTTCATCGAGAGAAAGTGTCTGATATTCAGGAAGATCCTGTATACTCTCAAGCCCAAGCGACTGAAGAAAACGAAACGTTGGAGAATAGACATATTCACGCGCATCGGTTGGGTTATCGTGTCTCTCAATAAGATCCCTTAAGAGTAAATTACGAAGCGTAAAGTTACAATTCACACCGCGAATAGCTTCGATAGCGGATTTGGAAATAGGCGCACGATACGCAATAATAGACAGGACTTCGAGTCCAGCCTTACTCAAATTTTCCTGGATAGAACTCTTTGTGAGAGCTTCGATGACTGCCATATTTTCTGCTTTCGTTGTGAGGAGTGCCTCTCTATTATGCAGCACTATTTTCAATCCAGAAGATTCATCTTTCAGGTATTTTTCTGCCAACGAACCAAGTACTGTCCCAATTTTCTCTTCATCACTTTCAGTTATTTTTGCCAACCGAGCAAAGGACAAAGGTTCACCACTTACAAAGAGGAGTGATTCGAGAAGCGAGATGAGATATGAAGATGATGACATAGATTTTATGGTATAAATCGATTGATGCGAATATCGCTGAAAAACTTTTCTTGTTCTACGAAAATGAATCGCTGTTTCACCATCTCGAGGACAGCGAGGAAGGATACAATAATATCAACACGGTCAGCTCCTTCACGAATCATCTGTGAAAACGAAGATTCTACACGATCACCAAGAGTCCTTTGGAGTTCGAGTATTTTCTCTTCGAGTGTGATGACTGCTTCGAGCTCCTTCTCTGGTAAGATCTCGAGAATAGGTATCTCTCCTAATACGTTTGAAAAATGTTTATGCAAATCTTCTGCTGTAAGTCCACTCGGTGGATAAAAAACGACCGAAAGACCCGAGAAACTTTCCCTGGAATACAGAGTATTCCTTCCCACGAAAAGAAGATTGAGCCTCAAGGCTATCTCACGAAACCGTTTATATTCTTTAAGACGTATTTCCAAATCGTCCATCGATTCTTCCTCTTCATCACTGAATGCCAGTATTGGTAGGAGCGCCCTCGATTTGATAAGAAGCAGTCTGGAAGCTATTGCAAGAAACGAAGCCAGGTTTGATAAAGAAACAATTTCTTCTCCCTTGAGATACTCGAGGTATTGGTCAGCAACTTTAGCTAAACTCACACTCGTAATATCAAGCTTTTCTTTCTCAATCAAAGAAAGAAGAAGATCAAGTGGTCCCTCAAACTGTTCGAGATGTATTTGATAAGCCATAAAAAATAAGGTATAAAATATCTCTTTCTCCTCTATTCTAACAGTTTTTGGTTCATTCTCCAAGAAGAGGCTTATATTTTCTTCACGTAGGCATTTTTCTCATTTTCCCCTTTCGTATCATCAAGGAAAAGCGTTGTCAGTAAAGCCAAAGACATCACCACAACGATAGCAAAGAAAACACTGGAAAGTGACCAGAAGATAAGTAAAAATGTCGCAACGCCCGCTCCGACAATATTGGCCACTGGTCTTGAGGTACGGAAAAACGCAATAATGTCAGCGTCATCTCCATCGATTTGTTTATAAAAATAGGCATCACGAAGCACTTCAATACCAGCGATACCGATGCGCGTCATAAAAAGAACAGCACTCCAGATCCAGATACTATGCGCATGGATAAATGGTATATACCCTGTAGCGACAATCACGATCATAATACTCACCAGAAGAAGTTCTTTTTCTCCGAGTCTTTTGTCAGCCAGTAGCCCCAGCGGGTATTGCAACAGTACAAATGGAATGAGCATAATGGTAAAAATAATACCAATTTCATGCCAAGTGAATCCAAGATTGATCAGATGCAGTGGAGTATAGATAATCATCATGACATAGAAGAATTCCATAGCAAAAGAGATAAAATAAATACGAAATATATTTATTTCCCGAATCATTTTCTTTATTGTCTGAAGTGGTTTCAGTCCTTCGTGCAAGACAACATTATCATTCCGAAATCCGAGCAAAGCAATGAGGAATGCAATGATATATCCCACAGACATCACAAAGAATATTCCCTCAAACTGGTAGGTATCCAGCACTTTCGTGGCGAGAAATGGAGCAATAAGAAATCCAGCGTTAACAATGGTGAGATGGAGTCCTCTGATTCTTCCTGCCATACCATCAGAAGAAAATCCTTCGAGTAAAATATCAAGGGACACCCATGCGATATTATTGATAACGATGAACAAAAGAGCGAGAAAAACAGTTACCCATGATGGGGAAAGTTGCGTCAGAAGTGATGACAGCAAAATGCTCAATCCAAGGGAAAAGTACAGTAAACGTGCTCGTCCGATATATCTGATGATAGATTGTAAAAAAAAGAGTGAAGCAAGAGCCCCTACAAAGGCCAGAAAATAGAAAAAACTGACATTATCAGAACCAGCTATTTCTGAAAAATAGGTAGAAAGTGTATAGATCCAGAAAGCGTCAAAGAAACTAATAAGAAACGAAACAACGCTGATAAGACGAACTTTTTTTGTATTGAGATTTTCTTTGTGCATAAAGTTTTTCCTTACTATACCATTTTTTACTTGAGACAGCCAGCGACGTAGCCACGTTTTTCTGCGTCTTCCTTCGATGAGAAACATACTCTGTTCTCTGCCTTTATTCTTTTGACGACCGCACACGTCGTCAGATGATATTTATTTGAGTTCCGACTTCCTACCAAGGGACACATTGTATTTTGTTTCACTTCCTCTGATACTGTATCTTGCTTCGGTACGACAGAATCAGTAGAAGGTACTACGATATTCTCAGCTACCGGGATAGAAATAATGAGAGGCGGAGAAGCGAGCATTTTCCCTCGAAGAAAACCACTTTCAAATGAAATCCCAGAAACAAGCAAAAAGCCAAAAAAGAGGAGAAAATTGTTCTTATGAGACCAAATCCATTCCTTCCAGATACGTAAAAAATTCGGAGTAAACATACAGCTATGCTAGATGAATAAACCCAAGTACTCTTCCTCACAAAAGCACGGTTGACAAAAGAGAGGAATATTGGTATACTCATCCAGTATATCAGACCATAAGTAATTTGTAAGCTCTCCTCTATGGCACATAAAAAAGCAGGTGGTACTACCGCCCTCGGCCGTGATTCGATTTCCAAGCGTCTTGGTGTAAAGATTTATGGCGGACAACTCGCAGATATCAGCAACGTCATCATTCGTCAACGTGGAACCAAATTCCATCCTGGGAAGAATGTTGCCCAAGGAGAAGATGATACACTCTTTGCTCTTATCGCTGGTACAGTAGAATTTCAGTCAAAGAAGGTAAAAGATTTTACAGGAAAACTCATCGAACGAACGTTTGTTCATGTGCTCCCTACCAAAACTATCAAAGAAAAATCGAAGAAATAATTTTTTTCTTCATCTTGAAACAATAAAAAACTCTCCGCTATGGAGAGTTTTTTTATATTACATATCATTTTTTCTTCACACATGCCTTGAGGAAGGCGACGAAGAGCGGATGAGGATAGAGGAATGATGATTGAAACTCTGGATGAAACTGCGTAGCAAGAAAAAATGGGTGTTTATTTTTCGGCAGTTCTGCAATTTCCATCAGTACTCCATCAGGAGAGGTGGCAGAAAATACGAGTCCACCTTCTCTCAAAGCTCCAACATACGCTGGATTGACTTCGTAGCGATGACGATGACGCTCCATTACGCTCTCCTTACCATAAGCCCCCTCTGCGATAGTTTTCGGAATAAGGTGAGCAAGATAGTGACCCAGTCGCATCGTAGCACCATAATTCTTCTTCCGCATATTCTCTTTCTGCTCTGGCATAATATCTACAACCGGATGCTTCGTATCTGGATTGACTTCTACGGTATGAGCATCCTTCAGTCCCAATATATGACGCGCATATTCTACCACGAGAAGTTGCATACCATAACACAAACCAAAATAAGGAAGTTTATTTTCACGGCAGTACTGTATCACGGCGATCTTCCCTTCGATTCCTCTCGTGCCAAATCCACCAGGAATAATAATACCATCGTACTGCTTCAGTTCTGCGAGTTTCTTTTCACCACCTGCTTCTTCGAAATCAGTACTATCAATCCATGTGAGTACTGCCTTTTTTCCTATTACGCAGGAAGCGTGTTTGATCGCTTCGATGACACTGATGTATGCATCACTCAAAACATAGTCCCCTGTTTTGAAATATTTCCCCACAACCCCAATATGCACTTCTTCGGTGGCCTGATGAATACGCTTTGCCACTTTCGCCCATTCCTCAAGTGCGCCAGTATGTTTTCTGTTTTTTAATCCGAGCTTTGCAAGCAGGATATCACTCAAATAATCTTTTTCGAAGTTGAGCGGGACATCATAAATACTTTCTACATCAGGAGCGCTAATCACATCCTCTTTCCTGACGCTACAAAAAATAGCAATCTTTTCTTTGCGTTTTTCATCAAGCGGTCTACTTGCTCTCGCAATAATGATATCTGGCTGTACACCAGTACTGTTGAGTGTGCGTACGGCATGCTGGGTCGGTTTCGTTTTCATCTCACCAATAGTCGAAGGTGTTGGGATGAAACTCACCATCACAGTAATAACATCTTTGGGACTCTCAATTTTCATCATTCGAATAGCCTCAAGAAAAAGAATGTTTTCATATTCTCCTACCGTGCCACCAATTTCGATAATCGCCACATCAGCAGCATTTTTCTTAGTTGTTTTCTTGATACGAGCGATAACTTCTAGTGGAATATGTGGCACCACCTGCACACATTTTCCTTGATATTCAAGATTGCGCTCACGCTCAATGACAGATTTATAGACCATACCTGTCGTCATATAATTCTCCCGAGATAATTCAATATTGAGGAAACGTTCATAGTTCCCCATATCCTGATCCGTTTCATATCCATCCTTCAGCACAAATACTTCACCGTGTTCAGTCGGGTTCATCGTACCAGCATCGACATTGATATACGGGTCGATTTTGAACGTTGTAACAGAGAGTCCTCTCGATTGCAAGATTTTCCCAATAGAAGACGTGGTTATACCCTTGCCGACGCCACTCATTACTCCACCAACTACAAAAATATATTTCGCTTTGTTTTTCTGTTTTGCCATAATGAAAAAAATTATAGAGAAAAAGCCGCTGTTCCAAGGGGGAAGGAAGCGACTTTTGTTAAAATGCTTTTCTCAAAAATATTACTCCGCTTTAATCAATACCTCAAAAGAGGCTTTCACTCCGTGTCCAAAGTGAGCTTCGATAGCAAAAGCTCCGATTTCTTTGAACGGTTTTTCTACAATGATATTTTTTGCATCAACAACGATACCAGCCTCCTTCAGTGCCAGTGCAATTTCTTCTGATCCGATAGAACCGAAGAGTTTTCCTTTTTCTGCTTTCGAAGTAATTGTTACTTTCTTGCCTGCGAGCTCATCGGCCGTCTTCTTTGCAAAAAGAGCGAGTGTTTCGATATCTTTCTTGCGTCTTGCAATGGCTTTCTCGGCTTCTTTGATTGCTGTCGGGGTGGCAAGTTCTACCAATCCTTCAGGAAGTAAAAAATTAAATCCGTATCCGCTACGCACCTCCTTGACTTCCCCTGCTTTGCCTAACTTCTCTACATCTTGCAAAAGTATTACTTTCATAGCTCAAATCTCTAATCTATTATAGACCACGAACGGTACTTGCATTAGTTTATCTTAAACAAGACTTTTTAGCAACCCCTCACTTATTCTTAGAATCTTGATTGATGTTCCTATAAATTTCGTTGCGTAGTTTTTCATAGAAAAGGATTTTCACCTTCAAACACAATACGTGGTGTGGTGTTGATACGATCACAGGTAAGATGTGGGTACTGATGCATATAAATAATATCGACCGCACCGAAGAGTGCTTTCATATAATCGAGACCAATTTCCTCCGTCACTTGCTTCACAACCTCCTCGGACTTTCCTTCAATTTCGACAAATGGCCTGAGGAATGACCACTCATCAATAGTGATTTCGGTATCATCTATCACCCAGAGTTCCCGTTTCGTTTCTTGATAGGATTTTTTTCTACATCCGAGTGTTGTAAGCAAGAGCTCTGCCTGATCAAAACTATCTACCGTAAGACAAATTTCTTTCTGATTCTCTATCTTATCTCCATCAACAATTTTGAGGCTCATGGTAATCTTATTCCCCTCATCTCTCACCCGCATCCATCCGCCGGTGATTTCGTGTCCCTCGGGAAAAGTAAAAACAACTCGTTTCTGTAAGAATTCCGGTCGCACAAGCTTCGCCCCTGCTGTTTCCAACATATGACGTATCGTTTCTTTTTCGATATCAGGAAATGTCGCTTCGTATTCGATGTTCATATCATTATTTTTTCTCCAATAACTCTACGAGTGTTCCTGATGATTTAAGAGGTACTTGTTCTATCTTTCTTTTGTTTCGAAATACTTTCATAATCCCAGCATCCTTTCTCAATTTCAGTATTTCATAGCGATCATCTCGAATAAGAATCGATGTATAATCATCGAGAGCGAGTCCGATGCCTGGGGTTTTCTTCATAAGCTTTATAAACCCAGCATCTCGGAGTTTTTTCTCGCGAATATGATGAGGACTAACAGTCAGTGGAATGAGGTCGAGACCACGCACCCGCATAAAAGAAATATTTTTCGAATCTGCAAACCTCCGAGCATCGCTCGATCCATAACGGAACCAACAAATAGATCCAGCACTGAGACCTGCCAAAATAATTCCTTTTTTATGGGCTTTTCTGAGCAATATATCGACACCGATCTTCCTCCAGACTTTCATCATCTTGAGTGTATGCCCACCACCCACATAAATAATATCTGATGACAATATTTTTTTTCAATTTCTTTTCGTGGAAGTTTCTCTCTCAAGAGATATAACACATCTGTTGTGCATCCAAGTTTTTTCCCATACACTTTTTGAAAAGTCTCCCAATATCCGATTGCATCATTACTTGCTGTTGGAATGAAGAGCACATTCGGACAATCCTTCTTTGTGAGCTTCACAATAGCACGATCAATAGAAAGAGTTTCCCATTTCCCTAATTCTCCCCCTCCAATAGCCACAATAGTTCCCATAAAGATTCTCTTTGAAAGTCAAAAACTATTTCCCGTCTTTCTCTTCCTTCGTAATACGCAGGCCAAGCTCGATGAGTTGCTCAACAGAAACTTCTGATGGTGATTCCATCATCGGATCGCGTCCTTCACCTGTTTTCGCAAAAGGAATCACTTCACGAATATTCGGTTCATTCTGAAGAAGCATCATCAGCCTGTCGAAACCGAAAGCGAGTCCGCCGTGTGGTGGGGTACCCGATGCGAGTGCCTCGAGCATATGATGGAAGTTTTTCTCGATTCTCTCTTCGGAATATCCCATTATTTCAAAAACTTTTTTCAGAGCCTCTGGAGCATGATTCCTGATTCCTCCACCACCGATTTCATAACCATTGAGTACCATATCATACTGAGCAGCACCGATACTTCCGATATTCTTCTTCTCCATCAAATCATTCATAAACTCTGGCTTCGGTGCTGAGAAAGGATTGTGGGTAAATGTCCATCCGCCCTTGTCATCCTTTTCGAAAAATGGAAAATCAACAACCCAGCAAAAAGCGAGAAGATTGGGATCATTCTTATCAGTACGAATATCTGGCTTATCACAGCCATATTTTTCCATTGCTTCTTGGTAAGTCAGACGTGGAAATGGAAGTGTTTGAATTGTTTTCTCGGGATAGATTTTCTGTACCAACTGTGTAATCATTCTTTCGTTGATTTCCATCACATCTTCTTGCTCTACGAAACTCATTTCCAAATCGATCTGTGTGAATTCTGGCTGACGATCACCGCGTGTGTCTTCATCACGGAAACAACGAGCCACCTGGAAATATCGTTCGAAACCAGCTGCCATCAACAGTTGTTTGTATTGCTGTGGAGACTGTGGCAATGCGTAAAATTTCCCCTTGTCGATACGTGAAGGAACGATATAGTCACGTGATCCTTCGGGAGTTGACTTGGTCATATTCGGTGTTTCGATTTCAACAAACCCCTCCTCAGAATAGAACGTGCGAATAAAATTCGTCACGAGATGACGATTACGCATATTCTTCTGCATACGATCACGACGGAGATCGAGATAGCGATACTTAAGACGAAGTTCTTCACTGATTTCTTTCCCATCAGAAGCGATATCAAAGACTGGCGTCTCTGCAGTATTGAGCACTGTAATAGAAAGCACTTCGATTTCTAGAGCACCATTGGGTTGATCTTTGTTCACGAGTTTTTCTGGTCGAGGATTTACATTACCGATGATTTCCACCACCCATTCAGAACGCAAAGTTTGCGCTACAGCGATTGCTTCGGGATGATTGGGAAGTACCACCATCTGCACTTTGCCACTCATATCACGCAAATCGAGAAATACGAGCTTGCCATGATCGCGACGCACATCGATCCAGCCGGCGAGTTTCACTTCTTTTCCGAGATGCTTCGGTGTTTCTGCAATAAGAATGCGCTTTGATACTTCCATATGTGTAATGAAAATGGCTTAAATACCTATTCATAATAGCAAAGAGGTGCACTTAAAACAAGTTTTGATAATATTTATTCAATAAACCCATCGGTTTGTTGCTCCCAGAATTTGGCGTACTGACCTTGCTTAGCAAGAAGCTCTTTGTGTGAACCAGATTCGACAATGACACCGTTTTCGATCACGATAATACGATCCATCTTCTGTACAGTACTGAGTCTATGAGCTACGACTAGTGTCGTTTTGTTCCTCATCAGGTCATCAAGTGCTTCACGAATGTATTTTTCACTTTCTGAATCAAGGGCGCTCGTCGCTTCATCAAGTACAAGAATTGGCGCGTTTTTCAGTATCGCTCGAGCAATAGCAATGCGTTGACGCTCACCACCAGAGAGTTTCACCCCTCTTTCTCCTACGAGTGTTTCATACTGAAGTGGTGTTTTCAAAATAAATTCATTGGCGCGTGCCTGCTTGGCCACAGCGATTATTTCTTCTTCTGTCGCCGACGGATTCCCATAAGCGATATTTTCCCGCAGTGTCCGATGGAACAATCCTGGATCCTGAGAAACATAGGCGATATGAGAACGCAAATCATCCTGCTTCATACCCCGGATATCTTGCCCATCAATACGTATCACTCCACCACTCACATCCATAAAACGAAGGAGGAGTTTGGCAATCGTCGTTTTGCCTGCACCAGAGTGTCCCACAATACCTACTCTTTCCCCTGGCTTTATCATCATCGAAAAATCCTGAAAAATTGTATCTCCTTCATTGTATGCGAAATGAATATTTTCGAAAGTGATGACTCCACGTCCGATGAGACACTGCTCCGGATTCTTTGTCTCGACAATATCAGGGTGAGCATCCAGAACATCTACCATTTCACTTGCATCAGTGAGGGCTTGGATCATTTTCGTAAACGAACGACCAAGTCCGAAAAGTTGCCCGAAAATACTCGTAAGATACACCTGTACCAGAACAACAGTACCAGCGGATACTTCTCCACGAAGCCACATCTGTACGATGTAATACATACCAAATACTTCGAGTGCCCCAAGGAGCAACGCTTGCACCAGAAATTGCACATTCTGAAAATTCCAAGCCCGCCTTCTTGCTTTTTCTTCTTTTGCTGTTGCTTCTTTGAAATGATTAATTTCTCTTGTCTTGGCTGAGAAAGCTTTGATATTGATGATATTGGAAAGAACATCAGAAAACACTCCTGTCACATGAGAATCTTCGGAAGCACGAGCGAGATCGAGCGGTGTTTTTTTCTTGATAAAAAAGTAAATAAGTACGGTATACAGTATGCACCACAAAGCAAAGAAACCTGCGAGGAGAGGGAGTGTCATAAGCAGTACGATGAAAATACCTCCGAGCTTCAGTCCACCAAACCAGAGCATAAATACCGCTTCATCTTGCAGTGTCATGAAGGCGCCGACGAAACGTTTCGATTTCGCTACAAGCGATCCGGTGAAGTTGTTGGTGAAGAAAGTATAGGAATGTGAATGAAGAGAGGAAAAGACTGAATCAGTAATATCCTTCAGCATCCGGCTCTGACAAGACATCAGAAAAAAATCTCCCAATCGATAAAAAATATTATACGAAAGAACCGCTCCTATGAGG
>PFHN01000092.1:0-7264 GCA_002782305.1 Candidatus Moranbacteria bacterium CG_4_8_14_3_um_filter_41_13 | reverse complement strand
TACGAACGGTGTCGCAATATCAGAAATAAGAACAGCAATGCCATAAAACACAAAATAAAGCCCGATGGTGAGTCGGTACTTTTTGATATGAGGCAGATAATATTTGAGTATACGTCCGACGCCAAAAGACATTGGACTTGATCCATTATGCATAAAATAAAAATAAATTGGATAGAGTATGCGAGCACTTCACGTTCGCAAGAGTTCTACAAAGTAGGTTTTTTCGTATCTGTTTCCTGTGCTTTGAAAAAATCGTTGACAGCATAAGCGAGATCGCTTGGAGTAATTTGATTCTTAAGGAAAACTTTGTTGGCAATTTTCGAATCAATAATTTCTTTCACAGTCATATCATCGAGTGAGGCTGAGAAGATGAATATAGGGGTATTATTTTCTGATTCTGCTTCTTTGAGCTTCTTCACGAGCTCTCTTCCATCCATCCCTGGCATCATCACATCGGTGATCACGAGATCAAATGTTCCATCGAGTGCTGCCTGTAGTCCAGAGGTACCATCAGAACAGGCTGTTACTGTATACCCCTCATCAGTAAGTCTTTTGCCAAACATATCGATGAATACTGCTTCATCTTCGATAAGAAGGATTTTCTTTCCTAATACGATGCGTTCTTCTGGTGCTTGCGACTGACGCGTTGCATTTTTATTCTGTTCACTGAACTGAGTAAGAAAACGATTCACCTCGGCAACTACTTCTGACGGAGAGAATTCCGTCTTCGAAATGAAACCGTTGGCACCAAGCTTGAGACATTCTTCACGATCTTCCGAAGAACTAAGATTGCTGAACACAACAATTTTCAGATTTGGATCATACTCTTTATTCGTGCGAAGCTCTTTCAAGACTTCCATACCTCCCATTTCCGGGATAACCAAATCAAGTAAAATAAGGTCAAATTTCTGTACCAAGATTTCTTTCAAAACTGCCTTCCCTGTCACGACATTTACCACATCAAAACCAGAGCTGGTGAATTTCTTCTTATAAATTTCAGCAATAAACGGATCGTCTTCGACGAGAAGGAGCTTGACCATATTTTTTTTGTTACATATCTCTAAAACAATCTTACTCCAAAAGAGCAAAAAAAACAAATCCTCTGTTATTTGCAAATTAATTTACGCAAACAAGCTCTTGTCTGTACTATATAAAGTAAGATATTTTATTCTCCTTTTTCCACACCCGTCGGCTCATCAGAAGTACCGACTTTGATTTTGTCATTATGAAGTGGCAGTTCGATGATGAATCGGGCACCCTTATCCGAAAATTCAAATCCCTCTTCATGTTATTTTCTTTTTTTGTGAAATCTTCAAATAATTTCCTTTTGAAACGATTTTACTCCCTGATTCAAGTTCAAGTTTTTTCCTGGCATCACCGGCGATTTTTCCACCTCTTCTTGCTGCGACTTTATTCTCTACAAATCCTTTTACATCCTTGCTCCTCGCTATCTTTGTCGTTGACGCCTCTCCGAGCATCGAAAAAATCAATTCTAAATCATCCATATGATCCCGCAAGTTTTCTCGCTTCAGTCCTTTAAATTTCTTATACTGACTCGGTGTCATACCAAAAGCAGCTTTGGATATTTCCGCGGTCAAAATCGCGAATTCTGTATCTTCTCTTACGCCTCGGTTCTTCCATTCATCTGTCAATTCCTCTCTGATAGCGATGCCACGCATTCTTTTTTCAATCCATCCATCAGAATATCCTTTTAATTTATACAGTGTCCTCGTTCTTTTTGTTGCCAGCTCTGGATCTTCGATTTCTTTAACTCGTTCATAACCAACCTTGGCACAAGCCAACGCTTGAACGGTTCAGCCTTAGGACTCGGAATAGACTGGATAACACGGAAAATACCCTCAGTATTAGCACAGTCTGTTTCATATTTTTTTCCGTCAACTGATTCCAGTTTCAGTTGTCGACAAATTGTCGACAACTCAATTCCATCATCATTTTTAACCCTAATCTTCATTCTGTACCAATAATCCCGAGCATCAGCGCTATCAGTCAATGCTCCGACTACATCTACAACTGAAAACCACTATTCTTTATTGTGAATGATTCTCCGTACTTCTTTCCCTTTAAATATAGCTATTTTTGTATTCATATTTTTACCCTACGCTTTTTCCGAATGAGGAGGTTGATTTGAGACTCATCTAGACATTCTCTTAAATTGGATAAGCAACAAGAGCTCTCCCGTTAAAAAGCATTTGCCACTCAATAAGGGTTACCTCTACAAGAGAATGACTAGCTGAGTTATTTGGATCTAAATAAAGAATTTTTGTTACTTGTCTATTCTCGATAGAAACTCCAACTAAAACAATAAGATGCCCACTCTGAGCACCTGTAACAGAAACAATTACAGGAATACTGCTGTTAAGTAAATAATAAAAAAGTCTCTTGGAAGAAATACAACTATAAGTTTTAGAGAAAAAATTGTACTTATGCAAAACAGCTTTAACTTTCGTCAGAACAAGACCATTTTCAACACTAAAAGCATGCGTTTGCATAAGATCTAAAGAAAGATTTTCAATCAAAGGAATATCTTTATTAAAAAAACTAAATATCATTTGCAAACAAAACACACCACAGGCACTCTGAACAATTTCTCTTCCAAAATCAGAGAGGGATTCTGATGTCTGAATTTTCGAAAAAAAAATTATATCTTTGCTAAAATCAACAGAATCTTTTTTAGGAAAAATAATAAAAATGTCACTAAAAAAATTCTTTAAAGAACAAAGTAGCCTCTTCATATATTTCTTCTCAATGTTCGTACTGCCTCAACAATAGAATCAGCAGCTGAAATTATTTCTCCTTCCGTATTAAATCGACCAATACCAAAACGAATAGAAGCACTGGCGTTCTGATCACTCAATCCAATAGCACGGAGAACGTAAGACGGTTCAACAGCCTTGCTAGAACATGCTGAACCCGTAGACACAGCAATGTGACTAATACGCGGAAGGAGTCTACTTAAATCTATTCCTAAAAAAGTAATATTGAGATTATTTGGCAATCTTCTCAATGTTTCGGAGAGTTGCTCTAAATCAGTGTTTTCTAAAAAAATTCTTCCCCAGACGTTATGTCAGGACCATTTAAAACTACATTATCTAACTGAGAAAATAATCTAGAGTATAAAATATAGCGGAGCTTGAGATATTTTTTTAAATCCTCTTCAAAACATTCAATACTTAATCGAATACACTCTGCCATCCCAATAATACTAGGAACATTCAATGTTCCAGATCGAAGGTTATATTCCTGACCACCGCCACTTAACAATGGAAGCATCATCCCTTTAAGTTCCTGTTTTACATAAAGAAAACCAACTCCTTTTGGTCCATAAAGTTTATGAGCTGAAAACGAGGCAAGCCCAATTGGTAAATTTTTAAAATTCATATGAATTTTTCCAAAAGCTTGAGCAATATCTGTATGAAAAATAATATTTTTTGATTTACAAATAAGACCGATATCCATAATATTATTTATGGTTCCAATTTCATTATTTGCAAACATTAAAGAGACTAAGGCTGTATTAGACTTTATTTCTTTTTTTAGTAAGTTCAAATCAATAGCTCCATAAGAATCAACTGGTAAGAGTGTTACTTCAATGCCTTCTAGTTGAAGTTTTTTAACTGTATTCAAGACGCACTTATGCTCCACAACGGACGTAATAATATGAATAGATTGATGTTTTTTATTATATCGAATCCACTCAATAATGCCCTGAATTGCGAGATTATTAGCCTCCGTAGCTCCGCTAGTAAAAATAATTTCATCTTTCTTTGCTCCGATTGCTTCTGAAATAAGACTCCTTGCTTTTTCAACTGCATTAAGAGCTTCAACCCCAAATAAATGAGTACTCGATGGGTTACCATACTTTTCTTTGAAAAATGGCATCATCGCATCTAAAACCCTCGGATCAATCCGTGTAGTTGCATGATTATCAAGATAAATACGGTCTAACATAAAATACTAAAAATAAAGTGTTCTCTCTTTCCATCAGAGACAACACTAAAAACTATAGACGCATTCCCCTATACGAAACCGATGACACAAATACTCGATACGAAAGCCTCGCTTGATCAGGTAACTATAGGCATCAATTACCGTACTGCACCTATTCATGAATTCGAGAGAAGTATCACGGAGGATGTTCTACGTTCTTATCTTGCCTTTGGATGGACATCCCGTCTCATACAGAAATTACGTGATGAATACGGTCTGACATATTGGGTCAATGGAGTTTTGCAGAACTTCTCTGATACAGGCTGGATGCGTTTCGAACTCTCAGCAGAAAAAAAGAATGTTACAAAAGCGTTGCAACTGGTAAACGAAGAAATAGCAAAAATAACAGCTGGTAACATCGATATACAGGCACTCGAAACTACAAAGAAAATGATGACAACTTCCCTCACTCGACATTATGCCGACATCAGTAATAGGCTCTATTTCTACGGATGGCCTTTCGTATTCGAAATAGAACCGCTTTCCCTTCCTGAATATTTCTCACGTATTCGGTCTATAGAGAAAGAACATCTTGTAACTGAAGCTCAAAAAATATTTTCAACCACGCCCACTATTGCAATGATTGGAAATATGTAAGGAATAAAAACAGACACGTCTATATTTTTCTTCTAAGAAAGGACTCTATATATTTGAGATATCCCCCGAAAGACTGCTTATTAATATATGCTTTCTCAAAAGCATCCCTAAGCTCACTCATATTTGAATAATTCAAAAGAAAATTATCAAAACCTTTTTGGTTATCAGGCCATAAAGCGTCGAGTTTTGACTCAAGACCAAGCATGGCTGTCGTTGTGATTTCGTTCGCTGACCAGAAAAAGTCTTCATTCCTAGATACGCTCTTTTTTCCAAATACTTTTCCAAAAATATACCATATCTGAGTCATGAGGATTTCATGTGCAGTTATCCTTGTCTGCCCCTTTGCATCCTCGTATGCAGATCGAAGAACATAATTGGCATTTCTATTACTAATCCCAGTATGAAACAAACTCATTATCACTTCATATTCTTGAAACTCCCAATCATATCCTGTTATATCTACTACTAAATCATAGAAAATGTCATTAACCTTCTGCCATTCGATACTATAAGACTCTACTGCCTGTTCTAGTAAGTGCTCATTCTTCTTATATTTCTCAGAAACAAAATTATCTATTAAATAGGCACAATCTTTATAATCCTTGCTCCTTCGTATTTGCATTCCAATCGATTTATCCAAGCCGAATGAATTATTTAATGATAAGAAACTATCCTCGTGAGCAAAATGAAACGATGCCCATATCTGAAAAGCATCATAATCTTTATTTATAACGAAAGTAGTGCGTATCTTTTTCTGTATAAACATAGCAAAAAAGTTCTTATTCATATAATACACCATAAAAAAACAGGTGTCACAATAAGATAACACCTGAGTAAAATAACTATTTTCGAAATTGATCGTAAAGATCCCAGATGAGCCACTCCAAAGTTTTTTTAGAATGGACACAAAACCTGGAATCAAGGCCCCATATCGATCCAGTATCAATATCTGCCTGCAACGGACATCCACCACCACATATGCCAAGTGCTGAACATCTTTGGCATTCTTCCATAAATAACGGCGAGCGACGACTCCATTCAAGAAAGACTGGGTCCGTTTCTGGGTCAAAACTGGATTCCTGAACATGTGAACAAAAGAACTTCCTTTCTCCTAAGTATCCATGGCACACCCCAATCTGACCATCAGGTGCAATCACTATCTGGCCACCGCCAGCAGCACCACAGTCATACGGATAAACTTTCGCCTCAACGAACGCATTAACCTTCCTCATGATTCGATCCTCGTAGATGCCACGTTCCCTGAACACTTTGTACGCATCAATGATGCACTTTGATGCTTCTTCCGCGTAGCCATTCGGAAGTGGATAACCAGGTGTAGCCATGGCAAGATTGAACCCCATGCCTGCTATTCTAAGATCATCAACCAATGTTTTCATTGTTTTTTGAAAATTCTTCACACTTTCGACTGAAAGCGTACATGAAACGCCAACATCGACTCCTGCATTCGTGCAAATCTTGAAACCACGCATCACATTGCTATATATCGGATTTCCCTTTACTCCTTCCCGATTTGCGCTTGTGACAGCTTCATCACCGTCTATGGATATCCCGACAGAAACAGCGTGCTCTTTCAAAAGTTTGGCGATTTTTTCCGTAATCAACGAACCATTTGTGACGAGACTTAGAGATGTTTTTTCTGGAAGTTTTCCTGCTAATTTGTACGCGCGAATCTTATCCAGTAAATATGAAAGGACTTTCGTATTCATAAGTGGCTCGCCACCATAGAAGATGATGGTTTTTTCTTTACTGAAGGTTTCTTGATTTCTTGAGATAATTTCGCAAAATCGATCCAGTCCTCGATCCGCCGTTGTCATGCTCATGGTTCGTTCCTGATACCCGTCTGGCATGCTATTTCTGACAAAGCAATAACTACAAGAAAAATTGCATTTGTCAGTTAAGACAAAATATACAATACTGACCTCCGGCCTGCCAAAATTTGACCGGAAAAAATCAATCACACGGTCATCGTCTGCTGGACTCTGAACGAAAATTTTTGCCTCATACAGAGAGTCAATGACTTTCTGATCTATTATCAACTCCATCGATTCTTCACTTATCCCAAGAGATTTCGATAAAGAGTCCCATTCACGCGATGAAAAATATATTGGCCTCATCCTGAGGGAATGGTATAAAGCAACCATATCATCACGTCTGAATACATGGACGAAACGGGAAGGCAATAGAATAGACATGATAGCTCCTTTCTAAAAAAGACGACATCAACATTCTATGCCAATGTCGTCTGTTACTATTACCACGGGCAGCGACAGGTGCAGTTGCACGAGCAAGCGCAATTGCATTTACATGCACAAGCATTATGACACACACAACTACAACGCCCAGCACTGATATTTTGTTGAGTATTTTCAATTTCCCCCAGCACCTTTTTCAAATCCGCAGGACTGGGAAAAAGAAATACATCACGCGGTTTCTGAGAAGATTGAAGCATATATCTCACCCCCTTTCGTTTCAATGAAATTTTTAAAGAACTACCTGTCCACAAAAAACTGTGGACTTTATATTATAACATACGAGGAAAATTTGTAAATCACATGTATAGTTAACAGTAAGGGGTGACATCTGATAAGGTAAGAGGGTAACACTGTTAACTCTTACACATATGGGAAACAAGAACGAA
>PFHN01000025.1 GCA_002782305.1 Candidatus Moranbacteria bacterium CG_4_8_14_3_um_filter_41_13 | reverse complement strand
TTTCACATTGAGACGCCGAGACTGCCAATCAAGGAAACTTGAAGCAGATCCCGTTTCACCATAACGGTTCATTCCTGGCATCCATGCCTCCAAATCAAAAGCCCTATATTTCCCAGCGCTCATATCTCCGGTACAAATTTGCAGTTTACGGTATGGCAGTCCAAGTTCACGATGCATCTCTTCTGAAATTGCGAGCATCTCATCTTGTAATGCATCTACTGACGCCGTGTCCGCTGTTGCAAGCACTACCTGTTCTACTTTCATAAACTCATGCACACGATACATTCCTTTTGTATCTTTGCCATAACTTCCTATCTCACTTCTATAACACTGACTATACCCAGCGAGCTTCAGTGGCAAATCTTTCTCTTCGAGTACTTCACCTGCGTAATATGCAAGAAGTGATGGTTCAGCTGTCCCCACGAGAAATTTTTCTTCCTTAGCAAGACTGCCATCAGCTTCTTTGTCAGAAGTAGCGACTTGATAGACTTCATCAATACCGCCATCATATTCCATTCCTTTGAAATATCCGCTACCAAAAAGTGGGAAGTTTTTTACAAGTGTTGGCGGAATCATCGGAGTGTATCCTTTGGATACAAGTTTCTGGATCGCATACATCATCAGTCCCATAACGATGAGTGTCCCTTCATTCTTCAAATAATAACCACGGTATCCGGAAACTTTGGTACCTCGTTCAAGATCGAGAATATCGAGCATTTTCCCAAGTTCGATATGCGTGCGAGGGGTAAAAGCAAATGTAGGAAGTGTGCCAATGCGAGCGACTTCAACATTTTGTTCATCACTGGTGCCGATTGGTGTATCAGGAGAAACAATATTAGGAACTTGTGCCATCAGAGCGAGATATTCATATTCGATATTTTCGAAAAACGGCTCTTTCTCATCAAGTTTGAGTTTAATCTCTTTGCCTTTAGCAATAATCTCTGCGCGTTCTTCATCTGTTTTTGCTTGATGAATGAGGTCATTAATATCATTCTTGAGTGACTTAAGCTCTTCTATTTCTTGTAGCAAGGCTCTCCTTTCAACATCTTTTCCAAGAAGCAACTCTAAATCAAGCGTACTATTCTTGTTTTTGATAGCTTCCGCAATGTGCTCTTTGTTCTCCCTTATGAATTGGATGTCTAACATATACGAAGAAATCACAAATTAAAAAATGATGGATTTTTTTGTGGATGATACTGGATTCGAACCAGTGACCCCTGCAATGTGAATGCAATGCTCTAACCAACTGAGCTAATCATCCCCCGTTTATTCTTTCTCTTTCATCGGTGGAAAAATCACTGTCTCTCTTACGGAGCGATTCATCAAAATAGCGAAGAGGCGTTCGCTTAATCCAAATCCGCACGCTGGAGGCATACCGTATTCGAGTGCCTGGAGGAAATCTTCATCCAGCATCATTCCTTCTTCATCTCCTGCGTCACGAAGCTTCATCTGCTCTTCGAAACGTTTCCTCTGATCAATCGGATCATTGAGTTCTGCAAAACCATTACCCACTTCACTGGTGCCAACAACAGGTTGAAAGCGCAAGGTTCTCCTGCTATTATTTGGATCGATCTTGGCAAGGGGTGACACTTCGAGTGGTTGTCCGATAAGAAAACATGGCTGAATCAGTTTCTGACGTACTGTCTTCTTGTACAGAGTATCGATCATCCGACCTTTGCCAGCAGATGGCTCATATTTGATATGCAGTTCGTCGGCTTTCGCTTTGAGTACTTCGAGAGTGAGATCCTCCGATAAATCAAGACCTGTTTCTTTTTTGAACTCAGTAAAATAATCCACATGAGCAAAGGGTTTGTTCCAATCAATGATTTCACCATTATATTCTGACTGCATCGTATCACCGAGTACTGCGCGGGCAACATTTTTGTACAACGTTTCTGTGAGCGCCATACCCTGATCCATATTCATATAAGAAGCATAAAACTCCATATGGTCGAACTCTTGCAGGTGTTCACGATCGATACCTTCATTGCGAAAAACGCGCCCTATTTCGAACACCCGTTCATACCCACCCACGAGCAATCGTTTCAGAGGAAGCTCGAGAGAAATACGCAGGTAGAAATCCTGATTGAGAGCATTATGATGTGTCACAAATGGTTTCGCTTCCGCTCCTCCAGGAATGTGCTCGAGTACCGGAGTTTGCACTTCGAGAAATTTTTCATTGGTCAGTGTTGCGCGAATAGTTTGCCAAAAAATATTTTTCTTCACAAAGAGCTCTCGCGTTTCTTTGTTTGAAAGAAGATCGAGGTAACGACGACGCAGAAGTTCTTCTTCATCTTTGAGTCCATAGAATTCTGTCGGGATAGGACGAAGGGATTTGGAAAGCATCTGCCACGTCGTAACGTGCACGCTCTTTTCATTTTGTTTCGTCAAAAAAAGTGTCCCAGTAATAGAAAGAAAATCTCCCGTCTCGACAGTACTCTTAAATAAACGAAATGATTCTTCGCCAAGCATTTCGAGTGAGAAGAATCCCTGCATCTGTCCTGATCCATCTTCGAGATGACAGAAAGCTATTTTTCCCATCACTCGAAGTGATCTGATACGCCCCACCAAAGAAACATTTTCTTCGGATGTGCTCAAGACATCAAACTGGGTTGTTGCCTCCTCATTTGTATGGGTACGGGGTGCATTTTCTGGATAGGCAGTCCCTCGCTCCTTAGTAAGCAAAGCGAGTTTCTCTCTTCTCATTGTCAAAATATCTTCACGCATAAAAGACTCCCGTTAAAATGTTCATTTCTTTATAAACATATTGTACCCTATTTGAAGGAAAATACAAGAAAAAACCTGGGTTTTCACTCGGGATATCATAATTTTGCAAGAAATCTCTAGTGAATAGCAATAATTTCGTATGAAAGTTCTCCAGATGGTGCAGTAACTTTCACTGTATCACCTTTCTTCTTGCCGATGAATTCTTTACCTAGTGGTGATTCATTGGAAATCTTCCCTGAGGCAGGATCGACTTCATTTGATCCAACAATTTCGAAATGAAGTTCTCTTTCTTTTATTTTCACGGTGAGTTTCGAACCCATAGCCACAGCTGAGACACCTTTCTGCTTCGTTGCAATGACAGCTTCTTTGAGCATCGCTTCCAAATCTCCAATACGAGATTCGTTCTCATTCTGACGATGTTTGGCATCACTATAATCAGCATTTTCAGAAAGATCCCCTTGCTCCTTTGCGTCTTTTATTGCTGCAGAAATCTCATAGCGGAGCGTTGTTCTCCTCTCGTTTAATTCATCATTCAGTTTTTTCAATCCTTCTTCAGTAAAAATTCTTGCCATATACGTATTATAAATGAATCAATTTTTATATCACCTTTTCAAAAGAAAATCTCCTTTCCAAAGGAGAGAAGATACTCTAAAGTTCCTACATACTATCAAAAATGAGCGAAATGTCAACTGTATCCTCATTTTTCAGCTTGATATTCCTAATTTTTCCCTCTATAAAGGGATTATTCTCTTTTTCAATACCTATTGTTTTTCACTAAAAAAAGACATTTATTCATGCAGATCTGTACGAGAGAAATACCAATCATACACGCTTTGTGTGACTGGGACAGCGTTATAGCCCTCCATTCCTTGACCCTCTACCAGCACAATCATCGCGAGCACTGGATGTTCATATGGCGCGAAAGAAACGAACCAGCCATGCGTTTTATTTTCATTCCCGAACTGAGCCGTACCGGTCTTGCCAGCTACTTCTACTGGGAGTGCTTTCAGCGACGTTGCTGTTCCGCTCGTAACTGTTTCTCTCATCCCCTCACGCACAATACGCAGAATATCAGGATTGACGAAATTACTGCGCAAAATCTCAGTAGGCAGTTTGGTCACTACTCCTTCGGTAGAACGCACTTGAGAAACTATCTTTGGTTTATAGAGCGTACCGCCATTGGCAATAGTGTTAATAGAATTGAGAATCTGAAGCGGTGTTGCAGTAATAAAACCTTGACCAATGGCTGCGTGATAATCATCCCCGATATACCACCGTTCTCCGACCTTTTCTTTCTTCCATAGAGGGCTCGGTATAAAACCAGTGGCTTCTCCGCCAATATCAATACCCGTTCTTTCACCATATCCAAAAAGATTTTCATACTTCTTCATACGATCCATACCAAGTCCCGCTATTCCTCCGTATCCTCCACCAATTGTATAGAAAAAAATATCATTACTCTCTGCAATAGCCTGCCTCACTGTGCTCGTTCCGTGAGCTGTCCAATCACGAAAACTGAAATTACCCACCTTGAGTATACCTCCGAGACCATTCACCATCGTTGATTGATTGATCACATTCTCTGCGAGTGCAGCAGTGGCAATGACTGGCTTGATCGTCGATCCTGGTGGATATTCTCCAGAAAGCGCACGATTGAAGAGTGGGAGTGATGCATCATCTGTCAGCGTCTTGTAATTCTCCGAAGAAATACCTCCAGCAAAAAGATTGTTATCATAACTCGGAAGACTCACCATGGCGCGCACTGCACCATCTCTTGGATCCATCACGATGGCCGCCGCCTGTTTCAGATTCTTTTTCTCGAGGAGTAACTGAAGTTCATCGAACACTTTCTTCTGAAGGAGCGCATCAATATTCAAAATAAGGTCACTCCCTGGCACAGGAGGCACGATACCAAGCCCTTGCTTCACGTGACCGAGTGCGTCCACCTCTGCCCGCGTAAAGCCATTCTTTCCTCGCAATACTTCATCGTAACTCTTCTCAATACCCTGTTTTCCGATAGAATCAGTCATCAAATAATCCGGATGTAGTAGTAGTTCCTCTTTACGAATCTTTCCCTCATAACCGAGGAGATGAGAAAAAATCACACTATCGGTATAACGACGTCCTGTGGTTTTATATAAACTCACCCCTGGTAAATCCCGATTGCGACTGAGAAAAAGAATCATCTCTTCTTGACTTATTTTCTCTTTCAGAAGTACTGGCTGTATCGAACGAGGAGCAAGAGATGCGAAGAGGTCACGCACCACTTGTTCATCCACAGAGAAAGTAGAAACAAGCATCGACTCTATAGCATCTCTCTTCTCTGTTTCTTTGGGAAGATCAATAGGAATAATCACAACATCGATACTTGGCTCATTGGTGACGAGTGACTTCCCGAAACGATCATAGAAAATACCTCTTGGTGCAGGAATCACAATCTCTCGTAAACTATTGTGTTCAGCTTTCAGTTGATACTCTCCTCCTTTCACAATATTCAGGTAACCGATTCTCACCAGAATACCCACGAAGAAAAGAAGTGCAAAAAGAAAAAGAAACTGCAAAAAGAAACGATGCAGTGGCCATTCCATTTTCACGGCATCGGCTTCGGTTATCGTAAGAACAGCATCGTCGATTTCCATGCCACGTTTATCCGATATTTTTCTTGGTTTTCCTTCAAAAAAAGGCATAGGGAGAGATTTAACGAATATTTCTTGAGGCAGCACCGTCTACAAGCTGTATGTAAAGATGAAACCTCTTGACGGCATATGAGCATATGATGAAAAGTGGTATGCAAAGAAAAAATGTGAGTACAATATGCTGAGAAGAAAGAAATAGTGAAAACAATGCTGTTTTGTTATCACTCGAAAAAAACGACATCCCTGAAGAGAAAAAGAATGCAAACAAAGAAAAACCAAGTGTGCTCATAAAGGCAAACAGTATAAAGAGAAATACAAAACTCGAATGATGATCTGCAAGGAAACGCCGCGTCAGAAACCCTGTGACATACACAAGAAGAAGAGAATACAGCGTGAGTGTGCCTGGAGAGACAATTGCGATATCAAACAGTATTGCCAAAGGAAGTGTACGGAAAAGAACAGCAGGGAATGGCAGAAGGAGTGCCCAGTTCACAATCACAAGAAGGATAACGAGAGGTGCAGACAGCAAAGGGAAAAGTATATCAAGAAAAGAAACTTCGAGAAGAAACACACTGAGGATAAAGATGAGATGTAAGAAAAAAATTTTCATAGCTTATAACACCTCTTGAATCACAAAAACATAATGGATGCGATCAAAGCGTATAGGAGAAAGAATAGAAGCTTGTTGAAATAATCTGTCAGAAGAAAGACGTGGCTCTTGCAGAGTACCAATTAGAAGACCTCTTGGTACATCACCACCCAGACCAGAAGTCACGATAGTGCTCCCTGCCTTGAGTACATCTGTTTGCAAAACCATATCAAAGAGTAAGCCAAGTCCATATTCCCCTTTCACAATTCCTTTTGCATCGGTGTCAAGAGTAATACCACTCATCAAGCTTTCCGGATTCGAGAGAAGTATAACGCGTGCACTCGCTGGGAATACTTCTCCTATCTTGCCTACGAGGATACCATTTCCTACGATGACGGACATACCACTTGCTATGCCATCAAGAGACCCCTTGTCGATAAGAAGGAAACTTCCCATCCCAGAAATATCACGACCAATGACTGTTGATGCCTTGAGTGAAAATTTATTCCGCGGGAGAAGACCTATCTCTTTCCGCAGTTCATCATTGTCCTTGACCACATCCGCATATCGCACATTCTCTGCCAGAAGATTCAATCGCTCTTTCTCGAGGCGTTCATTCTCACGTTTCAAATCTCCGATAGAAGAAAAAAACTCATAGGTACTTTGTATTTTGAAAGCGACAAAAGAAGTCATTTTCTGAATGGGAGAAACAATAGTCATCGCCACGAAACGTACTGGTTTCACGAATGATGGTGGACCGAAATGTACTACCAAAAATACAAGACAAAAAAGCATCAAGGCACGGAAAAGTTTTGTTTTGGTCAAGCTTTGGCGTACAGACATAAAGGGAAAAAGTAAGAAATAAAGAAAATATCTTTTATCCAAGAGGACGATGTTCATCTTCCTCGATGAGCACCTCGTGTAAGTGTTCCATATCATCGAGAACAATGCCTGTTCCTCTCACGACTGCTGTCAGAGGGTCTTCCATCAGGCGTACAGGAATACCTGTTTGGTTAGCGATAAGTTTATCGAGTCCTCGAATCAAGCTCCCTCCACCAGCAAGAATGATTCCACGATGCATAATATCTGCGAGAAGTTCTGGTGGGGTTTCCTCAACAATGGTCTTGATGCTGTTCACGATGATGCGAGTTGATCTGGAAAGCGCTTCACGAATATGTTCATCAGTCGCAATAACTTCTTTCGGTAGTCCAGAAACGAGATCACGACCGCGTAAGGGGAAAGTCAGATGTTCCCGCTGAGGATAGGCACTTCCAATAGCAATTTTTGCTTCTTCAGCGGTCTTCTCTCCGATAAGAATATTGAATTCATCACGAGCATACCGCACAATATCTTCATTCATCTCATCACCAGCAATGCGAAGACTCCGAGAAAGTACAACTCCACCAAGAGAGATGACCGCAATTTCTGTCGTCCCTCCACCAATATCCACAACCATATTTCCAGTCGCATCAATGACAGGAAGCCTCGCACCGATAGCAGCTGCCATTGGTTCATCAATGAGAAACACCTGACGAGCACCAGCATTCAAGGCTGCCTCAGTCACAGCACGTTTCTCCACTTCTGTAACGCCCGATGGAATGCCAATGAGCACTCTTGGTCTACGCAGGAAAGCAAAATTATCTTTCGTAACTTTGTTAATGAAATACCGAAGCATTTGCTCCGTCACTTCGAAATCACTCACAACACCATCGACAAGTGGGCGAGTGGCGACAATGTGTCCAGGAGTCTTCCCTACCATCTTCTTGGCTTCCCTACCAATAGCCAAGATTTGCCCTGTACGCTGATTGACAGCCACAACCGAAGGCTCATTGATAATAATCCCCTTACCCTTCACATATACCAAAATATTGGCCGTACCCAAATCAATACCAATATCTTGGGTTAAATGCCCAAAAAATCGCTCAATAATGGTTTTTTGGAAACTCTTGAAAAAACGCTCTATTTGAGACATAAGAGAAAAACATAAAAAAACAAGATATCCTCTATTCTAACGCATTTCTCCGAAATACTCCAGCCAAAGGAAAATAACACTCTTTTCCTCCTCACATTTGCTCCAAAGAGTAGAATAGACCTATACTACATATTAGAATCATATCTATATATGGATACACAAAAGAAAACTATCATTTTTGATCTTGATGGCACACTCGTTAATATCGAGCCGATTTTTTTCACCATAGTCAATGTACTCGCAGAAGAATTCCATTTTTCTCCCATCCGTTCAGAAGAAATACCAGCAATAAAGAAACTCCACCTGAAAAATCTCATCTGGAAACGTCTCGGTTGGCGCATATTCTTCCTTCCACAAATATTGAAACGTGGACGTGAAGAATATACGAAGGTTGCTCCTATAGTACCGCTCTTTACTGGTATGAAAGATATTTTAATAAAACTTCATACTCAGAATTGTCGTATCGGTATTGTTTCCTCTAGCAAAGAAGAAACAATAAAGATTATTATAGACAAAAATAATCTTCCTATAGATTTTTTCTATCATGGTAAACTGTTCAACAAAGCACAGTCACTCAAGGAAGCTCTCAAGAAAGAAAAACTTCTCCTCTCAGAAACAATCTATATCGGCGATGAAGTACGCGATATAGAAGCGTGCCGAAAAATCGGACTCGATATTATTTCTGTTTCCTGGGGGCTCAATAGCAAAGAAGCTCTCATATCCACTGGTCAGGAAAATATTATGGACACCCCCGCAGAACTCCTCACTAAACTCAGAATAGACTAACTATTATACCTCAGTGACTTTTTCTGAAACCGCTAACCCTGCCACAAAACCAGTGGTCCAGCAAAGCTGCAGACTATAGCCCCCCGAAGGACGATCAATATTCAGTATATCTCCGATAAGATACAGGTTTGGATACAAACGTGAACGCATCGTTTTGAAATCTACTTCTTTCAGATCCACCCCTCCGCTTGTTACAATCGCTTTCTCTGCTCCAAGAAGTCCTGTCACAGTCATCTGCATATCTTTAACATTTCGGCCAATCGAAAGTCGCTCCTCACGACTGATGCTATGAATTTCTTTTTCTCCATCTATTTTCGTCAACTCAAGAAGTGTAGGCACAAAAGAAGCGAGGACGAACTCAGAGAGTACATTTTTTATTTTTTTATTTTTATTTCGTTCGAAGATTGTTTGCAATATATCATCGATCATTCCATAGTCCGACCCCGGTACAAGATCCAGAGAAATAACCACCGGTCCATATTGCAGAAATTCACGGAGTGTCTTGCTCGTGTTCAAAATAAGCGGGCCACTCAGTCCAAAATGTGTAAAGAGTATTTTCCCACTTTTCGAAGGAAGGATTTTTTTCTTCTTTCCTATTTCATCATGCTGAAAAAAAGAAAGTTTGGCATCGGGCATACTCACCCCTGATAAATTATGTACCCATTTCTCACGAGTAGTGACCGGTACCAAAATAGCCTGCGATTCGATAATGGTATGACCGATATTTTTGAGCCATATAAATCCGTCCCCTGTTGATCCTGTTTCAGGATGAGATTTCCCTCCCGTAGCGAGGATGTACGCATGAGCTTTCAACTTCTCTCCGTTTTTGATGAGTATTTCATCTATCTTTCCATCTACAGGAACCAGTCCTGCTACTGATATATCAGAGAGTATGGTGACATTCCCCTCCTGCATATATTGCTTCAGTGCTGTGAAAACAGATCCAGCTTTATCTGTCACGGGAAATACTCTTTTTTCTGCTTCAATCTTCGTTGGCATCTGATACCGATGGAAGAAATCCAGCGTCTCTTCCACCCTAAACTGTGCGAAAGAAGAATAAAGGAATTTTGCATCAGATTGAAACTTGGACAGAAAAATATGAAGATCAAATTCCGCATTCGTCACATTGCACCGTCCACCACCCGTGATGAGGAGTTTTTGACCAAGCATTTTATTTTTTTCCACCAGTAAAACGCGAGCGCCACCTTCGGCAGCCCTCCCTGCAGCCATCATACCTGCTGGCCCACCACCAATGACAATAACATCGTATATCATACAATAATCTTCTATCAGAATTATCGTATCATTCCATGATATGCTTCACAAGTCAATCAAAAAAGGTGTATACTGAAGAAAAAATAATTAATATAAAAAATATGCATAAACCATCAGGCGGACGAGATTATCTTATTTCTCTTCTCCTCGCGTCATCCGTCACTGTATTTTTCGGATTCTATCTTTTTATACGAAGAGGATTTCTCTTCGATGCCCCCGTCACGATGGACACTCTCTATGTTCCAAACAAGGCCTTAGCGAATGCTGGGGTTATGCTTATTGCATTCATCTTCCTCCTTGGTCCTATTGTACGGTATTTCGACCGTTTTGATAAATGGCTTGGATACAGAAAAGAAATTGGTATTGTAGGAACATTTCTCCTTGTCTTACACGGCATTATTACCTACTTCTATCTTCCACTCAAGGTTCCTCAAGAAGAACTCGATCTCGATGATCTCGATATTCTCGCTGGTGTTCTCGGTGCTGCCATTCTTACTTTTCTCTTTGTTATTTCTTTCAAAAAAGCTATCAGTATTTTCGGAGCCAAAAAATGGTGGTTTCTACATCGCTGGGGACTTCGCACCGTCATCCTTCTCACTGCTATACACGTCGTGTTACTCAAATGGGAAGGCTGGTGGAAATGGATAACTGTTGGAGGAAACGTCACTCCGTCAGTTGCCCATCCACTTATGGTGCCAATCAGCCTTCTTGTTGGACTCTTTCTCTTTTGGGTTATTCTTATACGATTTTATGAAGTGTTTTTCATATATGAAAACTTTGGATTTACGGGCAATGAAGGCACTCAAACTCCAGAAGATAAAATCCGAGGACAAAAATTCTTTCTTGGAAGTTTCTGGGTTTTTGTCTTGCTATCACTTGTCATTCTGACTCGCTTTGTACTGTGGTAGAGAATATCCTTTATAAAAAGAAAAAATCCCTTTCTTTACAGAGAGGGATTTTTTTTAATGTTTTTGGGCTCTGTGCTTTTCTCTGATATACGCAGTAATGGCTGGAAGGAAAGAAAGAATAATGATGATAAGAATAATCGGCAAGAGATATTTGTCTACATCAATCACGTTCCCGAGGAAATAACCGAGGAGTGTAAGAAGAACAGTCCAAACGAATGCACCAATCACATTGTAAAAAAAGAAGGTAGTATATTTCATATTGGCGACACCTGCAACGATCGGTGCGAACGTTCTCACGATCGGCATAAAACGTGCAAGAAAAATCATCTTCGGTCCATACTTTTCATAAAAATGCTGGGCTTTGAGTACGTGCGATTTCTTGAAAATAAAAGAGTCTTCTTTGCTAAAAATTTTCGGCCCGATACGCTTCCCGAATGCATACCCGAGCATATTGCCCAGTACAGCTGAGAGAAACAACCCAAAAATCAAAAATGGTAACGAAAAAAATCCTCCTGCCGACAGGAACCCAGCAACAAAAAGAAGACTATCACCTGGAAAAAAGAACCCGAGGAAAAGCCCTGTTTCTGCGAACACAATGCCAAAAAGACCAATATATCCTACTGCTTTGACCATACCGACGAGATCCCCACGAAAAATACCATCGATGAATATCTGCAAAAAATCCATAGTGTGCTTCTTAGCAATTTATACTCTCTATTGTACCTGAAAAATGGAAAAGAAAAAACCCCGAACGAATGTCAGGGCTTTCTCTCTAAAGAATCAAACGTTCTTTATTTCAGTACAACAGTTGCACCGGCTTCTTCAAGTTTTTTCTTCATTGTCTCAGCATCAGCTTTGGCAACTTTTTCCTTGATAACTTTTGGAGCAGCATCTACCAAGTCTTTGGCTTCTTTCAGTCCAAGACCAGTGATTTCACGAACAGCCTTGATAACATTGATCTTCTGAGCACCTGCAGCAGTAAGTTCAACATCGAAATCACTCTTTTCTTCTACGGCAGCAGCCTCAGCTACTGGAGCAGTTCCCATCATCATAGGGGCAGCAGCAGATACACCAAACTTGTCTTCGAGTACTTTCACGAGTTCGGAAAGATCGAGAACACTCATCTTTTCGATTTCTGCAACGAGTTTTTCAAACTTCGCTGGCACTACTACGGCTTCTTTCTTTTCTTCTGTCATATGATTATATATTACTTATCTTAATAAACTTATTGATTATACTTTCTTCTCTTCAATAGCCTTCAAAACATGTACCAATCCACTCAAATTTCCAGAGAGTACTCGTACAAAACTAGAGATAGGAGCTTGGAGCGTTCCAACCAACTGTGCACGAAGTTCGTCTTGGCTCGGAAGTTTTGCAAGAGCCTTAACTTCTTCGATAGACAATTCCTTGACCCCGAGAGATCCTCCTTCGATGGTAAATGGAATATCTTTGTTGGCTTTGGCGAATTGTGCAAGAACTTTGGCTGCAGTTACTTCATCATGAGAGAAGGCAACACCGATTTGTCCATCAAGCTTGCGAACATCAGCGACGACACCAGCGTTTTTCAGAGCGAGGTTGAGCAGTGTTTTCTTGAGCACTTGCCAACCAGAACCATTTTTCATCAGCTCTCTACGAACTTCTGAAACACTTTTTACCGATACACCTTTGAAGTTGGCAAACACCAAAGCTTTGGAATCTTTGATCTTCTGAGCCACTTCTTCTACAACGGCTTCTTTCTGTACTTTCGTTTGCATACGATTTTATGATAAAAAAATCTACGGTTTATGGCCGTAGAATTGAAAAAATATCTTTCCAATGATTCTTGATACTATCTTTACAGTATTACCAAGAATATTCCTCGTGAGGACTTACCTTCGTGCCTCATATCTACGGATATGAAATTGTACTCCTATACTACAGAAAAAAAATGCTTCTGTCAACTACGTCGTTCGCTCGTCACCGTCGTTACTCGAACGACGTGATGAACGACGGTGGTCAATAAACTATGCCTTGGTTTCAGTGGCTTCAGGAGTAGCTGGTTCTTCGGCTACTACTACTGGTGCTACTTCTTCGGCTACAGGAGCTGTTTCAGTTTCAACAGGAGCTTCGACAACTGGCGTTACTTCTTCTGCTGGAACTTCTTTCACTACAGGACGAGGCATCTTCTTTGCAATCTTTTTCCCTTCAACAACACCTTCACGAACGAGCGTATTGTGTACTGCAGGAGAAACTTGAGCCCCTTGTCCAATCCAATAAAGAATTCTTTCTTTTTTCAGAATAGTCGTTTTCTTGTGTGGATCATAGCTTCCGAGAATTTCGATATGACGCTTTCCTGGAGCAACGGTATGTTCTTGGAGAACAACACGAAACTGAGCTTGATTCCTTTTTCCTGTGCGATTGAAACGTATTGCTAACATAACAGATGTACAAAATTAAAATAAAATTCACCCGCCGTAGGAGGGTTTACCCACCTTTCGGAGAGTTTATCCGCCTTTCAGTGGTCTTATCTTCCACACGGAAGAATACAAGTCCCACTGTACCGCATTTTCCAAACTCTGTCAATATAGGAAAGAGTATTATGCTTTCAGTTTTCCGCCATCACCGACTTGATCGAGGCGGATAGAGAGAAGTTGAGAAACACCGTCAGCACCCATTGTCACACCATACAGAAGGTTTGCCTGGGCCATTGTTTGACGATTGTGCGTTATTGCAACGAACTGCGTGTGATTGGAAAGCTCACGAAGCATCGAGCTAAAACGGCGAGAATTAGCTTCATCAAGAGCAGCTTCTACTTCATCGAGTACGGCAAATGGTGGAGGATTGTGAGAAATAATAGCAAACAACAAAGCGAGGGATGTCAGTGATCGTTCTCCGCCAGAAAGCATCGAGAGATTGGTAATTTTCTTCCCTGGAGGACAAGCAAAGATTTCGATACCGAGTTCACTGTTTTCTTCTGCTGAGTCACTTCCTTCTTCATCGCCCGCATCACCACTTCCTTCGCCTTCCCTCTGACGACTATACTTCTTGAGTTTCACAATTTCGATTTCGGCTTTTCCACCACCAAAAATAATCTTGAAATATTCTTCAAACTTTTTCTTG
>PFHN01000061.1 GCA_002782305.1 Candidatus Moranbacteria bacterium CG_4_8_14_3_um_filter_41_13 | reverse complement strand
ATTAGAGAAAAAGCGATCGTGGAATACTGAATATGAAATCGATTCACTTTTTTATCTGCATCCAGAAACCGGATATATGCGATTTTATACTGATGCGTATGAAAGTATTGTGCAAATATACAATGACCTACGGAATTATCTGACCAAGAAGTCGTACAGTGAAAAGAAATGGAAACTCAATTTCCAAAATCCGACATTAGCTGCTGGCTGGGATAAAAACAAAGAAGCCGATAATTCTGCAGTTATTTTGAGAAGAGATGGGAAATATTATCTTGGACTGATGAAGAAAGGACACACTCATTTATTCACCGAAACATATCAGTCGCAGGTATTAGGAGATGGGAATCAAGGCTATTTTGAAAAAATGGTATACAAGCTTCTTCCTGGTGCTAATAAAATGCTCCCGAAAGTTTTCTTCAGTGCTTCAAATATTGAATACTATGCACCGTCCGAAAAAGTCTTAGAAATCAGGAACCAATCTAGTCATACAAAAAATGGAGAGCCACAAAAAGGATTCTATAAAAAGGATTTTAACCTCAAAGATTGTCATATTCTGATTGATTTTTTCAAGGAGTCCATCGCAAAACATCCGGATTGGAAGCATTTTCACTTTAATTTTTCTGACACTAAAACATATAATGACATCAGTGAATTTTATAAACAGGTTTCGGATGGAGGCTATACCGTTTCTTTCGATAAAATATCACAATCATATATAGAGCAACAAAATGCAGAAGGAAATCTTTACCTTTTTGAGATTTACAATCAGGATTTTGCCATTGGGAAAACCGGGAAGAAAAACCTTCATACAATGTACTGGGAAGGGCTTTTCTCGGTTGAGAATACAAATGGATTTCCTCTGAAACTCAATGGTGAGGCAGAAATATTTTATCGGCCAAAATCTATCGAAGCAGAAAGAGAAAAACGGTGCAAATCAAAGAGAGACATTATCAAGAACAAACGCTATACCGAGGATAAAATATTTTTTCATTGTCCTATTACCCTCAATCGGGGGAAAGGTGAAGCAAAATATTTCAATCAAGAAATAAATGATGTTCTTGCAAACAATGAGAATATCAATATCATCGGTGTCGATCGTGGAGAAAAACATCTAGCGTATTATTCTGTCATCAATCAGAAGCAAGAAATATTAGAGAGTGGATCACTGAATAGCGTGGGCGGGAAAAACCTGAATGGAGAGATAGTAAGCGTAGACTACGCAGAGAAACTTGAGAGAAAAGCAAATGAACGTGAACAAGCACGACGAGACTGGCAGTCAGTCGAAGGGATCAAAGATCTGAAAAAAGGCTATGTTTCTCAGGTTGTGCGGAAGCTCGCAGATCTGGCTATACAGTATAATGCGATCATCGTTCTCGAAGATTTGAATATGAGGTTTAAGCAAATCCGTGGGGGCATAGAAAAAAGTATTTATCAGAAACTAGAGAAAGCACTCATCGATAAATTGAGTTTCCTGGTAGAGAAAGGGGAGATAGACCCAAAGAAAGCAGGACATCTCCTTAATGCGTATCAGCTCACAGCACCGTTTGAATCATTTCAGAAGATGGGGAAACAGACAGGCATTTTGTTCTATACTCAGGCGAGTTATACCTCGAAAATTGATCCTCTTTCTGGTTGGCGTCCCAATCTCTATTTGAAACACAGTAATGCGAAGAAAGATCAAGCGATCATAAGTCAATTTTCAAGTATTCTTTATAATACTGAGAAGAATCGCTTTGAATTTACTTATGATGTGAAGAAGTTCCAGACACTAAAAGAATGGCCGAAAAATACGGTGTGGACGATCTGTAGCTCCGTAGAGCGTTTCAGATGGAATAGAACTCTCAATCAGCATAAGGGTGGATATGATCATTATACTGATATGACAGAGCAATTCGACATACTCTTTAAAAGTTATAAAATTGATATAAGGAGTGATATCAGAGTGCAGATAATGAATCTTGAAGCGAAAGGAAATGAGAAATTTTTTGCTGATTTCATATTTTTCTTTAATCTTGTCTGTCAGATCCGCAATACCGATCCATTAAAAGAAAAAGATGATCCTTTGGGAGATTTTATTCTTTCTCCTGTAGCACCATTCTTCGATAGTCGAAAAGCGGAGGATTTCGGAAAAAATCTTCCGAAGAATGGTGACGATAACGGGGCGTATAATATCGCACGCAAAGGTATCATTATTTTGGACAAAATATCGGCATTCAAGGAGAAAGAGGGTAGCTGTAAGGATCTCAAATGGGGCGATCTCTATGTGTCTCAGAGTGAGTGGGACACTTTCGCACAAATGAGGAGAGAAACAAAAAAATAGCAAGGAAAAAGAGAGACTATTGACGGAAACAGCGAAGAGGTATACTCTTGGCTGTTTTCTCTTCTCTTTCTTTATGGAAACCCTTATTCAAATTTCGAAGATCAATGATTTTCTCTTTTGTCCGAGATCACTTTATTTTCATTCTTTGTATGAGAATTTTTCTGATACGACGTACCATACTTCTGCACAAACGCGAGGCAGGCTCAATCATACGACTATTGATACTGGCACGTATTCGTCCGATGTGAAATTTTTGCAAGCACTTGAGGTGTATTCTGAGAAGTATGGACTCATAGGGAAGATAGATATTTATGACAAGGAAAAGAAGATGCTTATTGAACGAAAGTCAAAAATATCTTTCCTCCATCAGGGCTATTTCTTCCAGCTCTATGCTCAATATTTCGCACTGCAAGAAATGGGCTTTCCTGTGGAAGAACTTGTTCTCCGTTCTCTGGAAGATAACAAGAGATACACTGTGCCATTACCAACAGGAGAGAGTTTGCGAGAGTTTGAGGAAACGATTGATGCTATGCAAAGTTTTCAGATGAATCACTCTTCTTTGGAAACGAATCTGAAGAAATGTGAACACTGTATTTACCAGACGTTATGTCGACCAGATCTCTAATTTCCTATCAACATCATTATGTTTACGCTACCCGATTTCCGAGAGAAGCAAATACTCTTCATCCAACCAGAGAAAGAGAAGGAATATTGTCTCAGAATCAAGAATCAAAATATTGCTTATGAGGAGAATGGCAAGGTAGTCAATCAAATTCCTTGCGGGAAAGTGATCTCACTTTTTGTCTTGGGTGAAATATCTTTTACAAGTGTTCTCCTTCGCAAATGTCTCGAAAATGGTGTTTCTATACATTTTCTGAAACGCAACCTCGAAACGTATGCAACTGTTGGATCAGAGGCAAGCGGGAATTATCTTTTACGTGAGAACCAATATGCTTTATCCGATGAAGAGAGAATGGAAAAAGCACGTTTGATAGTGAAAAATAAAATTAACAATCAACTTTCCTTACTGACTTCATGTGGTATGAAAACTATCTCATCTGAAAATCTACCTCTTCTTGAATATCGGAACGTACTCTTTCAGAAGATAGATAATGCAGATGAGAATCGTTCTTTGCTCGGTATAGAAGGGGATATGAGTAAGAAATTTTTTCAGGAATATTTTTCAGATATTGATTGGCGAGGGCGCGTACCACGTGGCAAGATTGATTCTAATAATATTTTGCTTGATATCGGTTACACAATACTCTTTAACTACATCGATTCTTTGCTTCGTCTTTTTGGTTTTGATACGTATCGTGGTTTTTATCACCGGTTGTTTTTCCAGCGAAAATCACTTTCGTGCGACATCGAAGAACCGTTCCGCTGTATCGTCGAGAAAAAATTGCTCAAGATGCGTCATCTTGGTCAGATAAATGAGAAAGATTTCAGTTATTCTTCTAAGACCAAACAATATTTCTTGAAATATGAGCAGAGTACCAAATATGCCAAACTTTTCACAGAGGCTATTCTTGAAGAGAAGGAAGAGATATTCCAATACGTGAAGGCATTCTATTATCACACACTTAATAATGAGGGCGATTTTCCATTTTTTGATAGAGATCACTAATATGCTCATTCTCTCCTATGATTTCGAATCGAATAAGACGAGAGCTCGCTTTGCGAAGTTCATTTTGAAGTATGGACGCCGTATCCAATATTCAGTTTTTGAAATTCGCAATAGTGACAGGGTCTTGCGTAATATCTTAGATGAGGTAGAATTGAAGTATAGTAAGAAATTCACAGGAGCGGATAGCATCGTTATCTTCCAAGTATGCGAAGGGTGCAAGAAGAAAGTGATACGCTATGGTTATGCAAAGAATGAAGAGACAGAAATTGTTGTTTTTTAACAAATTATCAAGGGTATAAATCTTTATGGAAATGTTAACGTGCCAAAACCTCAGTGTCCGAGAAAACAGAAATGCTTATTTAAGCCAAAAGTTCGTAGCCTCTCGCAGAAGCTATTTGCATATTTTTGGCTTAAATAAAGCATCTGAGGAGTCTAATACG
>PFHN01000037.1:3635-7247 GCA_002782305.1 Candidatus Moranbacteria bacterium CG_4_8_14_3_um_filter_41_13 | reverse complement strand
TACTTTGTACAGAGCGAAGATAGTCTTATTTATAAAATATGCTATACTTATTTCATGCAACAGACGAATCAAAAAGAAGCAAATGCTATACCACAAAACTCCTCCACTTATGGAAAGGTTCTTTTGAATTGGAAAGCACCCGAACACGAACCTCTCGAACTCGGACCAAAATCACGCATCATAGTCACTATCCTGCTCGTTCTCATTATCGCGTATGCACTCTATACGAACAGTCCACTTATGGCGATAGTGTTCATTTTGATTGGCGTTACGGGTTATCTCTCGCTCTATCGAGAACCAAAAGAAGTTCTCTTCTTTGTAACTTCAAAAGGTATTATTGCTGGAAACGAGTTTTATGAATACGAATCGCTCGAATCTTTCTTTGTCTACGATACACCGCCCTTCGAAGACATTCTCAGTATCCAGACAAACGGGAAATTGGTCCCCTATGTTCATATTCCTGTTCCTGATATGAATATCACACTCCTCAAAGACACACTCGATGAATTTATTCCCGAAGAACAGCATGAGCCAGGATTAGTTGACACATTGGAAAAATTGTTGCATATTTAAGTGTACTTTTCTATTATATCCATAAGGAGAGTACGGGGTTTATTTTTATCCTGATCATACGAGGATCAGCAAAGAAAGTAAAAAAAATGCGCTTGTAGCTCAGTGGATAGAGCATCTGGTTGCGGTCCAGAGGGTCGCAGGTTCGATTCCTGCCAAGCGCACAATTGAGCGAAGCGAAATATGTGTCGATAAAAGTTTAGTCGAGGGAATTTCCTGCCAAGCGCATAATGGAGAAAAACAGCTAGAAAGGCTGTTTTTTATTTTATTAAAGAAGAGATATGCTACTATAAAGATATAAGGCTCTCATCGTTCAATGGATAGGATGCTTCCCTCCGAAGGAAGTGATGCAGGTTCGACTCCTGCTGAGAGCACATAAATAAAAGAGTAACAACTTGGACTGACAAAAAACATATTTAATCTATACTAAATTAAGTTACTTTAACAATAAATAAGAGGAAGGAATCGAAAGGAAAGGGTTCTATAGGAAGTATCGAACACTGTGGGTTTCTTTTTTTCCAAAATATTCTTTCAGAAAGTGGTATACTGGTACTATGATAACTTTTGATACACCGCTCTCACACATTCCTACCATCAAAGAACAATCTCTCAAAAGACTTGAGCGATTGGGTCTTTTTACAGTGTCTGATATGCTCTATCATTTTCCTCATCGCTACGAGGATTATTCAACCATCAGTCCTATTTCTTCACTCATCCCTGATGAAAAATGTACTCTCGAAGGAGTAGTGACACATATCGAAGCCGGACAAACATGGAAAAAGAAAATGTTTCTGACCGAAGCCACTCTCGAAGATGAAAGCGGAAACATGAGACTTATCTGGTTCAATCAAAAATTCGTGGCGCAAACACTCAAAGAAGGCACCCCTATAAGAGTATCAGGCAAAGTGAGTCGCGATAACAAAGGTCTTGTAATGACCAATCCTGCTTTCGAACGTTCTTCTCGCGAAGCAGTGCATACCGGCAGACTCGTCCCAGTCTATCCAGAAACAGCCGGACTCACGTCGCGTTTTTTTCGTTGGCAGATTACTGGCATCTTTCAGAAACTCACTATATTCCCTGATCCAGTACCAGAGGAGATTCTCACCCGTCTGCATCTTCCTTCAATCAAGCAAGCTCTGTTTTCCATTCATTTCCCGAAAGATGAGGAACATCAGCTCATCGCACGCAAACGTTTTGCCTTTGACGAAATGCTCTTCATTCAGCTCAAGGCACTCGAACTCAAAGCACTTTTTGAAACAGCTAAAGGCAACCCTATTTTTTATGATGAACAACACCTGGTGCAATTCACCGCATCATTTCCTTTCACTCTCACCACCGCACAAAAAAGAGCGTCCCAAGAAATACTCACTGATCTTGGCAAAACACGCCCAATGAATAGACTCCTTAACGGTGATGTCGGAAGCGGAAAAACGATTGTCGCTGCTCTGGCATCATTTGCTGTTTCTGAACAAGGATTTCAGACGGCGATACTCGCACCAACAGAAATACTCGCACGTCAACATTTCGAAAGTCTCACGCGTATTTTTGCCAATACAGGACAGACGCTGGCACTGCTCACGGGGAGTTATCATATCCTCGGAAAAGATACCGTAACTAGAACAACACTCCTCAAAGCCATTAGTGCTGGTATTCCGCATATCATCATAGGTACCCACGCGCTCCTCGAAGAAGACGTCGCCTTCCAATCTCTCACGCTCATCGTAGTCGATGAACAGCATCGCTTCGGCGTTTCCCAGAGAGCTCGTTTACAAGAACTGGCATTCAATAGTCTTGATGGATCCGAAGAAAAAGTACCGCATTTTCTCAGTATGACAGCAACACCTATTCCTCGAACATTGACGCTCGCTTTCTTCGGTAATCTCGATCTCTCTTTACTCGATGAGCTTCCAAAAAATAGGAAACCAATCATTACAAAAATTGGTCGAACAGCTCTCGATCGTGAAAAAATCTATGCGTTCATACGAAGTGAAGTGAGCAAAGGTCGCCAAGCCTTTTTCATCTTCCCTCTTGTCGAAGAATCACTGGCAATGAAGGATGTAAAAGCAGCAGTAGCAGAGCATTCACATCTCGCCGAAACAGTGTTTCCTCATCTTTCTATCGGACTCATTCATGGCAAAATGAAATCTAAAGAAAAAGAAACTATTATGAAAGATTTTCACGAGAAAAAATACGATATTCTCGTGGCCACTGCCGTCATAGAAGTTGGTATCGATATACCCAATGCCAGTATCATCATTATCGAAGAAGCGGAACGGTTTGGACTCGCTCAGCTGCATCAATTTCGTGGACGCGTAGGGCGAGGGGAACACCAATCATACTGCTTTCTCATCCCCCACGACACGTCATCTGGAGTCAGTGAAAGATTGAGGGTACTCGAGAAAACAACAAGTGGTTTTGAAATTGCTGAAGCCGACCTCGGTATTCGCGGTCCCGGAGCATTCTTTGGTACCCGTCAATCAGGTATGCCTGATATTGCTATGGAAAACCTCACCAATATCAAGCTCATCACCATCGCGCGTGAAGAGGCAAAAAATATTCTCAAAGAAGATCCAAAACTCAATTCACATCCTCTCCTCCAAGAAGCACTAAAAAAGTTTGAGGAAAAAATTCATTTGGAATAATGAGCGATTAACTTTCTTTCTTTTTCATCTTTTCTGTTACCCAGAACTCACCAAAATATTTTCCAAGAAGAATACGCGTCTGAGAATCAATGGCTGGAAAAGCAGAAAGAAACCCAACGACAGGGATAAGAATCCACTGAAAGAACATAAGGAAATAACGAGACCAATGGTATCTTTTCGGACGAGGGGGCAGAGAAAGCATTGACATCGGAATCGAAATACAGAGCCCCATCATACCGAGCGTCATCAGCGTCTTGGTGACGAAAGGGAGATTATGAGCAATCACGCTCTCACGAAAGAGTGCTCCGCCAAAAAGCAGAGGTAACCAACCAAGAAAGGTCAGAATAAATGACGTTGTTGCCCACGAATAATGTCCTTCAAGCATTTCAAATGTGACACG
>PFHN01000037.1:0-3594 GCA_002782305.1 Candidatus Moranbacteria bacterium CG_4_8_14_3_um_filter_41_13 | reverse complement strand
GTTCTCAATACCATACGCCCAGCGACGCTTTTGTTTGTATTGATTCACAAGTGTTTTCCAATACGTTTCCGCCAGTACAGCGTCGAGTGAAATAGGAAGATGAATCGGTTGTACGCGATAATCTCCGTGAAAATAAGCAAGGCATTTCCAATAAATAACTGAATCTTCACTGATCATATTGACCGGCCAAAAGCCTACTCTTACCAATGTATCAAACGGTTCTGAATGTGATGAAAACGTGACCATTTCCTGACGAGTACTCTGATACAGATGCCAAAACGATGATCCTGTTACAACGAGACGAACGAAGGCATTTGTATCCCACAAATTATTATGATACATCGGGAGTGGTTGATAGGCTCTCTGGAGACGCTTCGGATCAATGATGTATTCGTACGTAAGCGCTGCAAAATATTCCGGATGTGCTACACTGTCACAATCGAAATTCGAAAAAATAACACGTTTGTAATCGATATTTCGTGCATCAAGATATTTCATAAGTTCCCGTGCTGCGAAGCGTGCATTCGATGCTTTACATTTCATTTCTCCGCCTTCCACGATATGTGTCGTCACGAGGAAGTCTCGGAACACGCCATCAAACTTCTTCTTCAAATATTCCACTTTTGGCAAACGCGTTTCTGGATTCTCTCGCTCTTCTGTCGCAAGAAGGATAATCATTTGCTCTTTCGGAAAATTACTTTCGACGAGTGACTGTATGGCCGGCTCAATAATTTCTGCTGGCTCCCCTGCTGTCGGAAGGAGGACAACATGCACCACTTCCTTCCAATCCATAATCTCTTCTGAGAGAGGAATAAGGTTTTTCGTCTCACGAAGAATCTTCTTTGTGCGACGTATCTCTTTACGAATTGTATGTCTTTCCTTCAAATGGAAGAAAGATATCTCCTTCAAACTGGAGCGAAGAGATGACAATCGTTCTTCGAGAAGAGCACTGTATTTCTCAGGGTATTTGATATTTTGACAACGCTCCCACCAGTTGATACGTTTCCCTTCTACGACATCGCGTTGTCCAGCGAGCGAAAAAATGGAAATATAAAATGCTTTGTGAATCCAATATATGTCAAAAACAATAACGAAAATAGCCGCCCACAGTGGCAGAAAGAAAGAAAGCGCCACCATGCCAAGAAGAGTGGTCCATGTCATCAGCCCTGGAATCATTTCGATGGTTCGTTGAATACGACGCTCTTTCGGATTCTTTGTTTTTGGATCAGGAAAATGAAAATTTAGATCAATTATTTGAGACATGGCTTCGAAAATGAAAAGATGAATTATAAGATGTACTCCTTCTCTTTAGTCTGCTCTTTCTTCTGTAGTATACCACTTCTCTTCTCTCTTCTCCTCTAAATGTGATATGATACCAGAGGTAAGCCATTCTGGCAATAATCCTGTTTTTTATTCCTCACTACCTTTACTCTTTTTTTCTTGCTTGCATATTCCCCCTCTATCATCCATCAATCATCACTTATCCATTATCTTCTTCGTGTATGTCACAAAAAAAATTTCCGCAACATTTTCTCTGGGGTGCCTCCACTGCTTCTCATCAAGTCGAAGGAAACAATCATAACGACTGGTCAAAATGGGAAAAGAAAAATGCCGATCGACTCGCGAAAGAATCACAAGGAAAATTTCTTCATAATCCTCATTGGAAAAATTTCGAAATAGAAGCAACAAATCCACAAAACTATATCTCCGGACTTGCCTGTGATCATTATCATCGTTTCGAAAGTGACTTCGATCTTATCGTCGATCTTGGTATGAATGCACATCGCTTCTCTCTTGAGTGGTCACGTATCGAGCCCGAGGAAGGTATGTTTGATGAAACTGAGATAGCTCATTATCGAAGCGTCCTCTATGCCCTCAAGCAAAGAAAGATTGTGCCTCTTGTGACGCTCTGGCATTGGACCATCCCTCTCTGGCTTGCAGAAAAAGGTGGTATGGAGCACAAAGATTTCCCTGTCTATTTCGCACGTTACGTAGAAAAAATAGTGCAAACACTTGGATCAGATATTCATTTCTGGATCACGCAAAACGAACCTGATGTTGTCTCGGCTCATGCCTATTTGAAAGGTGCCTGGCCACCACAGAAAAAGAATTTCTTTGCCTATTATGCTGTTTTGAAAAATCTCATTCGTGCTCACAAAACAAGTTACGTCATCATCAAAAAATATTTTCCTGATGCAGAGGTTGGTATCGCCAAACATAATATCTGGTTCGAAGCAGTAGGCAATACACTCATCAATCGTCTCCTCAAAAAAATAGCTGATTTTTTCTGGAATGATTGGTTCCTTCGGAAAATAAAAAATGAACAAGACTTCATCGGTCTCAATCATTACAATCATCACCGTATCAATGGTGGTTTCAATAAAAATGAAAATAAAATTCAAACGGATTTCGGTTGGGAATATTATCCGGAATCAATCTACTTTGCTGTGAGCGAACTCAAGCGATACAACAAGCCAATCTATATCACCGAACACGGTATCGCAGATAGCAATGATCGTTTGCGTCCACAGTTCATCAAAGAATCTCTCGGTGCACTCCACCGTGCCATCACAGACGGCGCTGATGTCAGGGGCTATCTCCACTGGTCACTTATGGACAATTTTGAATGGGACAAGGGCTACTTTCTTCGCTTTGGACTCATAGCTGTTGATTTCAAAACGCTCATGCGCACTCCTCGCCCGAGCGCCATTCTCTACGCAGACATTTGTAAAACGAACACCCTCTCAACCGAAGACCACGTCACAGAAAATTAAAATGAGGGGCTTCCGAAGAGGCTCCCTTATTTGTGTGTTGCATTGCAACTACTTATACTAAGCAGAATCGGTCATTCGACCGATCCTTTTCTCCGTTTGCTTCGGAGCAAGTAATACCAAGACTGGTCAATAAGAAACATTTCTTATCATCAATCTCGATAAAACCCTGAGCGATGAGGATCTTCACATCACCCCCAACGAGACTAGGCGCATACTCTTTCAAATAACGCTCATTCACTCTCCTTGTTAGTAATAAAATTGATAATGGTCGTTTTGTGTCGGCAAGAACAGCAATGATACGAGAATATCGATTCGTTGACATTTTTTCCTTCTTCCTTTCTCTATAAAAGAATGAAACGCACCTACTATCTTCTATGGATAGCCCTTTCACTATAAACACTCGAGATATATTTGTCAAAATGGTTTTATTCTTACGTTCCTCCCCTCTCCTTGAGATATAACAAAAATCCCCTACCAATAGGTGGGGGATTTTTACTTATTGTAGCCTCAAGGGGAGTCGAACCCCTCTTCCCAGGATGAAAACCTGGTGTCCTAACCGATAGACGATGAGGCCAAATACCAAAAAACAGCCTGAGAACTGCCTACACATAATAACACAAAAAAAGATTCTGGCAAGAGGAGGTATGAATGTTATTGAAATTATTAATATTCTACACTCTGTCTAAACTTGCGCTTTATCATAGGCTTGATACAGTTATAGTATACTCTTGAAAAATACGCTATGCATATTCTCAGTATTGAAACATCGTGTGACGATACAGCAGTCGCCATTATACGTTGGGATGGACAAAGTGCCACA
>PFHN01000028.1 GCA_002782305.1 Candidatus Moranbacteria bacterium CG_4_8_14_3_um_filter_41_13 | reverse complement strand
GTTCTTCTTTTTGGCATCGCACTTACACTCTTTCTTATTCTTGCCCTGTTTCCTTTTATTTCTTGGTCTGTTGTTTTGGGTGGTTTTGGTTTCTTTCTTGTTTATATCTTGGCGCAGATTGTGCGTCCGAACGAACGATGGGTATTTGTTCCGATGGTTGTCTTCGTTCTTTTACTCGGATTTTTGATGATTGGAAATTACCAACTCAACCTTACGCGAGCTACGCTTCCAGTTGAAGTGACACCTGGCACGACTCTTTCTTGGCAGGTAGCCAAGGAGAGTTTGAAGGAACATTTTTTTGCGGGAGTAGGTACAGCAAATTATAGTTATGCTTTCTCGCTTTTTTATCCCAAGGAACACAATCTCGATCCTCTCTATAGTGTACGTTTCTATCAAGGGACTGGTTTGTTCTTCGAAGCTCTCTCAACTATTGGTGCTCTTGGTACTATTTTGTTTCTCTTGCTCTGGCTCTCTTTCTTTTCGGTGGGCGTCTACCTCCTTTCTTATGAGAAGAATCGTAATAAGCTTTATTCGCTCGGACTCTGGTCTATGGTGACGATGCTCTTCTTGGCGAGTTTTACATCAGCAATCAATGGTTCACTTTTACTTATTGGCGTACTTATCGCAACGCTCGCTCTTGGGACCGTCTTTTGGGAAAGTGATTCTGAAGAAAAATATATAGAGCTTTCACTCAAAGCGACTCCGAAATTTGCTTTAGCTTTGGCATTCACTTTTATGGTTGTATCTGCAGGAGTGGCTTTTCTTTTTGTCTTTATGGGTAAAGTATTTGTAGCTGATATGAATATGGGTAAGGCTGTTCGCATCTCAGCTGAGAAGCCAAACACTGATTCTTTGGAAATGTTTGCCAAGGCAATCAATATTTATCCACAGGAAGGTCGTTATTATATGCGATTAGCACAAGAATATATGGCACTCGCCAATGTAGAAGCAAGCAAGCCCGAAAGAGAACAAAATGTCAGTGTCATCAGGGATTATGCAGAACAAGCTATTGATCTAAGTCAGATAGGGAAGAAACAAATGCCTAATGATGTCGTTCAGGCGGAATCAATGGGGATGATTTATGAAAATATTGGTCTGTATGATAGTGCGACGCTTACAAAAGCTATTGAAACATATCTGAGGGCTGAGGAGCTTGAACCACAAAATCCTCTTTATTCTGTCAAGTTAGGTCAAATTAAAAAACTTCTTGCTGATGAGAGAGCCGAAGGTGCTGAAAAAGAAGCGTTGTACACGGAATCCAAAAATCTCTTCGAGAAAGCGATTGAGAAGAAGCAGGATCTTGCGGTAGCATACTATGACCTCGCACTTATCCTTTCTCGGCTCAAAGATTTAGATGGGGCTGTGACGAATGCAGAACAAGCGCTGAGTTTTGAAAATAGCAACCTCAATTATGGATATAACCTTGGTATACTCTATCAGCTTCGCAATAAGGATGATGACAAAGCGCGTGCAGAAAAAATGTTTAAAGATATTTTGTCTGTGAATGAAAAACTGATTGACGTAAGACTGAGCCTCGGTCTTCTGTATGAGGATATGAATAAAAAAGATTCTGCTCTTGCTGAATATAATAAAATCCTTACGTATTTACCAAAAGAAGCAGACGAAAAGATTGCACAGACCAAAGAGCAGATTGAAAAAATGATTTCAAATGTGAAAAGTGGAAAAAGTAATCTGAACAGAGAGAATGAATCTGCGCCAACCAATACACCGAGCAGTGTCCCTGAAAATCCGATGCCAGTAGAAGTGCCTATTGGGGCTCCAGCCCCTTTTGGCCAGTAGGAGGGAAGAAGGCATATAATCTCATTTTTCGGGATTATATGCCACAGTAAAAAGAGGGAAAAAGAGAGAAAAAAAACTGAAAGAAAAAAAATATAAAAAATGCCTGAGGAAGCACATTCTTTTTTTGCTTCTGTAGAGGCGAAAAAAGAGGAATGGAGAGTCTTCTGGACAGAAAAAACTGTATCGAAAAGAGTTTCTTTCTGGGGGACTTGACAGGTTTCCAACTACTCTGTAATATAGATAGTACGAATTGAGAAAGTGCTTTGCAGTGCTTTTTTCTTTTCTCAAGCAGTTTCTTTGTCAAACAGTTCTGAAGAAATATTTGTTTCTCTTTTATCTCTCTTTTATACAAAGAGAAGACATAAAGAGTGATACATATTTCCGCAGAAGTGCCTTAACAATTTATGTCTTTTTCAAAAGGGTCAACGATTACCTGGCAGCGGAAAGTAATCAGATTTTTTTGAGATAGTCTAAATAGAAAAGGTCAAGTCACCGTCGTTCGTATAACGACGTGACAAGCAAATTCAACAAAGAAAAACGCAGTGCGTCGAATGAGCAAACATTCTTCACTGTTAACCGATTGTCCGTGAGTACCTTTATTCTTCGGAATAGAGTATTTGCGGACAAGAGAAAAAAAGGAGGTTACTTAACGCATGGTGTGGATGCCTTGACTGAAGCAAGCGATGAAGGACGTAGGAGGCTGCGATAAGCCCCGGGGAGCTGTCAACCAAGCTTTGATCCGAGGATTTCCGAATGAGGCAACTCTCTCACTTTTTAGTGAGAAACCGTATCTGAATACATAGGGTACGGTAGCGCACCCTGGGAATTGAAACATCTTAGTACCAGGAGGAAAAGAAATTAATAAAGATTCCGTAAGTAGTGGCGAGCGAACGCGGAATAGCCTAAACCACCGAGCTTGCTCGTGTGGGGTTGCAGGGCCTATAGACTCGATTGATCGGGGTCGTCGTATTTTTGTTAGCAAAATGTTTTGGAAAGAACAACCAAAGAGGGTAATAGTCCCGTATGTGAAAACAAAAATGCCACGATGTATAGGTACCTAAGTAGGGCGGGGCTGGAGAAACCCCGTTTGAATCTGGGAGCACTAACTTCCAAGGCTAAATATTGCTTCAGATCGATAGTGAACTAGTACCGTGAGGGAAAGGTGAAAAGTATCCCGATAAGGGAGGTGAAATAGAACTGAAACTCCATGCTAACGAAGAGTCGGAGCCTTGTTTAATCAGGGTGACGGCGTGCTTTTTGCAGCACGATCCAACGAGTTAGTTTTACGCGGCTGTCTAAGGGATGATGAATTCCGGAGACATAGTGAAAGCGAGCCTTAATAGGGCGAAACGGAGCATACACTAAGAATCTCTTTCGTTGTGAGAGAGAAAAATATCGAGCGAAAATTTTGAAGAGTTTTGAGACGTAGTCAAAGAAATGTCTACGACGAAAATCACTGAGAAATTTGCAGCCGAGATTTTTATTTCGCAACAGAAAATGGATTTTTAGTGTATGCTCCAAGGTCGCGTGGACTAGACCCGAAGCCAGACGAGCTACATATGAGCAGGATGAAGCGTCGGTAAAACGACGTGGAGGTCCGCACCCACTTGCTGTGCAACTCAAGGGGATGACTTGTGTGTAGGGGAGAAATTCCAATCGAGTTTGGCAATAGCTGGTTCTCTCTGAAATAGCTTGAGGGCTAGCGTCTTGTAAATTGTATCCGAGGGGTAGAGCTACTGGATGAGAATTCGCGGTTTACCGTAGTGTTTTCAACCAAACTCCGAATACTCGCGATATGTACCAAGGCAGTCAGTACTCCGGGGCTAAGCTCGGAGCACAAAAGGGAAAAAGCCCAGATCGTCAGCTAAGGTCCCAAAATTTGTATTAAGTGGGAAAGGAAGTGAAGACTCTTAGACACTTAGGAGGTTGGCTTAGAAGCAGCAATCCTTTAAAGAGTGCGTAATAGCTCACTAATCTAGAGTCTTCGCGCCGACAATTTAACGGGGCTAAAATACAATACCGAAGCTACGGACTGTATCGCAAGATACAGTGGTAAGAGAGCGTTCCATATGCACTGAAGCAGAAGGGTGACCGACTGTGGAGCGTATGGAAGTGAGAATGTTGGAATGAGTAACCGCAATGAGGGTGAGAGCCCCTCACATCGAAAGTCCGAGGTTTCCTGGGCCATGGTGATCATCCCAGGGTTAGTCGGTCCTAAGGCCAGGCTGAAAAGCGTAGTCGATGGACATCAGGTTAATATTCCTGAACTATTTGTATATTCGAAGGAGAGACGCATCTCTGTACCTTTTGCCCCTTATTGGATTGGGGTTTGGTCTTCGAGGACGTCGTACAGGAAAATCCGTACGGCACTAGTCCAAGAAGAATGACGAAGTCTTACTACGGTAAGATGAAGAAAAGGGAGCGGGGTGCCAGGAAAATCTTCTAAGGTTCGTATACAAGTATCCGTACCGCAAACCGACACAGGTGGACAGGGCGAGTAGCCTAAGATGAACGGGAGAGAATTCGTTAAGGAACTCGGCAAAAAAGCTAGACGTAAGTTCGCAATATGTCTTGCCAACCGTTAGGTTGGCCGCAGCAAAAGTTTTCCAAGCAACTGTTTATCAAAAACACAGGTCTCTGCAAACCCGCAAGGGGAAGTATAGGGGCTGACACCTGACCAGTGCTGGAACGTTAACGGGAGCGGTGCAAGCCAATCCCCGAAGCGCCAGTGAACGTCGGCGATAACTATAATCGTCCTAAGGTTCTGGTTCTGTGAAGAACGGAATCAGAAGGACTGGGACGATTGTGGTGAGTGTGATAAAGAGGAAAGAACAAAATATTACAAACAAGGAAAAGTAATTGCTTCTATTGAATTGTTTCAATGGGTCCAAAATACTTAGCCATATGCTGGAAACTCTGGAGTATCTGATGATACTATGGTATAATTATTCCATAGAATAAAATATGCCAAGTAAAAAATCAATCAGTGTGTCTCACTCTTGTAGTAGTGGAACGCCAGACAATCAGCAGGAAAGACTAAAAACCATAGGCTGGATAACCGGTTATGTAGATGGAGAAGGTTGTTTCTCCGTGAGTTTTATTAAAAATGCTACCACAAAGAGTGGTTGGCAAATATTTCCAGAATTTGTGGTAACACAAGGAGGGAAAAGTAAGAATTCACTTGAAATAATCCAAAACTTCTTCGAATGTGGAAAGATATTTGTGAATCGACGATATGATAATCATCGAGAACATATATATCGTTACTGTGTTCGATCACAAGAAAATCTTCGAAAAATAATTATTCCATTTTTTGAAGAACATCAACTCCGAACAGCTAAAAAAGAAGACTTCAAACATTTTTCTTTTATTCTGCATCAAATGAAACTTAAAAAACATCTCACAGAAAAAGGAATGATGGTGATTGCAAAACGAGTTGAGAAAATGAATCACAAGAAATCTTCGAGGTTTTTAGAATCCTCAGAGACCAAACGCTAAGCTCGTGCAAACGAGAAAAGAGAGTCCGTGCTTATCGGCGACGATAAGATAACATAACAGAGCGAAATTCCTTGTCAGGTAAGTTCTGACGCGCATGAAAGGTGTAATGACTTGGAAACTGTCTCAACGAACATCCCGGTGAAATTGCAATGACGGTAAAGATGCCGTCGACCTACAGCTAGACGAAAAGACCCCATGGAGCTTTACTATAACTTGGTATTGACTTAAAGTTTTTGCTGCCGAGCATAGGTGGGAGACTATGAAGCACTCTTTCAGGAGAGTGTGGAGTCATCACTGGAATACCACTCTGCAAAGATTTTAATTCTAACCTACGGCCATTATCTGGTCGGGGGACAGTGCCTGGTGGGTAGTTTGACTGGGGCGGTCGCCTCCTAAAGTGCAACGGAGGCGTTTACAAAGGTTCTCTAGACCCGGATGGAAATCGGGTCGATAGCGCAAAAGCATAAGAGAGCTTTACTGAGAGACCGATCAGTCGATCAGTTACGAAAGTAGAATTTAGTGAACCGACCATTACTCGTAGGAGTGTGGAAGATCATCAGATAAAAGTTACCCTGGGGATAACAGGCTGATCTTGCCCAAGAGTCCATATCGACGGCAAGGTTTGGCACCTCGATGTCGGCTCATCACATCCTGGGGGTGGAGAAGCTCCCAAGGGTTTGGCTGTTCGCCAATTAAAGTGGTACGTGAGCTGGGTTCAAACCGTCGTGAGACAGGTTGGTTTCCTATCTGCTGTAGGCGTGTGTTGCTTGAGAGAACTCTTTCCTAGTACGAGAGGACCGGAAAGAACGAACCTCTGGTGTATCTGCTGTTCCGCCAGGAGCATCGCAGAGTAGCTACGTTCGGGTAGGATAACCGCTGAAAGCATCTAAGCGGGAAGCCAAGCTCAAGATAAGGCAACAGTACAAGTTTACTTGTACAAAATTTCCTAGAAGATTACTAGGTTGATAGGCTGCAGATGTAAGTCCTGAGAGGGATTCAGTCAAGCAGTACTAATAAATTTATTCAACTTTCTTTTTTTCTAACCTTGTTTTCTTTTCGCAAGAAAAGAATCGAAGTTACGGTTAGCAGTGAAGAGTGCTTGTTAAAAGGGGAATCTTATTCTATTATAGACAGACAAATTTGGAGGGGAATGTTTCCGGTGCTTCTAGCGTTGTGGACACACCTGATCCCATACCGAACACAAGTTTTCAAAGTAGAGTTCTCGGTGCTTCTAGCGTTGTGGACACACCTGATCCCATACCGAACTCAGCAGTTAAGCACTTCAGCACCGATGGTAGCCTTCAGTGGCAAGAGTAGGACAGTGCCGAGAACTCTATTTTGAAAAGCAGTTTCCGCCCAAGGCGGACCAGCCTCGGGCTGGAAGCAACTTCAGCACCGATGGTAGCCTTCAGTGGCAAGAGTAGGACAGTGCCGAGAACATTCCTCTTCAAATCAAACAAAGAAATAGGACAGACTAAGTAACTTTCGCCAGTAGGTGATTTTTATAGCGAACGGTAGCAGGGAACGCCTGCCCGCCTTCGGAGGGTTCCTCTTCAAATTCTTTTTACAAAATACAGCCTGAAAAAGGTTCCCTCCCAAGGCGGGCAGGGTTTTTTTGTGTTTATTTCAAATAATCAGAGAAATTTTTTGATCACAAATAATCCCTCTGGGAGCCGTTCAGAAAAATTCTTGCGACAAAAAATTTCAACCGAGACAAAAGATTGCTTTTACTCAGAAAATACAATAAATAAAGGCAGAGAATAGACAAAACGAAAGTATGCTATACTGTACATACAACCTCAGTACTTCTTTGCGCTATTTATAATTTCTTTCTTCTTTATGATATCCAGACAAACGAAGCAGTTTCTCATTTTTTTTACTTATTTTCTTCTTGCTGTTCTTTTTGGCATAATAATATATTATGGCTTTATCAAGGATCCAGAAACATGTTTTGATGGAAAGCAGAATCAAAATGAAACAGGATTGGACTGTGGTGGTGTCTGCGCTTTAGTATGCAAGGAAGTCGTTACTGGGGAACTTCTGCAGATGAAGGAAGAACACTTTATCCCGAGCGGAAAAGATACCTATGATATCGTTGCCAAAGTATTCAATCCAAACGGTGAGGCTGGTGCTGTCTCTTTTTCTTACACGGTTATTCTCAAAGATGCCTCTCAAACTGTTCTTGCATCTCGCACTGGTACGGGTTATATTCTGCCACTCGAGAATAAATATATTCTAGAATTCAACCTTCAATCAAGCACAATGCCAGCGAGCGTTTCGGTGCTCACTGACAATATAGAGTGGGCACACTTTTCTGGTTACCAAGAGAAACCAGCAGTGAATATTTATCAGAAACGCTATAACGAGGTTACATCGAGTGCGGTGTTCGGCGAAGCTGTTGGGCTCGTTTCGAATGAGAGTCAATACGATTTTCGTTCTGTCGTCATACAGGTTATCCTCCGTGACAGAAACAATATGCCTCTCGCAATCAATTCTACTGTGATGAATACTCTTCGCTCGAATGAGAACCGAGATTTCAGACTCGTTTGGCCAACAGCTTTTCCTGGTACTGTAGAGAATGTTGAGATGATTGTTGATGCTGACGTGTACCATTCTGAGAACTTTATCAAACAATACATAAGTGGGACTGTTGCCCCTGTTTCTGTAGGGAGGAGATAAAAGATTCTTCTGCTTGTAGTCTGTCTTCCTTTTACTAATTTTCTCTTTTGTGCTTCAGATATTTTTCAAACTCGATTTTGTACTTCTTTCAGCAGTCTTTCTCCTCTTGGGAGTGAGTCTACTTACTTTGTATAGTATCTCCAGCGTTTCTGGAGTGGACTATTTTTTGAAGCAATCTATTTTCATCGTTTTTGGGATTGCTGTGATGATGTTTATTACATTTCTTGATTATAGACATATTCGAAAATATAGTACGCTCCTTTACTTTTCCATGCTTTTTGTTTTACTTGCAGTGCTCTTCTTCGGTAGGACAGTCAATGGTACAGCAGGATGGGTCTCTTTTGGTCTCTTTCAAGTTCAGCCAGTAGAGTTTTCTAAAGTGGTACTCATTATTTTTCTTGCGAGTTTTATTTCAAAGAAGAAATCAGAGCTCGGGGAATGGGCAAGAGTCATTGTTTCGTTCGTTCTTTCGATTACCCTTATCTTTTTAGTATTGAAGCAACCCGATCTTGGGTCCAGTCTTGTACTCGGTGCTATATGGGTGAGTATGATTCTTTCGTCAGGACTACGAATGAAACATCTCATAGTACTCACTATACTTGGATTGACGCTTACTTTGGGGAGTTGGTTTGTTTTGGCTGATTACCAAAAAGACCGTATTAACACTTTTCTCCATCCAGAGCTCGATCCTCGTGGGAGTGGTTATAATGTCCTTCAAGCCATTGTGGCTGTCGGATCCGGAGGAATCACTGGCAAGGGCGTCGGTCATGGATCGCAATCCCAGCTCAATTTCCTTCCCGAAAAGCACACTGATTTCATCTTTGCAGTCATCTCTGAAGAGCTCGGACTTATTGGAGCGTTTTTTGTGGTGAGTGTCTACGGAATTATTCTCTATCGCATAAAACGTATTGGTGAAATGGCGAGTGATAATTTTGGATACCTTGTTTCTGTAGGGATATTTACAATGCTCTTTGTGCAGATCATCATCAATGTAGGAATGAATATTGGGCTGATGCCAGTCACAGGTATTCCCGCTCCGTTTCTCAGTTATGGTGGGAGTTCTCTTGTTGCCACTTTCTTCTCTGTAGGCCTCCTTCTCAATATCTATCAAAAGAAACACAGCGATTACGATCTCCATATTTCTCTCGAAAGAGGTTCCCTTGATTAGTGCTATCAGACAGTATTTTTTTGGCTTTTTATAAGCAAATAGTATCTCTTGGAGCCCTCTCTTTAGTTAAAATTAATTGACGGAATGTGACTTCCTTGCTAGAATAGAAAGGCTTGAAAAAGGCATTCTTGCCATTTTATCTCGTTTCAGTCAATGGTTCATCGGATTATTTTTTTGATTATACTATGAGGATTCTCCTTATTGTGCAGGCCATCGTAGCTCTTCTCCTTATCGTCTCTATTCTTCTTCAGAATCGTGGTTCTGGACTCGGGAGTACTTTTGGCGGTGACTTTGGAGGGTATTATACCAAGAGAGGGATGGAAAAGTTTCTTGTGTACGCTACTGTTATTCTAGCTATCATTTTCTTTGTGCTCGCAGTATTCAATGTGTGGGCACCTCTTAATTCTTAATATACGCGTATTCGTATCTTAGAATCCATTATTATCCTGAGAAAAATGAAGTGGTTTCGTCTTTTCCAGGTTTTGAAAGTAAGGGACAAAATTATTGTTTCCCTTTTTGTGGCTACCGGACTTGGGGCTCTTCTTTTTTGGTTGGGAGCGTTTTATATGGTTTCGACTGTTCCTGTTCCGAAAGCAGGCGGTGAATATATCGAAGGCATTGTCGCTCAGCCGAGATATATCAATCCGATTCTGTCTCAGACGAGCGAGGCTGATGCAGATCTTGTAGAACTCATCTATAGTGGACTGTTTGGGTATGATGGCGAAGGTCATCTCGTAAATCGTCTCGCCAGTGATTATACTGTTTCTGAGGATAATAAAACATATACTGTTCATTTGAAACAAGGGGTGAAATTTCATGATGGAGAGGCACTCACATCTGGCGATGTGGTATACACCATCCAATCAATCCAGAATCCAGCCTATAAGAGTCCACTTCGGGGGAACTGGCAATCCGTAGAGGTGAGTGCTCCTGATGAATATACCGTTTCATTTTCTCTGCAGAAACCGTATTTCGGATTCTTAGAGAATTTGACAGTAGGTATCCTGCCAAAGCATATCTGGCAAGATATTTCTCCTGAGAATGTTTTCCTCGCTGATTACAATTTGGCACCGATTGGGAGCGGTCCATACAGTTTTGTTGCTACCGAGAAAGACTCTAGTGGCAATATTCTTTCGTATGAACTCCATGCTTGGAAGGATTATTTTGAAGGATCACCGTATATTACAAAAGTCATTCTGCGATTTTATCCTGATGAATCAAGCCTGATTGATGCCTACAAGAGAAAAGAAGTGATTGGTATTGAATCTGTTACGCCACATAATCTTGAGAAATTGCAAGAGCAGAAGAGTACGCGTGTCTACAGTCTGCATATCCCACGTATTTTCGCGGTATTCTTCAATATTACCAAGAGTGTTCCTTTGGCACACGATGAAGTGAGACTCGCTCTTCAGTATGCGACAGATCGAAGAAAGCTCATCGATACAGTCCTCTTAGGAAAAGGAGAACCAGTATACTCAGGACTCGCTCCATTTATGACAGGTTACACAGATTTAAGTGAGCAATCTTCGTTTGACGTAGAGAAGGCAAATGCATTACTTGATGAACATGGCTGGACGCGAGGGGAGGACGGGATTCGATCGAAGCAAGGAACAGTTCTTGAAATAAACCTCACCGTGCCTGATTGGGCAGAACTTGCTTTGACGGCAGACCTTCTGAAAGAAGAATGGCAAGCGGTAGGTGTGCGCGTCAATGTAAACATCTTGCCACCTGCTGATTTACAGCAAAATGTGATTCGTCCTCGTGAATATGAAGCTCTCCTCTTTGGTGAAGCAGCGATGCTCGATTCGGATCCGTTTTCTTTCTGGCATTCAAGTCAGAAACGTGACCCAGGGCTGAATGTAGCACTGTTTGATAACAAAGAAATGGATGATATCCTTACCTCGCTTCGAGAAGAATTAAATTTAGATAAACAAAAAGAGCAGTATAAAACATTTCAAGAGATTTTACAGAAAGAGAATCCTGCCGTGTTCCTGTATACACAAGATTATCTCTATGTTATGAATAGCACGGTGAAAGGTATGAACGTGCAGAATATCGATATAGCCCACTCACGTCTGAGTACTCTGAAAGATTGGTATATTAATACAAAACGTGTAAAGAAGTAGATTTTGGTGTATGATTCACAAAGGAGGCTCAAATACATAGATTATTTGGGAGTATTACATAAAAAAGAATAAATAGTAAAGAAATACATATATGCTTCATTCACTTGATACGTTCAATTTTCGTCAGATGATTGTTGATAGCCCTGATCAGTTTGCTACTGGGTTTGAGATTGCGAAAGATGCAAGAGTGGATGGGGATTTCAAATCGATTATGATTTCTGGGATGGGTGGATCGGCACTTCCAGGGAATCTTTTTCGTGTCTACCTGAGCGATCTCGCCAAGCGTGGAAAATCAACTGGCAAGCGATTGGGGATTTTTCAGAATCGATTCTATGGACTTCCTCATGAAGCTTATGATCAGTGCCTCAACTTTATCTGTTCATATTCCGGTAACACTGAAGAGACAATTGCCTCCTTTGAAGAAGCTCTGAAGCATAATCTTCCCTGTATTGGGTTTTCGAGTGGCGGAAAAATTGAGGAGATGTGCAAGGAGCATAGTGTGCCGTTCGTGAAAATGCCGATTCCATCAGAAGGGTTTCAGCCTCGCGTCGGAACGGGATATTTCTTCGGTGCTATGTATAGAGTACTCATCAATCAGGGACTCGTGCCAGATACCAGGGAAGAGATACTCACCGGGGCGGAAAAATTACAGGGGCAAATATCAGAGTTCGAAGCGCAAGGGAAGGCGCTTTCAGAGAAACTTTTCGGCAAGACTCCAGTCATCTTCGGGACGACTCGATTCAAGAGCGTTGCGATGATTTGGAAGATCAAGATAAACGAGACTTCCAAGACACCTGCTTTTTATAATTTTTTTCCGGAGCTCAATCACAATGAAATGGTGGGCTATACGAATCCCCAGGCGAAGTTTATCGTCGTGATGCTCCGTGATACCAGTGATGATTTTAAGATGATGCTCCGTCGTTTCGAAATCACCGCGAAACTGCTTCAGGAGAAAGGCGTAGAAGTGGAGACTATCGATATGCCTGGAGAGAACGTGTTTGAGAAGATGTTTGGCTCCATTCTCGTTGCTGATTTTGCATCCTATTATCTTGCACTCAAATACGGCATCAATCCGACGCCCGTCGATATGGTAGAGTCTTTGAAGAAGCTTTTGGTTGCATAAATAAAAAATGAAATGCTATGTATAGTGTTATTCTGTGTGGCGGATCTGGAACGCGTCTCTGGCCGATGAGTCGAAAAAATCTCCCAAAACAATTTTTGAAACTGTACGGTGATAAATCACTCCTGCAGGGAACATTTGATCGTATTCACAAACTTCTTCCAGTAGAGCATATTTTCTTCGTCACCAACAAAGACAGTGCCTCCTATGTACTGAGTCAGATCAGGAAGCGGGATCGGAAGTTTTCAGAGAAGAATATTATCATCGAACCATCAGCTCGCAACACCGCTCCAGCTATATCGCTGGCGATGAAGTATCTGACAGAGAAAGTGAAGATTGATGTTTCTGAGAATGTATTATTCCTTCCATCTGATCACTATATCGGCAACGAATCAGCGTACCAAGAAGTAATGCAGACAATAGCTCAGATGCAAGAGAATATTATTGGTACGATTGGCATTGTACCCACCAAGCCGGAAACAGGTTATGGCTATATTCGTCGAGGGAAGAAGGCAATGCATCATATCTTCCCCGTTCTCGAATTCAAAGAGAAACCGGATCTGAAAACTGCCAAGAAGTATCTGTCATCAGGCAAGTATCTGTGGAACTCCGGGATGTATTTCTTTAATGCAAGAACGTTTTTGGAAGAAATCGCTCTTTGTGCTCCAGAGATAGCGAGTTTCTTCGAAGCTCCCTATGCGAAGGTTCTTCAGAAATACAAGACTATTCCTTCGGTCTCTATTGATTATGCACTTTCAGAAAAATCAAAAAGGGTGGGTATGATAGCAGGGGATTTTGGTTGGAGTGATATTGGATCGTTTGATAGTCTGTCTGATATTCTGGGACCAAATTCGAAAATGAGACATATAGGCATCGATTCAAAGAACGTTTTCACCTATAGTACTGAGAATCGCCTTATCACCACCATCGGCGTAGAGGATTTGATTATTGTTGAAACCAAAGGTAGTATCCTTGTGTGCAAGAGGGGGCGAGCCGAAGATGTGAAGAAGATTGTAGAAAAGCTCAAAGAAAGTGGGTCAGAAGAGCTATAAAAGAGCCCTGATTGACAAGAGAAGAAAGTTATGCTACAATAGACAACTGAGCAATCCGAGTTTGACACTTGGGTTCTATATCTCTTTTTCGCTTAGGTAAGGTATTTATATCGATAAGAAAGGCATTTTTTGTCTTTTTGAAAAAAGAAAAAGGCCGAGATGGCGGAATTGGTAGACGCACTAGCTTCAGGTGCTAGCGCTCGCAAGAGCATGAGGGTTCGAGTCCCTCTTTCGGCACAACGTAAACATAATCCTTCCCTTCGATTTTTTCGATAAGAGAGGGTTCATCTTTCGTAATAATTCATTTTTCTTGATGGCTAAAAAATACCACAAGAAAAAATAATCAATATCCCAGATATTCTTCACTTGGTATCTTCCTTGAAGACCAGAGCACGAAGAATGTCTGAGAAAAAGTAAACAGTATGCAGACGAATAATTCGTTTCAAAATAAAAGCAATGCGAGCGGTTTGGGCAAACCGTCGGCTCCAGGTGCCTTCGAAGGTATCGTTGCTCATGCTCAAGCCCCTAAGGGTGGACACAAAGAGTATGTTCCAAGACAACAAGCATCAGGGAGATCAGGAGTGTCACCTATGAAGACCGTTGGTACCACAAGCGTTAAGTTTGTATCCTCAGGAACTCCGAGTAAATCAAAACAAGTGGGACAACCAAGGAGAACTGCCGGAAAGAAAGGTGGTCAGAAAAATAATCGTCGTTTTCCGATGCCGATGAAGAGTCGTCTCGAATCAACACACAATGGCATCAGTGTTCCTGCTCTTGGTGAGAAGCGTCTCCGTATCATTCCTCTTGGTGGACAAGAAGAAGTAGGTCGCAATATGACCGTCTTTGAATATGGGAATGATATCGTGATTATCGATATGGGACTTCAGTTTCCAGAAGAAGATATGCCAGGTATCGATTATATTATTCCTAATGCCAATTATCTCAAGGGGAAAGAAAAAAATATCCGTGGTGTGATCTTCACGCATGGTCATCTCGATCACATCGGTGCTGCGCCACTCCTCCTGAAACAACTGGGTTATCCGCCAGTCATTTCTCGTGATTTGACGCTTGCTCTCATCAAACACAAAGTTGAGGACCAAGAAAAAGGAGCAGGAAGTCGTCTCAAAACGGTGCGTATCAACAATATTACTGATCGTATCCGCGTTGGTGCTTTCGAGGCC
>PFHN01000057.1:165-3845 GCA_002782305.1 Candidatus Moranbacteria bacterium CG_4_8_14_3_um_filter_41_13 | reverse complement strand
TATAAGATTTCTACTGTTGTAGATATTGTCCATATTAGTAGTGTTTTTCCGTCTAATACGTCTATAAGATTTCTACTGTTGTAGATTTTCGACACGTTATGATTTTCGAGGGTCTAATACGTCTATAAGATTTCTACTCTTTTGGGCTCGACAAAGGAGCGATGAATACGCTACAATGGCATCAGAAAGCGGGTATAGTATAGTGGTAGTACACGACTCCGCCAGAGGTTTACCTGCCGTAGGCATGGCGGATAAACTTCCCAAGAAAGAATAATAGCGAGATTAGTATAATGGTAGTACACGACCTTCCCAAGGTTGGGGCACGGGTTCGATTCCCGTATCTCGCTCCAGAATAAAAAAAGACCTCCATCACAGAGGTCTTTTTTGGTTTGTGCCTTTATACTGGCACATCACCATTCATAATGCGCGTGATTGTCTTTTTCGTTTCGATAGTCAGTTCTTCGCGCTTCTCATCTATCTGTTTCAGCTGTGCATCGAAAACTGGCATATATTTCTCTACTGTTGCAGGAGGAAATTCTTCGGTAACATCCTGTAGAGCTTTTTTCCTCTCCTCGGTAGCATGTTCGAGTTCCCACTGTACATCAGCGATGATTTTTCCACCCCACTCTACCACACCTCTTTCATTGAACACTCTTTGTGGTTCGTCAGGATTGGGTATGAACTTCTCCTTCACGATACCTTCGGTACCGAATTTGGGTGTTTCAAATTGTTCGTTTTCATTCTTCATAGAGTATCAAGAGAGTTTTTGATTTCTTCCATCCGGGCTTTTGTGAGCACTCTTTCAAATTCGGCAATGATCTTTTCTTCTTCTTTGCTGGACTCTTCTATTCTGTGGAGAAAATCTTTGTAGGCCTCCTCGACAGCTTTGACGCGTTTGTCTATTTCTTCTTGTTCCATAGGTGTATTTTTATGTATAGGTACAGTATACATACTTCTGTCTTTTTTGCCAAGATTTCCTTTATTACAAGGTATTCAGGAAAGCATTGAGAGTGCTGTTCATCCTCATAAGTACGGAGTCTGTGTGAGAGGTGTCAGAAATATCTTCGGTCGGCATCAGTATGGCTTCGGATGAGAGGGAAAGCAAAATGTCTTCAGGAATATAGAGATTTGTTCCGTATACTGTAATGGTTTGAAGGGAGAGTTTTTGATGAAGAGGGGAGAGATTGTTACTTCGCATCAGCGTTACTCTTTCTTGATTTTCTTCTTTTTCGTTAATGATTTTCTCTGATGTTTTCTCTTCTTTTGCTTGAGTGGGTACAGGAGGCAGAGTTATTTCTTTTTTGAGAACGATATTGGTAGAAAGTTTTTTGAGCGGAGATTTCCACTCCCAGCGTTTGCCTTTTTCTTTGATGTACCAGACGTCTTCGGCGAGAGGCTGATCGAGTTTGTAGTGTATTTTCTGGAGTGTCTTTCCTCCGGGGGCTCTCAGTTCTATTTTCCCTTTTTGGTTGGGTAAAGTAAATGAAGCGTTATCGTGAGTAAGAGTGGCTTCGCTTTTTGGTTTGATGAAGAAGTCTTCACGGATGAAGTGATTTACGAGTTTCTTCCAGCCAGTAGCAACGCTGTAATCCTTCAGATTTATTTTCTTCTTTTCATTATTACGAATGATAATGCGTTCTGCTCCCGTGTCTTTGCCGGCAGGGTTTGGGAGGATAGCTACGATACGCACATTCTTACGAGGGAAGGATTCTATAGTGATGGAAGATGTCGTGATTGTTTCATCTTTCCCGTCAGTGACCTTGAGAGTGACGATATATGCGCCTTCTTTTTTGTAGGTGTGGGTAGTCTTTGCTTTATAGCTTTTGTGTCCATCACCGAAGTCCCACATATATTTCAGGGTATCGTGGTTTTCATCTGATCCTTCTCCATCAAAAGAAAGTGCGACGTTGATGTAACCATCTTTTGGTATATGTTTTTTTACTTCGGGAGGAGTATTTGGCTGATTGACAGCGCCAGGTGTCGGTATACCCCCACGCCAGCCAGATGCAGTATAGTTGTAAGAAATATCTTCAAAGGCTGTTTTGTAAGATACAGTATCTTTCACGTTTCCATTTGGATCGAGGAGAGAAACGGTTTCGTTGGAATTGTTGAGTGCAAATGAAAATACTTTTCGGTACACTACAAGAAAATCCTTCGGTTGTATTGTCGTGTTATCAGGGAAAATATATTTTCCGCTAGTGCTACTATCTTTGATACTCCACGAAGAAAGATTTACTCTTTCATCAGAAGTATTATAGAATTCTATAAATTCATCCGTGCTTTCATTGCCAGATGGATTGGCAAGGATTTCGTTGATGCGGATGGTAGAATCATAGATAACAGGAGATGGTGAAGGCAGTTTTTTTGGCTTGACGTACGTTTCACCGTGACTATTCGTAGGGGTCGGGTTATCTGAGAGAGACCAGAGAAGATTTGTTATATTACGTACAAGACTTTTGTTTTTTGTTGGATTAGGAAGGGGAGGCGTGCTTGGGGTAAAAAGAGCTCCGTTTCCCCAGACGATACTATCGATGAGGGTGTCTGTATTATCGTAAAGTCCAAGACTATTATCATTTGCTAGATTAGGGGAAGTTTTATTTTTACTCTGAATATCAAAAAGATTGATAAAGCCAGCATGACTCTCTTTGTTGGTCCACAAGAAATATCCCCCAGCAGGTATTGTTAGAACACCTTCAAATTTATGGAAAAGTGAGCCACGAGCAGAGTCGTCGTTCTTGGTCTTTTTTCTCAATTCCCAATGAGTGAGAATTTGGTCGGTATCCCCAGTATTGTAGAGTTCAACGAATTCATCATTTACTGAATCGCCCGCAATTTGAACTTCACTGATGATGACATTATGTGTCTCGGCGCCTGCAAAGGGGATACAAAAAGATGTGTATAAAAAGAGAGCGATGCCAATGAGGATATTCTTATTTTTCATAGTTTGTTATTATATCTTTCATACCATAAAAGAAAAACAGGGGCAATATTCTCATATATGATTTTTTGTGCTATACTCAAAGTACAGAAAAAATATGCCAGAAAAAAAAGAAGTTCACCACAAGAAAGAATCAAGCGAGACGAGCATCCCTGGTCTTCTTTTGGATGGGGTGATGAAGAGCGTGCAGTCTTTCATCGATGAAGCACTGCAGAGCGTTCACAAACGGGTTGATATTTTTTTCGGAAAAGTAGCGAAGAAAGTATTTCTGTTTGGACTCGGTTTTTTTGGTATGTTGTTCCTGTTTGTCGGTTTGGCAAAAATCCTGAGCGTGCTTGTTGGCGTGCCAGGTGCAGGGGAAACACTGATGGGGCTGATGATGCTTGTTATTGTCTTCATCGTGTATACCTTCGAACGTAAATAAGTAAATAATTTAATAAGAAGAAGTCTATGGACAAGAAAGATGTGGTAGCGATTGCAGAAGCAGTCAAGGGAAAAGTGATGACCCAAGTCGATAAGACGCAAGTAATGGCAGAAAAGGAGCTTTCGAAGATCAAAAAACACCTCGAAAGCACCTACAAGACAGCAGAAAGCTTTGCTAAGAAGAATCCAGAGAAGGCAGCTACTATTGCTGCTGGTATCGGAGCCGCTCTTGGGGCTGCTGGAGCTCTTCTTATGAAGAGTGCGGTTACGAAAAAAGGCAAGAAGAAATAATCTTTGGAAAGAGTGTATGTGTTTTCAA
>PFHN01000057.1:0-147 GCA_002782305.1 Candidatus Moranbacteria bacterium CG_4_8_14_3_um_filter_41_13 | reverse complement strand
CTTTTCTTTTTTGTGGAATTTCTGTAACAGTTACTGAGAGGTTTAACCTCTCAGTGGATGAAATAAGAAGAGAGCTATAAAAGAAAAGGGTTTTGTACTATAATAGAAGAAGCAATTTCTTGCATAAAAATATATGGGACTTCTCTC
>PFHN01000024.1 GCA_002782305.1 Candidatus Moranbacteria bacterium CG_4_8_14_3_um_filter_41_13 | reverse complement strand
TTCCCAAAAGTTGTGACAAGCCTTCGAGAGCATAATATTCTGTCTGAACAGGTATCACCACTTCATCACTTGCTACCAGACCGTTAATAGTAAGGAGCCCCAAAGATGGAGGACTATCAATCAGAATATAATCGTAGTACGGCTGTATATGACGAAGCGCCTGATACAAACGAAACTCCCGTCCCTCAATATGTACCATCTCGACTTCTGCCCCGGCTAAGTCTTGAGCGGCAGGAATAATATGGAGTCCCTCGGTTTCTGTGCGCAAAATAATTTCCTGCGGAAGTGTTCCTAAAATCATTACGTGATATAGATTTTTCTCTAAACTTTTTGCATTGATACCAAGACCAGAAGAAGCATTGCCCTGAGGATCGAGATCCACAAGCAATACTTTCTTTCCGGCTTCTGCCAAGTATGTAGCAACATTAATAGTTGAGGTAGTTTTTCCTACCCCGCCCTTTTGATTGATAAATCCAATTACTTTAGCCATATTTCTGTATCAAGAAGAATATATTCTCTCTTTGGTATACCATAAAACTCTGTACTGTATACAGTATACCTGTCATTATAGTCCATTGACAAATGATTATCAATTTTCTATTCTGTATCTATGCTCTTTGGCTGAGAAAAAAGCAAAAATGCCGAGGTGAAATAATGGCTAGGGAAGAAAATATCTCAATACTCTAAAATAAAATATGCCGAGGTGGTGGAATGGTAGACACACGGGACTCAAAATCCCGCGATAGCAATATCATGAGGGTTCAAGTCCCTCCCTCGGCACAAGATACGAACGACAATCTTTCTCACGAAAGGTTGTTTTTTGTTGTCTGCGTGATTATTTGCGTAGTGATGCATCGGTAACGCGCGCCAAAAGTGTGGCAACAGTGACCGGTCCTACACCTCCTGATACAGGAGAAAGAAACTTCGCTTTGTCTTCTACTGTTGCTCTGTCTGCATCCCCTACAATCTTGTTATCGATATGACTGATCCCTCCATCAATAACAATGCTGTTTTCTTGGACCATATCTCCCGTAATGAAATTTGCTTTTCCGCAAGCCGTCACTACGATTCGAGCTTCCTTGGTTTTTATCGCAATATTTTCCGCAGATTCACTGCTCAAGATATATTCTGATTGTAATCCTTCCAGAAGAAGCGTTTGCACCATCACCTCTCCCATCAAGGAAGAATTGGCAATGACAATCGCCTTCTCTCCAATATGGTAGCCTCCTGTGGACTGGAGAAGAGACAGAATAGCTCTCGGAAAGACAGGGCACGATTCTTTTTTTCCCTGAAGAAAATCATGTACTGTTTCTTTATGAAATCCATCGGTATCTTTCTTCGGATCGATGCGAGTAATAATTTCATCGGTATCAAATCCTGCGGGAAGCGGAAGCTGTACGATGATGCCATGTATATCTTCTCGAACATTGAGTTCATCGATACATTTTTTGACGCTATAGACATCCGCATCTCCTGAAAAAAGAAACTTCTCAAAATGGATACCAATATTCTTCGCTGCTTTTTCTTTCAGACTGACGTAGAGGTGTGATGACGCATCATCCCCCACAAGAATCACCGCCAGACCCGGAACGATACCAGAAAGAACTATCTTTCTTCTCGTTTCAGAAAGAATGGTATCAGCTATCGGTTTTCCATAAATAAGTGGCATAGTTTCTGCTTATTTGATAAGAAATTTTTGTTCTATTTTTGGTAAAACAAAAGTAAAAATAATATATGCAACAAGAGAAGCAATAATCATACTGCCAAAAATATCGCTCAGATGATGGATGCCAACCAAAACTCGCGCCAGACCAACCAAGAAAGCCACTACAAAAAGAAAAAGTCCTCGTTTCTGATAAAAGAAAAATAATGTCATCGCGATAGCACTGCTGAGGAGTGTATGATCAGACGGAAAACCATTATCGTTTGTGTGTGGAAGAAGAGGAATAAAGTCCCCCACTATAAATGGACGCGCATTATAATAAAATTGACTCGCAATTTTTGCTACAATATATGTCACAGGCAATGTAATGATGGCACACACTATCATTCTCTTTTGTAGTTCTTTTGGTGCGCGCCAGATATATGCGATGGCCAGTACGACAATAACCAGATAAAGATACTCTGCTCCAAAAATAATCAGCGTATTCATATATTTTTTAAAATAATGTCCCAAGTGATGCCTCGGTAATAACCGGGGCGTGTTCCATTTTGACGGATTCAAGGAGTTTCTTGTTCCCGTGCAGGTCAGCTATGTAGCCCCAATCACGAAACTCTGGATATCTCTTCAATTGTTCTTCGAGGATCTCTACGGTGGCACGTACATCTCCTGCTCCTGAGTGAGCATCGATGTGGTCTTTGTTACAGTACAATTTGTACGCAGCAGAGAGGTTACGTGGGGCAAACATATCACGAGCTTCCATCTTATGATAGAGCACCTTGGCATCGAGAACCTTTTTTGAGGAAAAATCGAAAGCCTTACCTACCGAAGCAAACTCGCCACGAAGAAATGGGAGGTCGAAACCGGTAATATTGAATCCGCTCACATCAGCCCCTTCGAACGTACTCCAGAGTTCATATGAAAGTTTGGCGAAACTCGGCATATCAGCCACGTCTGCATCATAGATACCATTGATACTGCTCGCGACTTTGGGAATCGGTTTTCCTGGATTGATACGCTGGCAATAAGAAATAATTTCTCCGCTGGGCATAATTTTCTCATACGCCAGTTCGATGATTTTGTCTTCCCCGATACCGAGTCCAGTGGTTTCAAGATCGAAAACAATAAGCGGTCTATCAAGAGTCAGGTAGTCAGTGATACTCGTACGCATTTTCGTAACATTAAAAAAAAGAATAGACTTATTATAACATCATTTCACAACGCCGACTAGACGAAAAAGAATGTGCGGATACGGCACTTTCTCCGCAAATATTACCGACGTCAACCGAGAGCGCAGAAAAAGAAAATATTCTGAGAGATTTTTACTCAAAGACTACTCAACTGTCACAGACTTCGCCAGATTTCTCGGTTTATCAATGTCGTACCCTCTTTCAACCGCAACAAAATACGCAAAAAGTTGCAGTGGAATAACCGCAAGAAGCGGGGTCAGCATCTCGATGGTTTTTGGGATAAAAATGACATCTTTTGTTCTTTTCTGAATCGCAGTATCACCCACTGTAGCAATCGCTATTATCTTCCCACCGCGCGCGAGAATCTCTTCCATTCCACTCATATTTTTCTCATACACGCTATCTTTCGGAATGATCATAAGCGAAACAACCGATGAATCAATAAGAGCAATGGGACCATGTTTCATTTCTCCTGTCGGATACCCTTGGGCTGGTACATAACCTATTTCTTTTATCTTGAGCGCCCCTTCGAGAGCATTCGGAAAATTGTATTTGCGTCCGAGATACATATAGTGCGGTTGCCTTCCATATTTCTTCGCCAGTTTTTTGATAGCTTCCGTTTGCTTCAAAACGGTTTCGATATGTTTTGGAATAGCGAGGAGTTCCTTTGCAATACGTTTGCCCATCACGAGCGACAATCCTCTCTGACGACCTACATACAGCGTCAGAAGCGCCAAAATAGCAAGCTGTGAAGTAAAGGCTTTGGTCGAAGCCACTGATATCTCTGGACCTGCATGACAATAGATGCCAGCATCCGTTTCCCGTGCAATGGTCGAACCTACAACATTGACAATACCGAGTGTGAGTGCTCCTTTTTCTTTGGCTTCACGAATAGCAGCAAGTGTATCGGCTGTTTCTCCTGATTGCGAAATGGCAATGACCACTGTTTTCTTATCAAGCAGTGGTTTGCGATACCGAAATTCTGATGCCATTTCCACTTCTGTCTGAATCCCCGCGTATTCCTCGAGCATATATTCCCCTACAAGTGCCGAGTGATAGGATGTACCACAAGAAACAATGATAATGCGATTAATAGACCGCAGTCTTTTCTCTACTGTACGTAGTCCACCGAGGCGTGCCATACCGTCCTCGAGTATGAGTCGTCCGCGTAGTGCATCAGCAAAACTTCTCGACTGATCAAATATCTCTTTTTGCATAAAGTGGGCGAAACCTCCTTTCTCTGCGACTGATTTGTCCCATTCAAGAACAAGCTCTTCTTTTTCTTTCATACGATTTGCAAGAGTTTTCACGGTGTAACTTTCTTTTCTTACCAGAGCGATTTCTCCATCATCGAGGTACACGATGCGTTTCACATCTCCTATCATCGCAGAAACATCCGAGGCAATAAACATCTCGCCGTTCCCAATACCAAGAACAAGCGGACTGCTCTTCCGTGCTACCAGTACCATTTCAGGATCGTGTACAGAAAGCGCGACGATGCCATACGCTCCTCTCAGTTGTTTCAGTGTCCGTACGAACGCTTCCTCAAAAATATTTTCTGTTTTATCCGAAGCAGACATTTCCTCTTCAATGAGATGAGCAATCACTTCGGTATCTGTTTCTGAACGAAATGTATGCCCTTTTTTCACCAGCATTTCCCTAAGCTCGAGGTAATTTTCGATGATGCCATTATGTACTACCGCCACGGTCCCCTTACAATCGATATGCGGATGAGCATTTTTCTCTGATGGTTTGCCGTGTGTCGCCCATCTGGTATGAGCAATACCAATACATCCGCTCATATGCTCACTTAATTTATTCTCCAAATTGATCACCTTTCCTACCGCACGTACGGTATATATTTTCTGTGTGCCTTTGACTTCCTGCATCACGGCAATACCAGCAGAATCATAGCCACGATATTCGAGACGCTTCAGTCCTTCCACAAGGAAATCTTTGGCTGACCTTTTACCGACATACCCTACAATGCCACACATAAGCGTACTGTTAAAAAGAAAAAATATTTTGATACAAGAAAACTACACAGCAACATTTTTCAACACCTGCAATAATTCTTCAAAATTATTAACAATATACTCGGATTCCAAACATATTTCACTATTAAATATATCCGTCTCACGCTTCAAGTGTACCGTAATGATACCGCGCTTTCTTGCTCCCGTGAAATGTCCACAACGATTATCGCCGAAAATAACCCTTTCTTTGGGAAAAAAATGATCTCTTTTTATTATTCGTTCAATCACTACTGGCTTACTCTCCTCCACAACTACTACCTCACGGAAATATTTCCGCAATCCTGACCCATCAACTTTCAAATTCTGAAAGGATAGTTCTCCATAGGTAAGAAGGTACACATCTTCCTTTGGTAAGCTTTGAAGAAATATTTCTGTTCCCTCAAAAACATATTTTGTGAGATCAATAAAAAACGCATGAGCCTTTTCTTTCACACGCTCTGTATCAAAACTTCGTAACTCTGCAAGGAAATCTATATGTTGCTCGAGTGAATATGGAATGCCTTTTGTAAAATGTGCACCAGAAAATTGCTTATATGTTTGATGTACTTCTTCTTGTGTTGCTCCAGTAAGTGATGTAAGGAATTGAAAAAAATCTGGAGCAAGACGATTCTCTGTATCAATGAAGAAATCATCAAAATCAAAAAAATATTTCATAGGAATTTTTTCTCTTTAGCTTCTTGTTACAAAAACATTTATTTTTTTCTTCCTTTGTCCGATTGTCGGTCACATGTCTACTGAAAGCGTCGCTAGAAACAGAGCGCGCGCTCGGAGTCGTTTCGACTCTTAGAGCAGGACAATGATGTTTATCGACGCTAAGGTACGACATGTTCGACTGCGGACACGGAAGAAAAAATGAAGTCTTTTCTATAAATCGTTCTCAATCACCAATCACTAAGCTTAAAATTTTATCTTGGATATAAATCATTTTTCGAATTTCTTTTCCTGCGGTATACACTTGTACCTTCGGATCTGCCAGCGCCACTTTTTTTACTACTGCTTCGGTGCTCCCAGTTGCGATAGCAAATGTCGCACGAACTTTGCCATTGATTTGTACGGCAATCACGGACAATTCTTCAACAATTTTCTTTACATCCCACTTCGGCCACTTTTCGAGGAAAATCGACTTCTTCTCACCAGTTTCAGACCACAATTCTTCTGTAATATGTGGAGCAAAAGGAGCAAGAAGAATGAGTAGTGTTTGATAGGTGTGAAGCGAAATAACATCTTCTTTTTCCATTGCATTTACCAAGATCATCAGCATACTAATAGCCGTATTGAACTTGAGATCTTCGATGTCTTCAGTCACTTTCTTGATTGTTTTGTGAAGCAAACTCGTCAGAACATCCTGATCGGATTTCTGGGTTTTTCCTTGCGCCACTTTTTCCTTCAAACGCCACACCTTATCAAGAAACCTCCGAAGACCGATAACACTCCCCGTGTTCCAACCCTTCATATCTTCGAGAGGGCCCATAAACATCTCATAGAGACGCAGTGTGTCTGCACCGAGCTCTTGTACTACCGCATCTGGATTGACGACATTCCCGAGCGATTTGGACATCTTGCGACCATCTTCCGCCATCACCATTCCCTGATGACGCATCTTGACGAACGGTTCATCAAAATGCAGGTAATCATATTTCGCCAGCGCCTTGGTAAAAAATCGTGCGTAGAGGAGGTGAAGTACCGTGTGTTCTGCTCCACCCATATAAAAATCTACTGGCAAATATTTTGCAAGTTCCTTCGGATCCGCAAATTTTTTGGTATTGTTTGGATCAGCGAAACGCAGGTAATACCAACTCGAGCAAACAAATGTATCCATCGTATCTGCTTCACGACGAGCTTTCTTTCCGCAAGTCGGACATTTCACTTTCTGGAAACTCTTGGAACGCACGAGTGGTGATTCTCCTGTCGGCAGAAAATCCACATCCATCGGAAGCTTCACTGGTAAATCTTTTTCTGGTACCGGCACTTCACCACATTCATCACAATAAATAATCGGAATTGGCGCCCCCCAATACCGTTGTCTGGAAATAAGCCAATCGCGCAAACGATATTGCACGCGTTTCCCTCCCATTTTTTCTGTCCTCAACCACGCTGACATTTTCTCTCGCGCATCTCCTGATGTCATACCTGTAAATTCCCCTGAATCAATCAGTACTCCGTCTTCTGTGAAACATTCTGTTTCATTCTTCTTATCAACCGAAACAACGGACTGCTGTATAAATAACTCGTATTTTTTTGCAAAAGCAAAATCCCGTTCATCGTGAGCTGGCACGCCCATCACTGCTCCTGTACCGTACGTTCCGAGTACATAATCAGCGACGTACACTGGCACTCTTTCTCCGGTAAATGGATTGATAGCCTCAATGCCAACAAGCTCCACTCCTGTTTTTTCTTTGTTGAGTTCCGTTCGTTCCAGATCTGTTTTCTTCTTGGTGACTTCGAGATATTTCTTTACTTCTTCTTTGTTCCCAATAGACGCTTCAAGCGATTTCAAAAGTGTGTGCTCAGGAGCAATCACGACGTAGGTACAGCCGAAAATCGTGTCCACACGAGTGGTAAATACTTTTATTTCTTCTTCAGTATTGGCAACAGGAAATATGACTTCTGCTCCCTCGCTTCGCCCAATCCAGTGTTTCTGAGCAGCGATAGTAGACGAAGGCCAATCGATTTTTTTCAAACCAGCAAGCAGTCCAGAAATTTTCCTCCCGCTCTTCGAACGAGTATCTTCGACGAAGTCAGTGATTTTGAAAAACCACTGCTCAAGGTCTTTTTGAAAAACGATATCGCCAGAACGATCACATTTACCATCAATCACCTGCTCATTGGCGAGTACCGTGTGGCACGCTTCACACCAGTTCACCTTGGCCTTCTTTTTGTACGCCAGTCCGTTCTTATACAAAAACAAAAACATCCATTGCGTCCACTTATAATATTCCGGGCTCGAAGTATTTATTTCTCTTTCCCAATCATACGATAATCCAATCGATTCCATCTGACGTTTGAAATTCTTGATACATTCGAGTGTTTTTTTCTTCGGATGGATACCGGTTTTGATAGCAAAATTTTCAGCCGGCAATCCAAAAGCATCCCAACCCATCGGATGAAGCACATCATAACCATTCATTCTCTTGAAGCGAGCAGCAATATCAGTAGCCGTAAAATTCTCCACGTGTCCAACATGCAGTCCATCCCCTGATGGGTACGGAAACATATCGAGAATATAGAGCTTGCCCTTTTTCCCTGTGGCTTTCGGATGACCGTTCTTCTGCCATTCTTTCTGCCATTTCGCTTCTATTTTCTTCGGATTGTAGGTTGTTTTGGTACTTTTCATACAGAAATACTGTTATATATCATATCCCTACTCTACCTGAAATACTGCTTTTATTCAAGGCATAGAGGATTCTTTATACCTATCTCTTTTCCTTATTGATAAGAAAAAACAGACCTGTAATCAGCCTGTTTCTCTTTCTCCTCTTTTCCTCTTCTCTTTATCTTCCTGCCAAAGCATCAAGAGTGATATCGATAATTTTCTGTGGTGTCGTAAGAGATTTCACGAGATAATATTGTGCTCCTCCCAAATCACTGATTTTCTGAAACATATCGTCCTGATTGACATTGCTCAAAATAACAACAGGAATTTTTGAAAGGACACTATCTGCCTTAAGGGCTTTGAGAACACCTAGACCGTCAAGAACCGGCATCTGAATATCAAGCAAAATAACATCTGGTCGTTCTTCCTTAATAACCTGCAACGCTTCTACTCCATCTTTCGCAGTCACCACAGCAAAACCCTCACGTGTAAACTTTATGCTATAAATATCACGTATTTCTGCAGTATCGTCGACGATACATACTTTTTTCTGTGCGACGGTGTTTTCTTCTCCCATAAGCAATAACTGATAGTGTATGAATAAAAGACATTTTCATTATACTCCAAGAAACCGTTTTATCCAATATACGAGAGGGGTTTATCAAGCCATTCCTGCAAAATAATACGCGACGCTTCTTCATCGTTATTTTTCGAAACATGTTTGACTCCTTGTTCTATCAGATTAGCCTCTGCCATTTTGGTGGTAAACATCTCATCTTGATACACGACTTGAACCGAAAATTGCTCTGCAAGAAGCTTTCCAAAAAGCTTGGCTGGGTGTTTTTTCTCAGCTGTTATAGTATACATTGGAATACCGAGGACAATAGTTCCGATATCTTCTTTGACGATAATGTCACCTATTTTCTGCATCACATCTTGATCATTTTTGAGTGTAACGTAAGGAAGAGCCACTCTGGTCTCAGCATGTGCCAAAGCAATACCGATATTCGCCATTCCCCAATCCAATCCAAGATAATTGTGCATATACTGTTAAATAATAATGATAGAGGATAGAGATGTTATAGTTTTGTTAAAATCTCTGCACCATCTTTCGTAATCACCACCGTATTTTCAAAATGTGCAGAAAGCTCATCATCGGCAGTAATAAATGCCCAGTCATCATCGGCAATATCCACTTCGTATGTGCCCACGTTAACCATCGGTTCGAGCGCCAAAGTCATTCCTTCTCCCAGGACAAAATTGTCCATACTTCTCGAAACATAATTTGGTACTTGAGGATCTTCATGGAGTTCTCTTCCTACACCGTGCCCAACGAGATCTCGCACAACAGAAAAACCATTTGCCTCAGCGTGTTCTTGGACAGCACGTGCATAGTCGAAAATATGTGCCCCTGGACGAAGTTTTTCGATACCTCTTTGCAAACATTCTTCTGTCACCTGAGTCAGTCTTTCTGCAACAGGAGAGACACTTCCTATTTTGATGGTACGTGCCATATCAGAAACCATACCCTCATAGCGCATACCAATATCGAGTTTCACCAAATCCCCTTCTTTGATAATCTTATTTTTATTCGGGATACCGTGTACCACTTCTTCATTGATAGAAGTACACAGCGTAGCAGGAAAAGGACGACCTGATCCTCCCATATATCCTTTGAAAATGGGTATCGCTCCAATTTCGAGCATGAGTTTCTCACTCATATCATCAATATCTTGCGTACTCATACCTGGACGAAGTGCCTTCATCAAGATATCCAAAATACGCGCCAACTCGTGACACGAATGGCGTAAGCGATCAATTTCGTCGGCTGTTTTAATCCATTCTTTACTCATAGATGTAACATAAAAAAATGATATTTTTCTCCTATTCTGGACGAACATATTTCAAAATATTTTGAAATACCTTATAGGTTTCCTGATCACCATTGATATGCAGAAGCTGTCCTGTTTTTTCAAAATAATTTATAACAGGCAATGTGTCTTTCTGGAAGATATGATGACGGGTACGCACACCTTCTTCGGTATCATCCATTCTCTGGACAATGTGTCCACTACAATAACGACACGGGGTTTCACTATCGATCAGGTTCTTCCCAAGGATATAATTCCGTTTACAGACAGTGCAAGCGTACCTTTTGGAAATACGTTCGACTGAAACGGCTTCTGGCACATCGATGAAAATTACTTTATTGAGTGAGCGGTGTGCTTGCTCTAGTACTTCGAGTACTTTCTCTATCTGACTTTCTCGTCTGGGAATACCATCGATGAGTAGTCCAACTGTTTCCGGTACGAAATGAATGGCGTCGAGTAACACAGCGAACACAACCTCATCAGGAACGAAAGAATGTTTCACATTGATAATTTCATTCACCTCATGACCAAGTAGGGTGTCTTGGGAAGCGACAGCACGGAGTTCAGATCCGATATCGATATGAGCCAGATGGAGTGAACTTTTGAGAAGTTCCGCCTGCGTACTTTTTCCACTACCAGCAGAACCGAGAAGAATATAGGTGTCTTTGAGAGGCATTTATTTCTTGATTCCCTCTTTCCTGTTTCTTATCTTGAAACGATACTCATTTCGGATCTAAAAATGCAAACGTGAAAGGGAAAAATTAAAAAATTATATTTCTTTTGACAATCTAGAAGGATTCGTAGCTTCGCATGGTAAGCTGACTCTGAATATGTTTCACTGTTTCCAGTACGACTGATACGACAATAAGAATACTGATGCCACCGATAGAGAACGCATTGATACCAGTGATACCTTGCACGATAAAAGGCAGAACAGCAATTGATCCCAAAAAGAATGCTCCTGCAAGTGTAATGCGGTTGATAATACGATACAGATACTCTGCGGTGGTAGCTCCTGGACGAATGCCTGGAATATATCCGCCCTGCTTTTGCAAATTCTCCGCAATCTTCACCGGATCAAAAACAACAGCTGTATAAAAATAGGTAAAAATGACAATGAGGAAGAAATACAGCGATCCATAAATCCACTGATTCTGAAGCCAAGCACTGACTGAGAGAGCGATACTCGCAATGTTTTCATGACTACTCTGTGCGAGAAAATTCGCCACCATCGTCGGAATAAGAATGAGTGAAACAGCAAAAATAATTGGGATAACGCCTGCCTGATTCACCCGAAGCGGAAGATGCGTTGATGATCCACCATACACCTGCGCACCGCGAACACGCTTCGCATACGCAACAGGAATAGTCCTCTGTCCTTCATTCACAAAAATAACCCCGGCTATCGTCACGGCTGCTACCAGAGCAAAAAGAAGATAGGTGAAAATCTGTGAAGGGTCCCATGTAGCAACGAAACGAGAAATATCCGTCGGAAGAGCTGAGACGATACCAGCGAAAATAATCACTGATACTCCATTCCCTAAACCTTTTTCTGTGATCAGCTCACCGAGCCACATAAGAAAAATCGTACCTGCTGTAGCACTGATGATAATCACCGTCATCGTAAAAGGAGTGATATCGCCTAAAATATTTTGAGAACGAAGGAGTGAGAGCATACTGAAAGACTGAAGAGCAGCGAGAGGTAATGTAATCCACCTCGTCCACATATTGAACTTTTGTCTTCCGATTTCCCCTTCCTCTTTGTACAAGCGCTCAAGACTTGGCACGATCGTAGTGAGGAGCTGCATAATAATCGAAGCGGTAATGTACGGAGCAACACCGAGGAGTACAATAGAAATATTAGAAAGTCCTCCACCAGAAAAAACATTGAGAAGTCCGAGAAAAGCATTGTCTTCAAACAGTTTCTTCAAAGCCAAAACATCCACTCCTGGAAGAGGGATATTCGCAGCCATTCGATAGATAACAAGAAGACCGAGAATAAAAAATATTTTATTCCGTAACTCTTTTATTCGAAAAATATTGAGAAAAATTTCACGCATGAAAGCAAATCATTTTCTTTTTAATCTGACTCTTCTTCAGTATACTCCCCTATCCCACTTGAAAGCAGGTACTTTGTCACGCGGAAATTGATGTTAGTCAGCAATTTTCTCAAAAGCATCTTTGGCTTTTGCTGAAGCAAAAATACCTTTGTCTAAAGTCAATTTCTTCGAAAGTGTGCCTGTGGCTACCACCTTTACTCCACGAGAAAAAGCATTTTTTGGAGCCAGTTTCTTAGCGATCAAGGTATCAATCGAGACAATTTCTCCAGCTATATATGCTTTGTCGATATCAGAAAGTTTCACAGTAGATTTTTTGGCGTGTACTGCTTTGAAACCACGGACTTTTTTCAAACGTTCGAGGAATGTAGAACGACCTCCTTCGAAAAGAGGATCGACTGAAGCGCCTGTACGAGATTTCTGACCATTACTTCCACGACCAGCAGTTGTACCACGCTTTCCACCGCGTCCAATACGTTTGCAAGCTTTTTTCTTGGTAACAGAGAGTTGATGAATTTGCATATATTTATCGCTTACGAGATGACATTAGACGAACCTACGCTACCTTTTCTTCTTTTACTTCCTTCACTGCCTTTGGCACACGTGGTGCCTTGAGCATAAGGAGGGCTTTGATTGTTACGCGAGCAACGTTCAAAGGATTGGAAGCACCTAAGGATTTTGATACGATGTCTTTCACTCCGAGTAGGTTCACAACAGAACGGACAGCTCCTCCAGCGATAATACCCCGTCCTTCAGAAGCCGGCTTGAGAAGTACTCGTGCGCTACCAAGTTTAGCAAGAACATCATGAGAAATAGTTGATCCAGAAAGTTCGATGGTGACCATATTTTTCTTTGCATCATTGAAAGCCTTCTGGATAGCATCAGAAACATCTGAACCCTTTGCAACACCCACGCCAACTTTGCCTTTGCGATTGCCGATTACGAGTGTGGCGCGAAAACGGAAACGACGTCCACCTTTCACCACACGAGTTACGCGAGCCAAATTCAAAAGCTTCTGATCAAACTCAGGTTTTTCCCGTCTCGCCATTTTTTTTCCTTGCTTTACCATAGTATCTCGATTATTAATAGCCTAAAATATAAGTCCGGCAGTTCGAGCAGCTTCAGCCAGCGCCTTTACTTTGCCATGATAACGATAGCCAGAACGATCAAATACTACTTTCTTCACCTTCAATTGAAGGAGGTCGGTAGCAATCTTTGTTCCAACGAGGGCTGCTCCCTCAACAGTATTCTTTGCTTTTTTATCAATCAAAATGAGACTTGCCTGTGCCAGTGTTTTCCCTGCTTCATCATCAATCGCTTGCACTGAGATATTTCTCAGACTACGAAAGACTGAAAGACGTGGACAATCACTTGTACCAGAGATCTTTGCACGGACACGACGCTTCCGTTCAAATCGTTTCACTTTTTTCATTTCTCGCTTGAGCATACTCGAAAATATTTACAAAAATTCATTAGGCAGATGCCTTCTTACCTTCTTTACGACGAACCACTTCACCTACATAACGGAAACCTTTTCCTTTGTATGGTTCTACTGGTTTGAGCTTTCTAATCACCGCAGTAAATTCACCTACTTTTTGTTTATCAATACCAGAGATGGTCAAAACATTGTTTTCAATCTTTGCATCCAAATCTTCGGGAAGCATTCGTTCTACTGGATGAGAGAAACCAAGTGCGAGGGTGAGTTTCTTGCCAGCAACATTCATACGATAACCCACACCATTCAGTTCGAGTTGTTTTTGGAAGCCAGTCGTAACACCCGCAATCATATTCGATATGATCTTGGCTGTCGTTCCCCAAACAGCACGTGATACTTTGGTATCACCTACTTTAGCAACGAGCACTTCATTCTCGCTTACCGTCACTCTCGCTTCACGCAGATGAGGAAATGTGAGTGATCCCTTGGGTCCTTTTACAGACACCGTGTTTTCATTCACTGTTACTTCCACACCACTTGGGATGCTTACTGGTTTTTTTCCAATTCTACTCATAATGAATAACTTTTAACTCAAGCAATTACCACACTCTACAGATATATTCTCCACCAAGACCACGACGGAACGCTTCTGTTCCAGTCATTACTCCTTGCGAAGTCGACACAATGGCGATACCATATCCGTTTTTTACTTTCTTGATTTCACTCTTCTTGACGTAAATACGACAGCCTTGCTTACTGACACGGGTCAATTCTTGAATAGCTGGAACTTTTTTCGTTGGAGAAACCTGCGTATATTTAAGTGTGACACACAGTGTTTCGTGTCCACTTTCTTCCGTCTTCTTTTCAACGCGACCAACAAATCCTTCGTGTTCCAAAATGGAAGCAAGAACGAATTTCATTTTCGAAGCGTGCATAGAAACAGAGCTATGTCCAGCGAGCTGAGCATTTCTGATTCTTGTTAACATGTCTGCAATTGGATCTAACATAGTGTCTTCTAACTTAAATTTACCAAGATGATTTCTTTACTCCAGGAACCTGACCGCTATTAGCGAGCTCACGGAAGCAAATACGACACACGTCATATTTCCTGAGATACCCACGCTTACGACCACACTTCCAACATCGATTTACAATACGAGTTGAAAATTTCGGGGTTTTGAGTGCTCTAGCTGCAGTAGATGTTTTTGCCATATAAATTTCGATATATTACTTTTCCTTTCTTGCCTCTGCATGTTGCAGTGGCAATCCAAGAAGACGGAACAATACTTCTCCTTCTTTTTTATTCTTCGCTGTA
>PFHN01000002.1 GCA_002782305.1 Candidatus Moranbacteria bacterium CG_4_8_14_3_um_filter_41_13 | reverse complement strand
TCACCCAAAAAGAAACCTCTCCTTCAACAGGAACGTCACGGTGTCCATCATCATAGATGAGGAGGAGTTTGGCAGTGTATTTTCCGAAGCGAAGTTTGGAGGCATCCTTGAAGTTCCATTTCAGTTCATATTCTGGATTCCCTTTTTCATCGAAAACCGTCTTACCATCTTGTACTTTCTCCTGATAAACAGGAAAACCATCATTCCATTTGGTATCGAATGTACGGCTTGAATTAGGCAATATATTGCCTTTTTCACTGTTTACTTCGAGGAGAGCAACGTCTTTGGTATCACCCTGATTGATGAAGATATTGCCTCGTGGCGCGATATGAACACTGCCAGTATTTTTGAGTTTCACATTGAATGTGGTTGGAAGAAACTCGTAGAATTGTTTGTCTAATGAAAACTCTGTAACAACAATTTCTCGCTTCGCATCAGGGACACGCGCTTCGAGGAGAACGAGTATCGCTGTACCACCAACGAGTGATGTCTCTGAGATATTCGCTGGTTTTACTTCTTCTGCTCGAGAAAAGACAAGAGCATAGTAATATCCAAAAGAAGCGGTAGATGGAACAGTAAAGGTGGCCGTGATCGTTTTCCATTCATCAGGAGCGAGCGTAAATGTCGGCTGTGAGAAGGTTACCCAATCAAGGAAGTCATCTCCTGCTTCTCTTTCAAGAAGTTGTGGTTTCCCTGACTCCTCATAGGCTTTGAACTTCATCAAATCGATCTTGAGTGTTTCTTTTTGTGTGCCTCCATTCTTTACTTTGAGTTCAGTGGTAACCGTCTTGCCTGGCTCTGTCACGAGGTTGATAGGAAGTGGGGAGGTGATGAGACGGAGGCCTGGTTTTACAGATGAGCTCGCATCAGGAGTTTCTGCAGCGAAGACAGGAGAAGCAAGCAATAATACTCCAAGAAAAATAAAACTCAAAAAAGAAAATTGTTTCAACATAATAGCAATCTTAAAATCGTAAATCAAAAATCTATTTTCTTCGTAGCTTCCTCATCCGCCATTTCATAAAGAGATACACGATAAAAGCTGGTATAAATACAATACCAATTACAGATAGTATCAACCTCCAAGGTATCACCCAAAAAGAAACCTCTCCTTC
>PFHN01000045.1 GCA_002782305.1 Candidatus Moranbacteria bacterium CG_4_8_14_3_um_filter_41_13 | reverse complement strand
AGCCTAATTTATTCGCAGACCTGTAAGTATCACTGATACCTCGGAGCTCTGCTCCGGGGTGATTCATTTTTTTGTTGATATTGATACGGGTTAGAACCTGGTATATAATACAAATATAAAATCTAATTATCTTTTAGGTGAATGTTTGAAAGGTTTCCTGAAGTCAAACTAAGCGGAGAACCTCTAGATAAGAAGTGGTACGACCAATTTGAAAAAATTGGTTGTTTTCAGGCTTATGAGTATTTGGATGGTGATAAACAAAAGAGAGAGGCAGAAAAACAGGCATTTCTAGCTGGAGAAAAAGAAAATCCTGAACTTGACTATCCTCTGCTAAATCTCGAGGGTATAGCAAAGCGAGAAGTAGCCCTTCTTGGTCTGAAAGAGTCGGTGCGGAGCGGAGAGAGAAATGAGGTAGTAAAGCAAGTATACTGTTGGAAACTGAATGAAAAGATTGCTGAAAATCGCTTACTCAGGGCTGTCGCTACTGGCGATCAGAGAAGATTGAAGCGATACTCAGAGTTTATTTATGGGAAACCTTCGCCGGAAATTTTTGTTTACTCTTTAGAAAAAGTACGACGTATCACAGAAAGAGCAAGGAAACATGAAAGTCAAGAAGTCCAAGAGCTAGGAAAAAACCTTGCTCAGTTGATTCTCACAGAAGAAAGGTTTGCAGTAGCCCTCCCCACAGTGAGAGTTCAAGACATAGCAAGAGAAGCAACGCTGGAAAGTGTTGGTGATTTGGTGAATATTGAAGCTGACCCAAATCAAGAATTTTCTGCGGAAGAAATAAAGACGTTTTTTGAAGGAGCTCTCCAAGAGCTCTCGGCTGAAGGGTGGGTAGTGGTAATCAATTCGAACAAGAGCGGTATTAGTGTTAATCAAGAAAAGAAGTCTGTAGAAATTCCTGAAAAAAGGAAACTTTCCTTTCGAGCCCTTAAAGGTCTGATAGCACATGAAATTGGAACACATGCTGCCAGAAGAATCCGTGGGGAGAGAACAAAACTGAAAATGCTCGGTCTGGGTCTTGATCGCTACGAAGCAGGCGAGGAGGGGGTGACTGGGCTCAGAGAACAAGTCCTCGAAGGAGAAGTAAAAGACTACTCTGGGTTTGATGGTCACTTTGCTATAAGTCTTGCTATGGGAGTCGATGGCCAGCCACGGAATTTTCGACAAACGTTTGAAATTTTAAAAAGGTATTATCAACTTCAAAGTATGTTGAATGGTATGTCCGAGGAAGAGGCGCGGAAAAAAGCTGAGGCTTCCGCTTGGGGACGCTGTGTTAGAACGTTCAGAGGAACAGATGCTCAAACTCCAGGAGTTTGTTTTACGAAGGACATTATTTATCGTGAAGGGAATATAGCGGTATGGGAATCTGTTGCTAAGAATGTGCCAGAAATGAGCCGATGGGACGTAGGAAAGTATGATCCTTCTAACCCGCGCCATATTTGGATTCTTGATCAGCTCAACATAACAGATGAGGATCTCGAGGCTTTAAAGAAATAGAAAAGGCCTTTTCCCGATAAGAAGAGATTCTTCGGCCGGAGGTTTGGCACTCGAAGACTTATTTTAGGAGATCTTTGTAGAGAGCGATGTATTCATCGGCCATGCGTTCCGTACTGAAGTGCTCTTCGGCGTAACGACGACAAGTCTGGCGGTCAAATCGTTCTGTGTGAGCTGCTACGTTGGCTAGTTCATCTAGGTCGTCAGAAAGAAAAGAAATAGAACTATCCGTCAGAAGTTCTGGGAGAGGATCAACGCGGGTTCCAATGACTGGCGTACCACAAGCCAAAGCTTCAGCTGCAACGAGCCCGAAAGTTTCTGCGCGAACAATAGGAAAAAGAAGAGCTTTTGCAGAGCGTAGGTAGGAAAATATCTCTTCATGAGGGATGGTATCGAGATGGCGAACCATATCTCCGTCGATATAAGGCTTAATTTGTTCTTTGAAATATACTTGTCGATCAGCGCCGTTACCAACTCTTCCGATTATAATAAGGGGCACACGAGCCTTTTTCGCAATGTTAATAGCGGAGTGGATTCCTTTTTGGTCGGTCAGACGTCCGATAGTGACAAGATATTTTCCAGGCTCAAAAGAAGGTTGAATCTCGGATACATTGAGGCCATTCCAAATGACAGAGTCATAAGGCAGTTTTTTTGCTTGTGCGTGAGAAAGGGCGACAATGTGGGCACCTAACTTTTTCAGCTGCAAGAACTCATCCTTAGGAATCCGGCTATGAGCCGACAGAAGTACGGGAATCTTCGCCCCTGCAATAGCGGCGGCAGCAAAGCTAGGAACATTTAGGTGGATAAGATCAAATGTATCCTGGAATTTTAGAACCGTTGTTTGACTGGCCATTTGGAAGTTACGGCGCAGGGTCATAGTTTGATCCTTAAAGCCGGTCATATTCCATAAGCTTTGAGGAATTGAATGCATATGTTTGGCTGTGGTTTTCCAATCGGCTGGCGCAAAAACGGTTATATCTACCCCTTTCTTTGTGAGGGACTCAGCTAAAGTCTTGACCATTACCTCAGGCCCACCTGTTTGGCCAAAAGCTGGAGCTACAAGAGCTATTTTCATATGGTTTTTTGTAAAAAAGAATCAAGTAATTCTTGGTAATAGTATTCTTTGGTTTCTGGTGCTCCAACAATCCGTAAAAGATCAAGTCCTGGAGTGGTGTTCATTTCGATAAATAGGGGAGTGTCATTCTGTGTAAACATGAAATCCAAAGAGTAGTTGATGTTTTCAAAAAGAATAAGCTTTCTTCGAATCTTTTCTGCAACTTCAAGACAAGAAGGTGGAATCTTTTCGAGTGGTACTAGTACAGCGTGGGCACCTTGATGAAAATTTGTGTGAAGAGATCCTTGTTTTGCTATGCGTGAGAGAGCATACACGAGATCCTTGTTAATATAAACAAGCCGAAGATCGGCCACGACACCTTCATCTGAAAATCCTGGGATTCCAGAGGTCTCAATAAATTCCTGGATGATGACTGGATAGAGGAAAATATCAGAGCGACTTTCCAAAAGATTTTTCTCCTCAATAGTTACTTGTTTCCCTCCCGATCCATATATTTCTTTGATAACAGCCTTCGTTGTAGGAATGGCTGAGAGTGTTTCTAAAAGCTGATCCCGGCTTTCTGCGAGTAAAGTCATTGGCATGAACTCTGAAAAAGTGAGGTATTGAGAAAATTTGTTGTCGAATGAGGTGCGGAAAAGAGGAGAATTACGAAGAGATATTTTTTTTGAAATAGCCATCTTCAGGTCGAAGAGGGAGTAATCATATTTCCCGGACGTCTTGTCGAATACGGCATCTGGTCTGATAGAGCTTTCAATTTTTTGCCAAGTTCCATCCGCGTAGGTCCAACTTTTTAAAAATGAAAAAGTATCTTGGTCGAACCAAAGGATACTGGCGCGGAAAATGTTCCATCCGTGCCGATTTGCAAAAGTATAGAATTCCTCGAATGAAGCTCTTGTTTCTGGTGAGTTTTCGAGAGGCACAGTTTTGTGCCAGTCATCCCCATAGTACAAGACAACAAGATTTTTTTGATCAGACATAGATTACTTTTTACTGGTATCAATGAGAAACTTTCCTAGATTCTTTCTCCCAATAATGAGAGGGTATTGGAGGGACGATCTATCCGTAACGGAAACCTTAGCAGATATTTCTGTAGCATCCATAATGAATAAAAGTTTTATTTTTGGTCGAATAGATATTCCGTTGGAGGCATAAATTATAGTGATATCTGCAAGATCTGGATGACTTTTGCTGTATTGATCCAAAAGAGAAGCATGGAGCGTTTGCCCTTCTTCTCGTGAAGTGATTACAGGTAGAGCGAGGGCTTTAAAGTAGGCGAGAACCTCACTAAACCCAAGTTGTTTGGCCAGTTCGATATCGATAGAAGTAGAATCAGCGCCGGTATCAATCTTTGCCTCTACTTCGATTTCTTTCCCGTCTTTGCCGATGAGCTTCACTTTTTCGATGCTACCGATGACACGTTTGCCTGAAAGCTCCTCGATTTCTTCTTCGATTTCTCCTCCAAAAAGGTTCTTGCCTACCCGTATACCTCGCTCTGTGGTTTTTATTTTGAGTCCTGAAACTCTTTTCAAGCGACTTTTTAATCCTGCAAGGTTAGCGAGTTGAATAGAAAGTCCTGGTCTCGCATTGAGCTCTAAAATGACCGGACCCTTTTCTCTGTCGATAGAAATATCCGTTCCAAGAAATCCTAATCCAGAAATGCGCTGGGATTCCACTGACATACGTAAAATTTCATTCCAATAAGGGATTTTGATACCAGAGAGCACTAGCTTGGTGCCAGGAATGTATTCGATGACATGACCTTTACCAAGGATGGCGCTCGTAGTGGTTCCTGTAGCAAGGTCGATACCCACACCAATAGCTCCTTGTTGGAGATTGGCTTTGCCGTCTGATGCGCGCGTAGGAAGTCTGAGCATCGCCATCACAGGCACGTTATTGAATATAATAACCCTGATATCAGGAATGCCTTTGAAAGCATAGGGTTTGAAAAGTTTGAGGAGTTTTAGTCTTTCCTCAAAAAAGGCAATATCAGGAATATTGGAAAGTGAAAAAGAGCCGTCAAGAATATTGCGGATATGGCTCTTGATATCATCAGTGGTGATGAGGGAACCATTTGCCTTAATCCAAGCATCACTGTGGTTTTTCTTTCGTGCATAGACAACGATAATGCCACCACCACCGAATCCACGATTTGGCTTTAAAGCAAAGCTATCAGGAAGCTTCGTGAAATCGAACTGCTCCAGCTCTTCATGAGTCTTTATTTTTGCAATAAGCGATGAAACGCCGAGATTATTTTTCTGAAGAATGCGCTTACAAAGAAGCTTGTTATCAGCGATACGCATGCCTTTTTTACGGTTATATGGCCGGATATAGTCTAGGTTACGAGCGTTCATACCAAGAAGATTCTGGCTTTTTTTGAAAAAATCAAACATAGATTGTCAGTGAAGAAAGGTCTATAAAGAGTGAGTGATTTTCTGGAAACGGAAGTATTCAGTAAAACGAAGACCTGACCATTTCCCAAGCCAAACATTAATCACAAAGGTAAAAAGTATGGCCCAAGGATAGGCGAGAATAAAATCAGTAAGCCAAGACCAACTTACGAGGAAATAACCAACAATAGAGATAACAAGGGTTTCTGTTGCCAAAATAAAGGCTGTTTTGCTTCCTTTTTCAATTTGTGTGGCCACAAATTTCTCTGCAAGAGTAATCATAATGAGAAGCGGGAAAATAGAAACTGATGCAAGACCAGTGCGATGAGTGATGGCTCCAATAAACAATAAAAAGAGAACAGACAAAGAAACAATAGAAAGGGTAATGGCTACGCGTGGGAGATAGAGGAGACGAAGATTTCGGAGGAGAAACCGCGTGACCATACCCACAAGGATGATGCTAATGAACATAGCGCTTCCGTATTTGATACCGTTTGGATCAAAGGCTAAAAGAGCAAACGTAATAATAGACGGCGTGTAGATACCAAAGGCCTTGATCCCAATAACTTGTCTAAAGAAAGCCACAAGAGTGGCGACAAGAGGAAGCATAAGAAGGAGAAGAACTGTTTGCTCTGGTATGCCCTGCGCAACAAAAAAAGTAACAAGAGGATGGTGAAACATATGCAATGTTTAAAAAATAAATTCTTTAGAGGGAGACGCCTGATTGTTTAATATTTTCCATTTTCCGGCGACTAGCGTGGCAGAGGGCAACCGCGAGAGCATCAGCTGTATCATCAGGCTTTGGAATGGTGGCAAGTTTCAGAATGGTCTTTACCATAAGCTGTACTTGGGCTTTATCTGCACGTCCGTAATTGGTGAGTGCCTGTTTTATTTCGAGGGGTGTATAACCGTACATATTAACACATAAATTCTCTAAAGTCAAGAGTATACAGCCACGAGCCTGTGCGACCGAGATAATGGTTTTCTGGTTTTTAAAAAAGAAAAGCTCTTCTACAGCAGATTCACTTGGCTGATATTTTTTAATAATACTTTGAAGATTGGTGGAAATCTCAAATAAACGCTTAGACATAGGAAGATTTTTTGATGTTTCAATATGCCCAAAAGCAATCGTTTTTATAGTGCTCCCTTGTATATCAATAACTCCCCAGCCAACAATAGCCGTACCAGGATCAATGCCGAGAATACGCATAGTGATATAAATGTAAGAAAATCAAGGCGCGAAGAGAAGAATGACTAATCGAGATTATTCCAGATTTTCTGAACATCCTGATGGTCTTCGAGTGTTTCAAGGAGTTTTTCGAGAGATGCGAGTTCATCTCTGCTTGGCGACACTGTTTGTGTGGGTACATAGCCGAGTTCGGCACTTTCACAGAGAAAACCTTTGTTTCGGAAGTATTCTTCGACAGATTGAAGCATTTCGACAGCTGTTACGACTACAAATACTTCATCGGTCGTGAAGAAGTCATCAGCACCTGATTCAAGTGTTTCTGCTTCCAGTGCTTCGAGAGAAGTGTATTTTTCTCTGGAAAAAGAGATAAGTCCTGTGTGACGAAACATAAAACTGACTGCTCCAGAGGCAACAAACTTCCCGCCACCTTTTGTGAGAAGGGATTTGATTTCACTCACGGTACGATTTCTATTATCTGTAGCCGTCTCAATAATGAGTGCTACTTGTCCAGGTCCATAGCCTTCATACACAATCTCATCTATTTGAACACCGTCTTTTGCCTCACCAGTACCTACTTTGACAGCTCTATCAATGTTTTCCTTCGGCATATTGACACTTTTTGCTTGGTCAATGGCAAGACGGAGTTTGAAATTCATAGTAGGATTTCCGCTTCCACCTTCGCGTGCAGCGATAGTGATCAGTCTGCCATATTTTGTGAAAATAATCCCTCGTTTTGCATCATTGATGCCTTTTTGGTGTTTGTGGGTCGCCCAGTGTGAATGTCCTGACATAGGAAAAAATAAAAAAAGTTAGGATACTTTTAATGTGAAGCAAATGTGAGTATAGCGCAGAATTACCTTATTGTAAATTGCCCTTAGTCTGTTCAGAAAGTTTCATAATAATGTCCTTGATACGGTATGGATCAGGCACCATATGAAAGAGAAAACGTTCTTGCTCAGCAGCGGTTTGTACAGAGACTTCTCCGAAATTGAACATTGTTGGGACAATACCCTCGACAACCGTTGCTACGTCCTGAATATTGCGGAAGTTAAGTTCGCTAATATATCTATTAAAAAGGCCTTTTTGTTCTATATTCACGATGCGTTCGTTGGTGATAATCCAAACATCAAAATAATAATCAATCCAAATAAGAAAACTGAAAATCCAAATACACAGAAAAAAAGTGTTTTCAACAAAATGGAATAAGGAAACCGTATAAGCACCAAGAAGTACGGGGAAAAAGAACGGGAGAATAAACATCACTCCTAGAGTGACCGCTGTGAAGAAGAAAAGCATGAGAAATTGGAGGGTGATATTGAGCCAGTGGCGATGAATAACCTCGATGACTTCTTCATTTTCTCTTTGACCAGTGAAATGAAAACGGTGGAAAGCGTAACGCATAAAAATATTAGAAAGAAGAAGTTATTTCAGAAAAAGGTAATCGTGTAAAAAGAATAAAATTTGTCACCATGAGGACAATAAAAACAAGAGAAAAAAGAGAAGCAGAAAAGATAGCTGTACTACGCTTCAAGGAATAGCGGAATATGTGGAAAAGAATAAAGAGAGCTACCGCAATGTAACAAAAGAAAATAAGAAGATATAGAGCTAAAATAAGAGAGGTCATATTTTTTTCTTTTATTCTATCATTGGAAGGAAGAAAAGAAAAGCAGAAAAAGTCTAGAGAAGTTTTTTGTGATGATCAAAAGGTATAGTGATTCCGAGATGACTGTAGCCAGCCTCAGTGATGACGCGACCACGAGGAGTACGGGCAATGAATCCGAGTTGTAAAAGATATGGTTCGACTACATCTTCGATGGTTTGTATTTCTTCTCCTGTGACACTCGAGATGGCTCGCAGTCCAGCAGGTCCACCTTTGAACGTATGAATAATAGTTTCTAGAATATGTCTATCTGTAGGTTCGAGTCCGAGGTGATCAATTTCATAGAGCTTCAGTGCTTCGCGAGCGATATCGCCAGTGATAGTAGAAAGGTCTTTTATTTGGGCGTAATCACGAACACGTTTCAGTATGCGGTTAGCAACACGAGGGGTTTGTCTACTTGACTTGGCAATTTCTCTTGCTCCATCTGCATCGAGTCCAATCTCGAGAATGTTTGACGATCGTTTCACAATTTTTTCAATTTCTTCTTTGGTGTAAAATTCGAGTCTGTGTGTCGAACCAAAACGGTTACGAAGCGGATTGGACAAAGAACCGAGTTTAGTTGTTGCGCCGATAAGCGTAAAGTGAGGAAGATCGAGCTGAATAGTCCTTGCTGCAGGACCTTTGCCAATAATGATATCGAGTTTGTAATCTTCCATAGCAGGATAGAGAACTTCCTCGATCATTTTATTGAGACGATGAATTTCATCGATGAAGAGCACATCACCATCATCGAGGTTTGTCAGAATAGAACCGAGATCACCCACCTTTTCAATGGCTGGACCAGAAGTGATTTTTATATTTACATTCATTTCTTTGGCAATGATATGTGCCAAGGTTGTTTTACCAAGTCCAGCTGGACCGTAGAGGAGAACATGATCGATGCGTTCATTGCGTTTTTTCGCAGCCTGGATAAAGATGTCTAAATGACGCTTGATTTTCTCCTGACCAACGTATTCTGCGAAATACTGTGGACGAAGAGTAGTATCAAAGTTTTGTTCATCAGCTAAGGAAGAATCAGCGGTGACAAGCATAAGTATAAAGGCTTAATAAAAAGAAAAAATCGTATATATTCCGATTACAGTATAACACTTCTTGACAAAAGAATAAAGCTATGCTATGATGTTCTTTCGCTTAACAATATATTTTTGTACTCGGCCCGCCCACATCGCTATACGAAGTGTTTCGGGCGGGGACTGTTTCATCTGTAGACAATTGGGGATTACTATCTTTTGTCCTCAATCGCGGAACTGTTTGTCCAGATTTGGGTAGGGTGGTTTCGGCTGCGCTATACCTCGACACTTTTCTTTTCCTCAGGCTCCTATGTCAGAGGTTTGTCTACAGTTTAAACAGTTTTTGTGAAGCGTATTGAAAAAGAGACCTTAGCGAAGAGGTCTCTTTTTTATTTTTTTCTCTCTTTTTAGATATCAGTGACACGCTTCACTTCTTCGAGAGTTGTATCACCCTCGATTACGGATAAGATACCGTCTTGTGCCATCGTGATCATTCCGAGCTCTATGGCTTTTTCTTCGATTTCGCTTATGAGTGCACCGTGAGCAATGAGCGCAGCAATTTCTTTGGTAATGAGAAGTGTTTCAGCAATCACCATCTGTCCAGAGTACCCTGTGCCTCCACATTCTGTGCAACCATTAGCATGAGGAAGAATGAGCGCATCCATAGAGATTTGATTTCTTTCTTCCTCAGGCATTACCTCTCTTACTTTTTCGATGAGGAGTTTTTCTTCTGCTGTAGGAGGTGCCATCTCTTTACATTTTTGACAAACTCTTCTAACAAGGCGTTGTGCCATAAAGAGATTACCAGTATTGGCGACATCATCGTTCGTTACTCCCATTGAAGCGAGTCTTGATACGACTTCTGAAGCAGAGTTGGTATGAAGAGTGGAGAGGACGAGGTGGCCAGTGCTGGCTGCCTGTACAGCGATTTGCGCCGTTTCATTATCACGAATTTCTCCAATCATCAGCACATTAGGATTTTGACGCATGAGAGAACGCAGGGCTGTTGAGAAGGTATATCCCTCACTTTCTTTTGTTTGTGTTTGAAGAATACCAGGAATTTGATATTCGATCGGATCTTCGACAGTGATAATTTTTGTGTCAGATGTATTGAGCTTGGATAGGATACTGTAGAGCGTTGTGGTTTTTCCTGAGCCCGTTGGACCAGCACTTAGGATTACACCGTGAGGTTTTCCGATGGCCGTATAAATATTTTCCAAGTTTTTCTTGCGAATATGGAGCGTATTAAGATCGAGCTTTATGTCTGATTGATTGAGAATACGCATAACAACCGTTTCTCCAAAACCACCAAGAATAATAGAAAGACGAATATCAACCGTTTCTGGTTTTTCTTCATTTTCTTTTTCAAGTGTGAGAGAAAAACGTCCGTCGACTGCTCCCGATCGTTCGCCTGATTTCATTCCTGCGGCCAGCTTTATTTCTGCAATCAGTGTGGGGTACTCAGATAAAGGAAGTTCGGCTGCTACCTGCAGTATACCATCGATACGGAAACGTACCGCGACCGTTTCTCCGCGTGGTTCAATATGAATATCGCCAGCATGTAGTACGATGGCTCCAGCAAATAGTGCAGGAAGATACGTCTTGGCATCAAGAGTACGAAGATAGCTCGCAAGTGATGTAAGCGTCGAGGTTTCCTTCTCTACGGTTTTGAACAGGGGTGCAGTGATATGTGTAGAGCGTGAAAGTTCACTCGGCATAAGCTCAGTATAGATGTTACGGAGAGATTCTGTCTGATCAGCGACGCGCCATACTTCATCAAGTGTAGTTATTCCCTCAAGTGCCTTGAGAATCCCATCCTGCGTCATCGTCACCATACCATTTTCGAGTGCGGTGCGAAGAATATCTTGTTCTGAACCCATTGTGTTTATCACTTCTACCACTTCCTTGGTCATTGTGAGAACTTCGAAAATACCAATACGTCCATGATAGCCAGTCATATGACATTTCTCACAGCCGACAGATTTGTAGAGATATTTAATTTCTTTTGGCAGGGTTACTTTGGCTTTTGGAGAGATGATAGTAACGAGCTGTAAGATGGAATCAATAGTCTCTTTTGCCGGTTCGTAAGATTTTTTACAGTGTTTACAGAGTACACGTACGAGTCTTTGTCCAATAAGAGCATTAATACACGTCGAAAGAATAGTTGGTTTCACGCCGAGTTCCATAAAACGAGGAACTGCAGCCGAAGCGCTGTTTGAGTGAAGTGTAGAAAGCACCAAATGTCCGGTAAGAGATGCGTTCACTGTAACATCCGCTGTTTCATCATCACGAATTTCTCCTACGAGAATAATATCGGGATCCTGGCGAACAATCGCCCTGAGGGCAGTGGCAAAAGTGTAGTCTTTATTTTTCGAAACTTCAGTTTGAACGATGCCTGGTAAAGTATATTCGATCGGATCTTCGATAGTTATGACTTTCATATCAGACTGGTTGATATGATTGAGGAGAGTATAGAGCGTTGTGGTTTTCCCTGAGCCCGTTGGACCCGTGTTGAGTACGAGACCATTTGGTTTTTGGATTTGTTTCATAACCTCCTCATACGCAAGTCCTTGAAGCCCGAGCGCATTTACATCGACAATAACATCATCACCAGAAAGGAGTCTCATGTTGATATTTTCACCGTATTTTCCAGGAATACTGTTGACGCGAACATCAATGCGCTTGTCATCGAGGGTGATGAAAAAGTGTCCGTCTTGAGCCTCTTTCCTGACGTTGAGACGCATTTTTCCGATCATCTTGATACGAGAAAGAAGGAGGAAGTAGCGCTCTTTTGGCAAATTACCAATTTCTTGGAGCACTCCATCAATGCGATAACGAAGCCTTACAGCATCTTCTGCTGGTTCAATATGAACATCACTGGCACTCAGTCTTTTTGCACCAGCAAGAATGATTTCGAGGGCACGTGAGGTGTTGGCGTTTTGATCTTCCCTCAGCGATATAAGTTCACCAAAATCTTTTTCAAACTGCGTCAAATCAGCACCAGTGAGAGAAACCCTGATACGGTCAAGTGCATCAAGAAAGGTACGTTTTTTGTAATTATCCCAGGCACGATCGAGTGAAGGTTTTGAAACAATGTAGAGTTTTGGTGACCAGCCATGCTTTGCTGTGATGTCTTTGATGAAGTCTAATGTTTTAGTATTTTCTGGATCAGTGATGGCAAAAAGTGTTTGTGTACTTTTCTTGTTGAAGAGTGCAACATTAAATTTCCTTGAAGTATCTTCTGGAATTAGAAATATATCTTCGGCATTTACTGGGAATACACAGAGGTCGACGTACGGCAGTCCATATTTTTGGGCGAGGAGAGAGGCTTGCTCTTCTATGGAGGCTTCTCTCATTTTACCTAAAACAGTTTGCGTCAATGTTTCTTTTTCTTCGTTGACGATAGCGTCTTTGTGAATGATTTGTGGCATAGATATTTTTTTATTGAGATGTTTATTTTCTCTCTCTATTGTACTCCAAGAATGAGGAGAAAAGCAAAAAATCCTCTCATTTGGAAAGGATTTTCCTCTTTTTTATAGAGGAGGAAAAAATTATCTTTGCAAAATAATTTGCTCTGCCTCATCGCTCGTGCTTGCGAGAAAAGTAAAGGAGAAAGTTTCGCCTTGCAAGACACCCTCTGGAAAACGTTTCGCAAAAGAAAGTAGTGCTTCATTATTTTGGGCAAGCGCGATACCATGTACGCTTCCATTAGTTTCCAAAGAAAGAATCATATACAAATGAGCAGAAGAATAGTTGCTCTTTATCTTTTCGAGTACCGAAGGGAGATCCTCTGCATGAGCGCGTGCTTGTACGAGATCCTCGATGGTAACGAAGGCCCAGATGAGCTTCATTTCTTCATTCCATTTCGCTTGTGCCATGACGCGTCCCCAGAGTTTGAGCAGGTGGAGTGGTTGTGTTTTATACAGAGCACGCACGATTTTCTGTTGATCGGCTCCATGATCCATCAAATGAGAAGCGAGTTTGAGAGCCTTGGGAGTAGTATTTTTCTTCTGGAAACTTTCGGTGGCAGAGATAATACCCGTGAGCAAACTTTCATTTACTGTTTCTGTAGCCACTTTGACGTCAGCACCTTCGAGAGTTTCTGCGAGGATTTCAGCAGTGGAAGATGCAGTGATGTCGACGAGATTGACTTGACCAAAAAGTTCATTTTCAGGATGATTGTCGATGTTGATTATAGGTACTTCATAGAAAATGTCAGGATTTTCTTCGTATATTTTCCCCAAATGTTCTTTGTCCACCGCTCCGATGACGATAGCCAGATCGAATTTAAATTTTGCTGGAATGAAAGAAAAATCACGAGGATCAATAGACCCATTCTCTGGTGTGAGATAAATCCGTACCTCCTCCTCACTTTTTTCAGTCCGCACATCAAGAATTTTGTTCCTCAGTGTATTGAAAGTGAGCACGAAATCTCTTGCTCCAGCGATAGAACTCAACATATTTTCTGGTTTCTCGAGAAAAGTGAGTGTTTGTTTATATTCATTCATGTTTTCACAGGCGAGTGTTGCTTCCTTTCCAATATTCTTCAAAAGTGAAGCAAGAGCGAAGGCACTCGCGAGTGCATCTTTGCTGGGATATGAAGGAAGAATAAGCAGTGGAGAAGTTGTTTTCTGCAAGAGATCTTGAAATTGTTTTGAAGGAGTGAGGGACATAGGGTGAGGTAAGAGAATAACAAATATCTTTCTGTATAGACTGCGTACAGTAAAATCACCAAAAAGATTTATAGTCCACCGTAGCAGAGAAAAAAGGAGCTGTCAAACAGGAAAGAATCTCTTTAAAAAAGAACGGTAGTATTGATTGAAAAAAGGTTTTTACGCTATAATAAAGGAACTATGAATAATGTATATACTACAATTTCCGCAGAAGAAACCCGTAAACTCGGTCATGAGCTGGCAGTACAGATAATCCCAGGAACACTCATCTGTCTTTCAGGTGATTTGGGGGCAGGGAAAACTACCTTCACTCAAGGATTTCTTCGTGGACTCGGAGCAGAAGGGCCATATATCAGCCCGACGTTTGTGATCATGAAGCAGTATGATCTAGGGCAACCGGTAAACGGTATTGAGAGAATCTATCATGTTGACGCTTACCGCGTAGAAATGAAGGATTTCGAAATACTCGGATTTTCTGAATGGTGTGGAGACAAGAAAGGCATCATCATTCTCGAATGGCCCGAACGTGTGTCGGATATTCTTCCTGAGAAAAGAACGGAAATAGTATTCAAAAACGTCAGCGAAGATGAAAGGGAAATCACCATCACCTCATTCCCATAAAAAAATCCGAGGACGGTCCTCAGTAGTTCTAATGAAATATATTAAATATATGGAAAAACACCTGAAAACTTTAGTGCTGATTGATGGGAATGCTTTGATTCATCGGGCGTACCATGCGTTGCCACCACTGACTTCGAAGAAGGGGGAGCTCGTGAACGCAGTGTATGGATTTACTCTGACGCTTCTTTCGGTACTCGAAAAGTTTCATCCGGAATACATTGCGGTTTCTTTTGATTTGGCTGGACCGACGTTTCGCCACGAGAAATCGGCGGACTACAAAGCGACGCGAGTGAAAGCTCCAGACGAACTGTATGCGCAGATTCCTCGAGTGAAAGAAATAACGCGGGCGTTCAATATTCCTATTTATGAACTCGCAGGCTTCGAAGCTGATGATTGTATTGGGACACTAGCGCGTCAAGCGGAAAAAGAAAATGTCAGAGTGATTATCGTAACGGGTGATAGTGATGAACTTCAGCTCGTGACGAAGATGGTAAACATCTTTATGTTACGTAAGGGTATCAAGGACATTGTCCTGTATGACGAAGATGAAGTAACAAAGAAATACGGATTCACTGCCAAACGGCTTCCTGATTACAAAGGACTTGCGGGTGATACGTCAGATAATATTGCAGGTGTGTCAGGTATCGGTGCTAAGACAGCCACCAATCTTCTCCAAAAATTTGGAAGCTTAGAAAATATCTATGCACATTTAGAGGAAGTAAAAGAATCGGTGCGGAAAAAATTGGAAGATGATAAGGAGAGTGCTTTTCTCTCTAAGGATCTCGGGACTATTGATGTACATGCTCCTCTCACACTCGATCTTCTTTCTTGTATAACAAAAGACTTCGATCGAAATATTGTTTCAAGTCTCTTCCAAGAACTGGGATTTTTTAGCTTGATCAAAAGAATATCAGGTAACAGTCAACAGTCGGCAGAGAACGAAAACGACCCTTCGACTACGCTCAGGGCGGGTAAGAAAATGAAGGCCCGAAAAATAGTGACTCAAGAAGAATGGGAAAAGTTTTTGGGAACATCAGAAATATTTTCAGTATATGTGAAGCAAGGAGAAGGAACATTGTTTGGCATTGGTATCGAAACCGTGCACATCGCCACTCATGAGAAATCGGAAGCATCTGTTTTATGGAATGAAGAAACAAAAATTTTTCTACAGGAATTTCTCGAAGATGAAACGAGGAAGAAATGTG
>PFHN01000068.1 GCA_002782305.1 Candidatus Moranbacteria bacterium CG_4_8_14_3_um_filter_41_13 | reverse complement strand
AAATGGGTGCGTAGCTCAGTCGGTAGAGCAGTGGCCTTTTAAGCCAACGGTCGAGGGTTCGATTCCCCCCGCACCCACCACATATTTTTTTCATATCAGAAACCAAGCGTACACCTCGCTTGTTTTTTATTTCTCAGAAACCTGAGAGCAGAAGTAAGTCTCGTTATCGTTTCAGCTTACTTTCTATCCTTTCCTTTCCAAGAGCTCAGTGTTGCTTGCCAGAAAGTAGCGGGGGGGGTATTATGGAAATGGCAAAGTCTAAATGACGAATGCCAAATGGGAAGATGTTGCAAAATTTTAAGTCGGAGTAAATCGAAATCATATGAATATGGAAACACAGGCGACAGCAACGCCGAAAAGTGAGGGAGAGGAAAAACAGGTAGCTTTTGAGGGGAATGTGGCGCGGGCGGCGGAAATCCAAAAGGAAATAGCGGAAGCGGCAGCATCCGGTGATTTCGCCAAGATCGGTGAGCTTTCCGCGGAAGGAGCACAGCTCAAATCGGCGAATGAGACTGTCGTCGCCGAAGATCATCAGGAAGGGATGGAAATGAATGCTGAGTTCGACGCGGAGAAATCCCGTCAGGAAACGGAAGAGGCGAAGGCTGTCGCCGAAGAGGCTGCGACGGAGCAGGCTCGCTTCGCACAGGAAGCTGCCGAAAAAGCCGCTGCCGACCAGTCCGCCGCCGAAAAATTAGCGGAGGAGATAAAGAGCGGGGCTATATCAGGTGAAGGCGTAGCACCAGAACAACCTACAGAACCTTCAGCTCTGGAAAAAGCTGTAGCGGAAAATAATGAGATAAATGCAATAATAGGAACCAAAAGAGAAGAGAGATTAAAAAGAATAGAGGAGATGGTCGCTCATTCTCCGGAAAAATCACCGGCAGAAAGATTGAAACTCTATCTCGAAGATACTGGGGATGAATTTTACAGACTTTCTCCAGAAGAGTTGCATCGTGCCACTCTAGAAATTCGAAAGGCTCAAGGGGTGGAAAACTACCAAATGTTTACTAAAAACTTACTTCCTGATGGGCAATTTATTTCCCATAATGGAAGCGTTTTGGTGAGCTCTGGGGATAGCTACTATTGGACACGTAATCAGTCTAGAGTCGATGAAATCCGCGCTCTCGGCTTTAAGGACGGAGACAGTGGAGTCGATGTCCCGTTTGCGAACACGACTCTTGATGAGTTCAAATGGGGTGGCATGGCAAGATCAGCGCGGGCTGTTGAGGATACTTTAAATGACGAGCGAAAGCAGGCTAAGTATGAAATCAGAAATAAACAGGTCTAGAGCCTGCGCGCCCTAATTCATAATCCACTCGATGTTGAGTCCGCTGCGTTCCAGGCGGCGGAGGAAGGTGAGTTGGCGTTTGGCGTAGGGTGAGTTCTAAGATTTAATGCCCCTTTTTTTACATAGCATTGGCGAGAACTTCATTGGGAGTTAGATAATTAAGGCACTTCCTGGCTCTATTGTTAAGTTTTTCTTGTATTTGGTAAATGTATTCTTCTGTAACCATATCAAGGTCGGACCTTTTAAGGAAATACTCCCGAATCAGTCCATTGAGATTTTCAACCCCACCTTTTTGCCAGCTTGAATATGTGTCACAAAAATATGAGGGAACTTCTGTTTCTTTATGCAGTGCATTTTCACTCCCATTGTCCCTGGTAATTGTCAGCCACATTCCGGCAGGCAAAGATTCAATACTGTCTCTCAGCGCCTCCTCCGAAGCCTGGGCTGATTTATCTTCACACTTATGCAGTCTGCACACTTTGCTTTTTCTCTCTTGCTGAACGGACAGAATACAACTTCCTTTGAAAATCACACTGTCAGTTTCTCAGTTGCCAAATCTTTCTCGAGCAGTGACAATTTCTGGGCGCTGATGAATTGAAACTTTTTCCTTCAGTATCGTTTTGACCCCTTGTTTCCTGGCGAATTCCTTCTTTCTTTTACACTGTTTTCTTCGCAGGAATTTATACAAACCTCCGAATCTGCCTTCACCTTCATAAATGTAATTGTAAATGCTTTCATAGCTCACTGTCTTATCTTTGCAGTTTTTAACTTCATCGGGTGGTTGCTTGACCAATCTGCCTGCAATTTCTTCGGGACTCCAACCTTCTTTCAGTAATCCATCCACGAACTCCTTTAGTTTTGCATTTGCATATTTTTCCAGCTTTCTCTTGTTGGTATTTTTCTTCCTACGCTCGGCGTAGTGTTGAGCATCAACTGCGCAGTATGGCAGAACCTCTCCTGAATTTCTCTTGATCTCTCTTTTGATGATGGAATAATCTCTGCATAGTCTTTTGGCAATCTTGGTCTTTTTCCATTTCATTCTTAGGTATGTTTCAATCTTTTCTCTCTCAAAAAAGGTCAGTTCCTTTCCTTTTGGCATATTCATAGTAGGTTAAGTGGGTTACCACCCATGATAGCAGAAAAAGGGGCTTCGGGGTTTGAATTCGGGGTTAATTATACAGCCTTCTCTTTTTGTTCATTTCGTGCTATACAATAGAGATACTTCTTATATTTCCTTTATGACATTTTTTCATAAAAAAAGGCAGGTTTCTACTGAAAATAAGGCAAAGAATAATTTTTGGCTCATTGTTTTCAAAATTATCCTCGTGCTTATTCTCCTTGGATCCATACTCGTATTAGGCGTCTTTGCTTATATTGCCAAAGACCTCCCAAATCCAGGAAATCTCACCAACAGAGTAATTATAGAATCAACGAAAATATATGATCGCACAGGTGATCATCTTCTTTATGATGTCCATGGAGAGGAAAAGCGTACCGTTATTACTTTCTCTGAAATGCCCGATGTGGTAAAATACGCCACTATTAGCCTTGAAGATCAGGATTTTTATACTCATCATGGAATCAAAATAACCTCTATTCTCCGGTCTATTTTGAAAGACATTATCACTCTTGATAAATCACAAGGTGGATCAACAATCACTCAGCAATTTGTCAAAAATTCCCTCCTCACAAATGAAAAAACACTCATACGTAAAGTAAAAGAGGTTATTTTATCTCTAGAAATGGAAACAAAATTCTCGAAAGATGAAATTTTGGCTATGTACTTAAATGAGATTCCTTATGGCTCGAATGCATATGGTATCGAGGCTGCCTCTCAGACCTTTTTTGGTAAGTCTGCAAAAGAATTAACACTTGATGAAGCTGCTCTGATTGCTGCTCTCCCTCAGGCGACTGCGTATTATTCTCCCTATGGATCACATAAAGATGCTTTGATAGGACGCAAAGGTTTTGCTTTAAAAAAAATGAAAGACCTTGGCTATATCACTGAGGAACAAGCGAATGATGCTATACAGACCAATACACTTGATAAACTTCAGACCCAAAAAAATATTATCGCAGCGCCACACTTTGTGATGTATATCAAAGATTATCTTCAGCAGAAATATGGCGATCTCGCTGTAGAACAAAGTGGTTATAAGGTCATTACAACACTTGATTGGGACAAACAACAAATTGCTGAGGAAGCTATTCGTGAAAATGCAGAAAAAAATAAAAAATGGAAGGCTGCTAATGCAGCACTTGTCGCTGAAGATCCTCACACAGGACAGATTCTCGCTATGGTTGGATCAAAAGATTATTTTGCTCCTTCTGAACCTACTGGCTGTACTTCAGGAAAAAATTGTACTTTTGAACCAAATTTCAATGTGGCTATTGCAGAAAGACAGCCAGGTTCGTCTTTTAAACCATATGTGTATCTTACTGCATTTACCAAAGGCTATCTTCCAGAAACAATGCTTTATGATACCAAAACTCAGTTTGAAACAGCTGAGGGGAAGAGTTATGAACCAAATAATTATGATGGGAAATTCCACGGACCTTTGCCGATGATGAAGGCGCTTGGAGGATCACTGAATGTGCCTGCTGTAAAAACACTGTATCTTGTAAGCATGAAAGATGCTATTAAATTAGCTAAAGATCTTGGTATTTCAGGACTTAATGATCCTTCGAAACTTGGACTTTCTTTGGTTTTGGGCGGAGGGGAAGTAAAACTTGTTGATCATGTGAATGCTTACAGCACACTAGCAACTGGCGGTATCAGACACACTCAAACAGCTATTCTTCGTATCGAAGATGCAAAAGGAACTATTATTGAAGAATTCAAACCAGACGCAGGTGAGCGAGTTGTTGATGAGAAATATGTGGCTATGCTAGATTCTATTCTTTCAAATAATGAAAATAGAGCATGGGTTTTTGGTGATAAGTCACCACTACAGTTTGATAATCGATCAGTGGTTGCTAAAACTGGTACCACAAACGAATTCCGTGACGGATGGACCATAGGATATACTCCATCACTTACCGTCGCTGTGTGGGCAGGAAACAATGATAATAGCCCTATGGTTACAGGGGCAGATGGAGTCAATGTAGCTGCTCCTATTTGGAGATCTTTCTTAGATAAAGTACTGATCAATTACCCTCTAGAGAACTTTCCAAAATACAATCCTGAAGATGAAATCGGCGAAGGAGAGGGGGAAACAAATAAACCTATGCTTGCAGGGAAACTCGAACAAGAAAAAGACCTCAAAGTATGTTCTATACCAGGAACGAAAGGAGCTTATTGTCTAGCAAATAAGTATTGTCCCGATAGCGAAAGAGACAAAAAAGACTTTACAAGTCCTCATGATATCTTGTTTTATATTGATCGAAGTGACCCTCGTGGTCCTATTCCAGAGAATCCAGAAAATGATTCTCAATATAAAAATTGGGAAGAAAGTGTAAAGGCTTATTACAAAAAAGAAAAGGGTGCTATTTCAGACGCCCCACCTACAGATGAATGCAAAGAAAGTGATTTTAAGAAATACCAAATCACTATCACTCTTACTACCCCATCAAGCATAAACACTCATTCTCTTACTCTGAGTTCCAATGTCAATGCTCCATACGGCATCACGCAAATAACCTATTTTGTTGATGGATTTCCTATTGGATCAAACAATGGCGCTTTTTCTGAGGAATATACTATTCCTGTAGAGAAAAATAATTCCACACTCACTCTTCGAGTAGAAGCTGTTGATAATAATGGTAATACATCAAGTGATACGAAAAGTGTTTTCATAAGCTTCTAAACACATTCTGTTTTATCCATCAAAAAAACTCCCTTATGGGAGTTTTTTATACTTGCTGAGTAATTTTAATCTCTTGTATAACCTCACTTCCAAGCATTTCGTTTATTCTTTTTCGAATATGTTCTTTCATAAGATATACCTCACTCGACCAAAGAGAACTCCTTGGTGAAAGAAAAAGTTTTTTTTCCTTAAAAAAGGTAGGGAGAATATTTTCCCCTCCCCTCACTCCATATTCTTCGACAAGTACCCTTTTCGCAATATAAAAAATAGTTTTCTCATCAATAAGTATGGGGGCATGAGATCTTTTTTTTGGAAGAAGATCCTTTAAATTTTTCATACTTCCTCCTTGTATAAATGATTATTTCCTGATAGGCATAACAATATACATATACTGCTCTTTTTCGCTCTCTTTATTATTATACATACAAAGCGAGATAGGGGTTGATTCACTATTAGCAGAGAAAAGTATTTTTTCGCTCGCAAGAGTATTAATCCCCTCTAAAATATACCGTGGATTAAACACTATAGTAAGAGGATCAACACCATTTTTTATTTCTAGAGGCAAAATAGTCTTATTTGTACCAATTTCTTGTGATTCCGAAGAAATAACACATTGTTTTTCTGCAGGCAAAAGAGAAAGGGTAATTTCCCCTACATTATATGAAGCAAAATTACTCGCAATTTTTACCGCTCGCTGAAATGATTCTTTTTCTAGAACAACCTGTAATTGGAAATTTTTTGGAATAATTTGTTTATAATCAGGGTATTTTCCATTAATAATCCTTGAAATAATTTGTATTCCATCAATTTCAAAGAAGATTTGATTTTCCTTCAGGGCTATTTTTACATCAGTACTTTCTGGTGTAATAATGTGCATAATTTCATGCAGTGTACTTCCAGGAATAATAAGTGATGGGTTTTGAGCTAAAAATTCATCATAACTCTCTTTTTGATCAGTGAGGGGAATAATTTCTTCAGCCAAACGGAAACTATCTGTAGCAGCGAGCTCAATTCTATCTTTATGAAAGAAAATATGTACACCTGTGAGTTCTAGTCTTGCATTATTCACACTCATACAAAAAAGAGTACGTGTCAAAGCTCTTTTAAGTTCCTGTGCGGGGAAAGAAAAAAAGTAATCCTCTTTATATTCAGGAATAATAGGGAAATCTTTACCGTCAAGTCCTTTAATAGTAGTCTGATAAGCTGTACTAACAATCTTAAGCCCTTGAGGAGTACTTTCAAGTTCAAGAACATCTCCTGATGGTAAATTATGAATGAAATTAGAAAGTACTTTAGCTGGAAGTGCAATTTTACCTTCACTTTCTATTTTTGCTCCTATATAACCAATAATACCTATTTCAAGATTGGTAGCAGAAATTTTCAATCTTCCATTTTCTGTTTCTAAAAGAAAATTACTTAAGATAGGGAGAGTAAGTTGTTTTCCTGCCACTTTCTCTAAATAAGAAATTATACGATTCAAATTCTCTTGCGTACAAATAAGTTTCATAGTCTTTATAATAGAAATATTTTTTAAATTAAATATATAAACTTCTTATTATCATTAGGGGTGTGGATATCTGGATAACTCTTTTATTTGTTTTAGAATAAGGATTTTTTATAATAAATATCCTTTTTTTCTTTTGTATAAATACCTCATATTCCTCATATTTCTTTTGTATAAATCAAGAATATTCTTTTACGCACATAATTATATATGTTATACAGATATTTTGCACTATTTTTTATGAGTTATACATACTTATACACAGAAAAAGAGAATATTTTTCTTATATTGGGTAATAGAGTCGTTCTTTAAGAGTATTGAGTTCTTCTTTTAATCTTGTGTGGATATCTTTATTTTTTTGAATTTTTTCAAAAGCATGCAGTGCGGTAGTATGATCTCTTCCTCCAAAAAGATCACCAATAGTAGAAAAAGGCATTTGAAGTTCTGTACGAAGTATATACATCATTACTTGTCTTGGGTGAGCCACTTCTTTTTTTCGTCCTTTTTTAATAATATCTTCCTTACTTATGTTATAAAACTCTGTGATGACACGAAATATATCCTCAATTTGAATAGTTTTTTTGTTATTTTCAATAAGTTCAGCGAGAATCTTTTCTGTATTTTCGAGTGTTGGAGAAATTTTATGGAATTCACAAAAGGCAACAACACGATTGAGAGCTCCTTCAAGTTCACGAATATTTTGTGTAACATTTTGAGCAATATAATGAATAGCAGGAAGATCCATTTGAAAGCCTTTTTCTGCCATTTTTGATTCGAGAATAGCCACCCGTGTTTCAAAATTTGGACGACTGATATCTGTAATCATACCTCCTTCGAAACGCGACCTCAGACGATCTTCGAGTGTTGCAATGGCTTTGGGAGGACGATCACTTGAGATAACAATTTGTTTATTTAGCTGATAAAGAGCGTTAAAAATATGAAAGAATTCATTTTGAGTTTTCTCTCGTCCGGAAAGAAATTGAATATCATCAATAATAAGAAGGTCCATTTGTTGATAATATTCTTTAAATTTATCAATTTTTTGATTTTTAATAGAATCAACAAGTTCAGTGGTAAATCGCTCTGAATTGATGTATTTAATACGTTTTTCCGGAGAGTGTTTAATAAGTTCATTTCCTATAGATTGCAAAAGGTGTGTTTTTCCTAAGCCTACTCCCCCATAAATAAAGAGAGGATTATAGGCGGTACCAAGGTTTTGGGCTACCGCAAAACAAGCTGCTCTTGCGAGTTCATTGTTTTCTGCAACAATAAAGTTATCGAAAGTGTAGCGCGTGTTTAAATTTGTCTCATGAAAGGTAGTCGCTCCATCTGTTGTATGAGTGAAGAAAGGCTTTTCTATAAGCTTCTTACGAACAAAACCAGTGGATTCTCCTGATTGTACACCGTCCACACTCTTTACTCCATCAACTGTTGGGTGAAGAGAGGATTCTTTTTCTACTGAAATAATACAACAAATATTTTGTACACTTATATCAAGACTTTTAAGGGCACGTAAAATAAAAATATTGTATTTATTTTCCAGCCATTCTTTTGCAAATCCATTTGGCACTCCAATAGTTACTGTACCATTCGCATTACTCACGATCTTCGTGTTTTTAAACCAGGTAATAAAATTAGCTCGTGAGATAGAAAGCTCCATTTGTCCTAAAACAGCTTTCCATAATTCTTCATTCGTCATAATTCTGTGTTCAAGAAAGGGAGAATAAAACAGTAAAATAAAGTATATCACGACTCTATGCTCTCGCATAGAGGAGATGATAATACAACTGTGCATAACTGGTGCATAACTCAGAAAAAATTATTAATATACTTTATATAAGCCATTTTTTTGTTGTATAAAAAAATGTTTCAGTATATATCTATAAAAAAGAGTGAAAAAGAATTATTTGTATTGACTTTCTTTCTTTTTCTGGTACAATGGAAAAACATCCAATTGCTTTAAGAACTAACGTTTGTCGTATGCCAAAAAGAACATATCAACCAAAAACTCTGAAACGTGCAAGGAGGCACGGTTTCCTCGAAAGAATGAACACTGTAGGAGGAAGAAAGGTCGTAGCTAATCGCCGAAGAGATGGAAGAAAAAAACTGACAGTAGCGTAAAATATGTTGAAAAAAGGCTTTCGTTTGCGAAAAAAAGAGGATTTTAATCAAGTCTTTCGCTTCGGTAAGCCTCTTTTTTTTGAAGAAATTGGCTGTCGCTATATGAAAGGCAAAGAGAATTTTCAGGTTGGATTTTCTTTTGGAAAAAAATACCTCCCGCTCGCTGTTCATCGTAATAGAATAAGAAGGGTCCTTTCTCAAGCGATTTCCGAATATCAGTCAGTGTGGCCAAAAAGCGGTCAAATGGTATTTTTTCTCTCAAAAAAGCCAAAAAAGAGAGGTATAGCTCAAATGAGAGTTTTGGTTAAAAATGTTTTTACCACTTTAAACAAATAGTAATATAATATCTATGATGGCATTGTTTGATGAAAGTATTTATAAACCGATCTATAATACGCTTATCTTCTTTTATAATGTAGTTCCGGGACACGATTTTGGTGTTGCTATTATACTCACAACTATTATCTTAAAGACATTTCTTATTCAGCTCTCTAAGAAACAAATTGAATCCCAAAAACAAATGCAGGAGCTTCAACCACAAATAAAGGAGCTTCAGCAGAAATACAAGAATGATAAAGAGAAACAAACGAAGGCTTTAATGGCTTTTTATAAGGAAAATAAAGCGAATCCTTTTGCGGGCTGTCTCCCCCTTATCATTCAACTGGTATTTCTTATTGCTATCTATCGGGTGATTATCAATATTGCTACAGGTGGTTTTGTAGTCAATCTAAGCGATTTATATAGTTTTGTGCCCAATCCTGGAGAAATCAATCACTTTTTCCTCCATCTTGTTGACCTAACAAAGCCAAATTATATCTTAGCTTTCCTTTCCGCTGCAGCTCAGTATTATCAGACAAAAATGCTCTTCCAAAATCAGAATACCACGAAGAAAGAAAACCCATCATCTGAACCAGATTTTGCGAGTATAATGAATAAGCAGATGCTTTATCTTGGCCCAGGTATGGCATTCTTTATTGGAGCAACCTTCCCTGCTGCTTTGGCTCTCTATTGGCTCTTTTCAACACTTTTTATGCTCTTTCAGCAGATGGTTATCTTTAAACCGAAACAACAATAAAGATTATGGAAACAACATACACACAAATTATCAAAGAAACAGTAAGTGAATTCTTGGAAAAGTTAGGTTTTTCAGCCTCTGTAATTGTGGAGAGAGAGAGAGAGGAAGACAATACTTTTGTGTGTAAGGTACAAGTAAACAAAGATCAAAATTTTCTTATAGGACAGTATGGTGCCAATTTATCTGCACTTCAACACCTGATTCGGGTTATTCTTCACAAGCAGATTGCAGATACATTTAGCATTATTGTGGATGTCAATGATTATTTCTTAGAAAAAAGAGTACTTCTTGAAAAAGAAGCAGAAAGGGCTATGAAAGAAGCCTTAGACAGTAATGCTTCTGTTGCTTTAAGGCCAATGCTCCCCTATGAACGCAAAGTTATCCATTCTTTTCTTGCTAAATATTCTACTGTTCGTACAGAAAGCGTCGGACGCGGTGATGATCGAAAAGTAATGATTAGTCCTCGGAGCGATGAACACACGGAATCTTCTGAAATATAGAAAAAAGAAAGGAAAGAAGAAGAGTCGTTTAATAAAGCGAATGTATGGCGCTTGCTCGTAAAATTGCGTACAATGTCGTTTTTAACTCTGTTTTGAAGGTTCTTTCAACAGTAGCTCTTTCGCTTTATTCTATTCGTTTGATTACAGGATATCTTGGACAAGATGGGTTTGGTAAATATGCTACCGTGCTCGCCTTCTTTGCTTTTTTCTCAGCTCTGGCTGATCTTGGTCTGAGTTCTGTAACAGCTCGTGAGATTTCTCGTGAAGGGGCTAATGAGCCACAAATTTTAAGTAAAATACTTTCACTTCGTCTTACTGCTTCTTTTTTTGTTTTCCTTCTTTCTCCTTTTCTTGTGGTGTGGTTTCATTATTCAACTGAGCTGAAGATAGGTATTCTTATTGCTTCATTTGCCATTCTTTTTTCTACGCTTTCATTATTTCTCAATGGGATCTTTCAAAAACGTGTAGCCATGGATAAAGTGGCTCTCGTAGAGTTCCTTGGGAAGCTTTTTCAGGTAGCCTGCGTCATCTTAGTAGTACGGATGGATCTTGGATTTTTAGCGATTGCCCTTACTCTCCTTGCCTCTCTTTCCTTTAATGCTCTTTTTGTTCTTTATCTAAGCCGAAAATATATTCGATTTTCTCCACAAGTGGATATTCATTATTGGAAAAGTTTTCTCAAAGAATCATTGCCTATGGGAGCAACAGCCATCATTACTTTTGCATATTTCAAGATGGACACCATATTACTTTCTTTGCTTCAAACAAGCGCACATGTGGGTATCTACAATGTTGCTTATAAGGTAATGGAGAATCTTATCTTCTTCCCTGCCATGCTTTCTGGGCTTATTCTCCCTCTTCTTTCTCGTTTTATTTATACCGATCGAGAACAATTTGAGGAAATTGCTCATAAAACATTCAAAGTATTTGTTATTATCGTTACCCCTATTCTGATAGGGACCTGGTTCTTAGCAGATGACATTATTCGTATTGTGAGTGGAACAGCTTTCCTTGAGTCTGTACCTGTGCTCCGTATTTTGATCTTCTCTTTAGGTTTTATATTTTTTGGAAACTATTTCAATATGCTTTTGATTGTGGGAAACGCACAGAAAAAACTTATGCAGACACTCTTCTTCGTGGCTGTATTTAACATTGTGTTAAACAGCCTTCTTATTCCTCGTTTTTCTTATAGAGGAGCGGCTTTTGCTTCCCTTATGACAGAGATGGGAGTGGTTCTGCTCACGAGTTTCCTTGTGTATAAATATATTCATTATAGGCCTTCTTTTGAAAATATGGGTAGGATTGGTTTCGCCGGGCTTCTTATGGGGATGGTTATGTTCTTTCTCTCCCCTCTCTCCTTCTTTCTTGCTGGTTTCGGAGGTATTTTCGTATATGTCTTTGCTTTGTGGCTTTTCAAAGCGATTAGTCCGCAGGAAATAGTGAGTCTTTTTCAGAAAGAAGAGGATATAAATTTCCCATCTCCAGATACTCTTGAAAAAATCTCTGAATAATTTTCTCCACTCCCCGTTTTTTGATTACAGGAACAAAGATATGAAGACATACCCTAAAGTGAGTATTATTGTTTTGAATTATAATGGACAAGATTGTCTTGAGAATTGTCTTGAATCCTTAAGCCAGGTGGTATATCCGAATACAGAAGTGATCATTGTTGACAACGGTTCAACTGATAATTCTGCTTTTTTAGCACAAAAAAAATATCCACACTTTTGTTTTCTTTTTAATACAAATAACGAAGGCTTCGCAAAGGGAATGAATAAAGGCATAAGAAAGGCTTTTTCTGCGGGATCAAATTTCTTCGTGCTTTTTAACTATGATGCAACTATCGAGGCTTCTTCGGTAGAGCAGGTAATTCATCAGATGGTAAAAGACCCTCAGATCGGACTTGCTAGCCCCCTCATCTATGATACGTATGGAAAAAATATGTGGTTTGGTAAAGGAAAAATAAATTTTTGGCGTATGCGAGTAGAACACACTACTCCATCGACTCACGAGCTCGGTCAAGGGGCTTATCAGAGTGAATTCTTGACAGGGTGCGTGCTCTTTATTGCTCGATCAACAGTAGAAAAAATAGGCTTCCTCGATGAAAACTTCTTTTTGTATTATGAAGATGCGGATTATTCTTTGCGTACGAAAAAAGCCGGTCTTCTTTGTGTTGTTGTTCCTTCCGGTAAGGTCTATCATACTGAAAAAAGCAATCAAAAGAGCACAAAGGTATATTTTCTTGTTCTTTCAGGACTTATCTTCTTTCAAAAATATGCACCTCTTTGGCTTAAACCGTATCATAAGATGTATGTTACAATGCGAAGAGGTAAGAATCTTATAGAAAGATATCTCTTCCCAACCACAGCTTCTCTAGAAGTGTTTCGAGCATACAATGATTTTTTTTATGACAAGCGATCCTAAAGTTTCTCTCATATTTGTGAATTATCAAAGTGCTTTTTACCTAAAAAAGGCTTTGAAAAGCCTTTTCTATTTGGAAACGAATAAAACTGTTTTTGAAGTGATTATTGTGAATAATGATCCTTCAGAGAAAGAGATGATGCTCTGTCTGGCCGAAGAGTTTCCTTGCTTAATTGTGACAAATGATGAGAATAATGGCTTTGGAGCAGGGAATAATAAGGGAGCATCCTTAGCAAAAGGGCATATTTTAGGTTTTATTAATCCAGACACGCTTTGGCAAAAGCAGTGTTTAGAAGATGTCATACGCTTTTTTGAGAAAGATAAAACAGTGGGTATTCTCGGTATGACGATGTATACTGAGAAGAATGAAGAAGAAGCCTTTAGTTTTGGAATAGCCCCCACTCTTTTTTCTTTGTTACGGAATAATATGTTCGGCTCTATAAAGGAAAAAAATGTCATTGACTTTGTAAGCGGAGGAGCACTCTTCATTCCAAAGGATATTTTTGATCAAGTGAAAGGGTTTGATGAAGACTTTTTCCTTTATTTTGAGGATGTAGATCTTTGTCAAAGAGTGAGAAAGCTTAACATGTCCATAACGAGAAAGAAAGATTTCCCTATTCTTCATCTTGGAGGGAAAAGTCAGAATAAAAAGGCACAACAAAAAAAAGAATTTTATATCTCACAGCAAAAATATTTCCAAAAACATCGTCCAACTTGGGAGTCAAAAACACTGCGTTTTCTTCATTTTCTTCTTCTTTTAAAAAATATATGAAGTTTTTAGAGATATTTGTATCCTTTTTTCTTTTTTTCCTGCCTTTTCAGTTTGCTCTGAGCCCAGTTTCGGGTATTGATTTAGCTGTTATTCGTGTGCTTTCTCTTCTTATTTTCTTTTTTTGGCTTATACAGAGTATAAAGGTAAAGAAAATTCTTCTTCCTCCCCCAAGTATCCTTTTCTTTTTTCTCGCTTTTTTCCTTTTTTCCTTTTCTTCTGTACTTTGGGCAGAAAATAGAGAATGGGATGTGAGGAAAAATATCTTTTTCCTTTCATTCGCACCACTTTTTATTGTTTTTTACGCCACCCTTCTTAGTTCTTCTATGAAGGATACAATAGTGAAATGGCTTATTTACGGTTCTTTTTTATCAGCGATCATCGCTCTTGTTCAGTTTATACTCCAATTTATCGTTGGTGTTCCTACATTATTTGATTTTTGGGTACAAACTATCCTTCCTTTTTTTCTTGGACAAACATTTGGTGGTATGGTAGCAAGCTATCCGAGTCTTTTAGTAAATATTTCAGGCTATACACTCATGAGAGCGGTTGGGTTTTTTCCTGATCCCCATATGTTTTCTTTGTTTCTTGGAATGACGCTTCCTTTGATGTTTATTTTTCTTCAAAAAGCAACAAGGCTACACAAGAAATGGTGGATAGGAGTTGGCAGTACCATTTTTATAGCTGACTTACTGACGTTTTCTCGGGGTGGCTACGTAGGATTGCTTGCAGGACTCGGTATTGTTTTCTTTCTTTTTCTTACTCATTATGGCGTGTTACAGAAATATTGGCTTCGCTTTCTAGGAGGAGGTATACTCCTTTTTCTTGTCTTATTTTTAAGTCCCGTGGGTACTCGTTTTATTTCAAGCTTTTCTCCTACTGACACATCGAATACAGAACGTATTCGTTTATGGAAAGAGTCAGGCACATTCATCCTTTCTCACCCGATCCTTGGAAGTGGTCTCGGAAACTACCCCCTTGTTGTGAAGCCGAGTGCAGACTATAGAGAGCCAATATATATTCACAACCTTTATCTTGATATTGCGGGAGAACTTGGTATGACAGGCCTCTTCTTTTTTCTTGGCTTCGCTTTCATCCCTCTTTTTTTCGCGTGGAGAAAATGGCACTATCAGAAGGATATTTATTCTCTCGCTGTCTCTCTTTCTCTCTGTATTTTCTTCTTTCACTCACTTTTCGAAACAGCAATTTTTTCTGTTCACATACTGCCTCTTTTCTTCTTTCTTCTTGCACTCGCTGTACTGTGATAGAATAAGGTATATTTATGTATCAAGAATCACGTATTATACAGGTTTGTGTTGCTCTTTCTATACTCCTTTTACCGGTAGCTCATTTGAAATTGGTATTCTTTCATATCCCTGTATATATGATTGAGATTCCTGTCATTATTACTCTCTGTACTTTTCTCCTTGGTATCAAAAAAAAGATTTTCAAAGTTTCTTTTCATTCTCTTGTTTCATCTGCATTTGCTTTTGGCATAAGCCTCTTCTTCCTTGGTATTATCACCTCTTTTCTTATGAACGAAATGTCTTTACGAGGTCTCAATATGATCAAAACCTGGTTTGTTATGCCAATTCTTCTTCTCTCAATATGGCTTCAAACACATCCTCAAAAACGAGATATTGATATTCTTCTTCTTCTCTGGTTCGGAATCACGGCTATTGTTTCATTTCTATCGAACATATATATTTTTCAAGGAATACTGACCTTTGATGGCAGACTTTCTTCTTGGTATACATCTCCTAATTATCTGGCCTTCTTCCTTGCTCCAGGAATACTCCTTACACAATATTTTTTCACGCACTCTCTTTTTAAGGGAAAGAAATGGAGCAAGCTGATGATATTTTGGATGTTTATTTCCCTCCTTTTTTCCCTTTTTTTTACGAAGTCATACAGCACTTGGATAGCAGTATTTCTTTCGAGTAGTATTTTTCTTACATTGAAGTATCCTGTATTGCAGAAAAAGAAAATAATCATTTCTCTTCTTATTCTTTCTTGTATTGCTTTTTTATTTTTATTTTTTGAATTAAGAACTGAGAAATGGCAGATGATGATTTCTCTTGATAGTCGATCATCTATAGCTTCTCGCCTTATGATTTGGGAGTCGTCAATTCAGATGATTGCTCACTACCCTCTTTTTGGTATTGGTATAGGAAGATTTGAAGAAGCATATCTTGCTTATCAGATATTTTTTCCTCCTTATCTTGAGTGGGCTGTTCCTCAGCCTCACAATCTCTATCTCGCGATTTTTCTTCAAGCAGGAATCGTAGGGCTCAGCGGTTTCGTTCTTCTTCTTTTTTCGTGGCTGAAAAATATGTTTATTTTTTTTCGAAGTGAGATGAGTACATCTCACACTATAACAAGGCCACTTCTTCTTATTTCTTTGCTGTGTATTTTTCTCCTTATTGGAATTGTAGATACACCATTTTTCAAAACAGACGTAGTCTTTTGTTTTTGGTATATACTTTTTTTTGGAATAGCTCTTATAAATACAAAGAAGGAATAAAAAATCGAGCCCTCATATAAGCTTGATTTCTTTTCTATGTATCTTAAGGAAGAGCTGCTGGTGGCGCAGGTGTTCTAATTTTTATTTTCCCAGTTTCTTTAGCTGTACCAATAAATTGTATTGCTGGACCGACTTCTTTCATTTGAAAATTGATCGATCTAGAAATTTGATTATCAAAATCGCGAACTTCTCTGGATATTTTTGACTGTATTTCACCAACTCCTTTTTGGATCATATTGCTTACAAGTCTGTTTGCCATAGACGAAACGACTCCCGAAAGGAGTTCTCCTGGATTTGTAGCCGAAGCAATCATTTTATTTGGAAGGTCAGCAGCGTTGTTGAGAGTAGCTGTGATAGCTGTTGCTGGTGCGGTAATAGTACCATTGCTTTCACTTGGGAGTGTTCCAGGAGAGAGTGCTTTTATTTCGGCTATCTTCTGTTGTTTCTCAAGTTCATTCGCATAAACATTGCTTGCTACGAGGAGGTATCCTGTTGGATTATTAAGTGGATTAGCAAAAAAAGCATTAAAAGCACGCGGATTTCCATTTTGAAAGGCTGTAATGCCTCCGAAATCATCGAGAGTATTATGTCCAAAAGTATCCCTATCAACTGTTCCTCTTCTTCCGACACTTGTGAGATATTCACTATATGAACTCGATTCAGAATCTGTGCTGATGTAGTTTACAGACGATCCTCGTCCCCTCGTAGTAATCGAAAAGAAATCATTCATAAAGAGGTCTGTATTTTGTCTTGGATTTTGATAGAGAAATTCACCAAAATTTGTAATGAAAAGTGGTTGCCCTGTTACCCCACCGATCAATTGACCAACTTTGCTGTTGAGAGTTTGGATTGCGACCATCTTCATTGTTCCTAAGATAGCGCCCTCTATTTGACGTTTGATATTATTAAGCATTTGATCGAGTAAAATAGATCCAAAGTTTGATCCCCATGCATCTGCATGAACTTGCTCTGGAAATAAACCAAAAAACGTACTCGTAAGCACCATAGTTATAATGAATATTCTCCTTTTCGCTTGAACCATGTTTTTGAAGGATGTTTATAAATTGAGAGGTATTTCTTCAATACCATGATCAGAAAGTTTTTGTTGGATTTCATTCCCTAGTTCTGAAACCCCCACGAAGAAACCTTGTGTCCTTGCGAGTACCCCAATCTGTCCTAGTGGATCTGTATCTGCTGGTTTAATTTCTTGTTTTAATTGCATAGCATAAAGAGCCATCTTAAGGGCTTTGATGTGGATATCTACCATATCCTCAGGTACTTCTATATCCTTTAATTCTTTAAGTATATTTTCCCCACGTGTGGAGATATCTTCGAGAGCTTTTGTATTTCCTGAAGCTAGTCCCATAAGAGAGTCTGTGGAGATTTGATTGAGAATATTTTCAAAGTCACTCTGCTTTTGAAAACTCTTTGGTGAATTATTAGCAATGAGATAAGAAAGAACAGTGAGATATTCAAGAACATCTTCTTTTTCTTGTTCTGTTCGTTTTCCCCCACTGAGTTTTTTCGAGATTTTTTTAATTTTTATATCCTTGATATCTATTTCGGGTAATATTACCTCAGTATTATTTTGTTCAAGAATTTTATCAACAGACGCATTAATAGTTTCCATTGAAATATCAGTCCCAGTCTCCTTTGTATCTTTAATTAAATTTGCAATTTCGCCCGAAGCTTTTTCTGTGAGATTTCCTGATAAAGGAACCGTTGTTACTTCTGTTGTAAACTGTGAAGAAGTCTTTGTTATTTCGTCAGATATAATCTTATCTCCAGGTGCTGGTTTGAGTGGATTATAACCGCTACTTACTTCTATACCATCACTATAACCATCTCCATCAGTGTCTTTGTTCATTGGATCTGTACCGTAGAGTTTCTCTTCATCATTACTTAGTCCATCTTGATCAGAATCATTAAAAAGTGTTTGTGAAGCAGTATTATTTTCAGCAAAAACAAAAAGACCTATACTAAAAATGATGAGTCCTGAAAAGATAAAGAACGTTAATTTTGCTTTTTTTTCAGTTAAATCTAAGAGCGAAGGAATAAACATACAAGTATTTATTTTTTATTTCTTTCAGTATAACATACTTTCAATAATTTGTGAAAGATGTATTCACATAAACAAGAGAGTTAAATGTATTTTTATAGGAGATATTTTTTCGGAAATTGTATAAATAAAAAGAGGGGTGATAATAAATCTGATTTCAAAACATCTTTATCTCTCACATAAGTTGTGATTTTTTCTTATTCTTTATGAACACGATTTATTTATTATGAAATAAACAATTACTTTTGTCAAGTATATTATGAACATATTTTTTATGTTCCACGTGGAACATTGTTCTTAATCCATATTATGTTATTTGTATGTATTTAATCTTCTTGTGGTATGA
>PFHN01000050.1:3603-4439 GCA_002782305.1 Candidatus Moranbacteria bacterium CG_4_8_14_3_um_filter_41_13 | reverse complement strand
GCTTAGGAGTGGGGAACTCCACATAGACACTATCCCTACGTAAGTATCTCTTGTTATTCACAGGTATTCTCCTTTGACTAATTAAGTGTCTTACAAAGTCTTATACCAATAAAGCCTCAATTGTAGACTCCACCTCAGTCAGCCTAGAAATATCTTCCGATATGTTCTCTTCGGAGTCTAGTCCAGCGTGGTTTAATTCCCTGCAAAACTCTATGTTGTCTAGTAACCCCTCATACTCTATAAATAGGTCTTTTAAATCATTAAACTTTTTCGAGGCCATCTATCATCTCCTGTATCTCTAAGTTACATTGCGTTACTACATCCTCTACATTCAAGGAGCTCTCTTCATCTAATCCAGCTGCCAGAACATCGGATATATTGGATTGCATAGTGGATAGCCTGTTATATATACCTTTTATTACTGCTAAATAAGGTTCAACAGAATCCTTCTCATTAATAGTTTTAATTAGTGAAGTTGCCTCTGTAATTAAGTCTTTAGGGACAACCATTATATCAGTGCCAGGTCTAATTCCAGGCACCCTATCCTGATCCCGGATAACCACAGATAAGGATACCGCCACACCACTATGTGTCCCAGAGTTAACCTCAGTGGGTGTAGAAGGCCTACCCATGTAATATCCTGCGGAGTATCTATCATTATCCCCGATAATATACCTGGAAATATGAGAATCCACCGACATATCTGATAATAATCCTATAAAACTATTCTCCTGCAATTTCTCTAGGAAGTGTTTAGCGAGATTGGGGGTATCGATGGGGGTCTTTTTAAAATGAGTAAAAGGAGGGGGTACCTGCCTCTCTACATGAGACAGATA
>PFHN01000050.1:2769-3523 GCA_002782305.1 Candidatus Moranbacteria bacterium CG_4_8_14_3_um_filter_41_13 | reverse complement strand
AATTATTAAGCATAGCCCAATCTGGTGGGGTTATATATCGTGGGATAACGGTAGTAATACTATTAGTAGATGGACTAGAAGCACCACTTGCGCCATCCACATTACGTATGCCCATTGGTGGTGGGTACGCTGCCATAAAGTGTCCTTTAATTGAAAAAGCCGGCGGTTAGCCGGCTCATTGTTTTGTTAAATATACTATTTACTATTTAGTTAAATTGAGGCTAAGCGAAAATGTCTGAAGCCAAAAAAGGTAGGTACCCAGCACATCTAAACACCCCAGAGACGCTGGAGAGTACGAGAGACGAAGGGCAGCCTTCTATAAAGGTCTTGAGACTCGCCGTAATAATGCTTTAGATATTAACTCTTAAGCGACTGTATAATCCCCACTATCTCAGCCTGAGTTATACCTCTATGAACTACCTCTGCGTTACCCCATGACGTCCCCAGTTCACACTCTACCCCTATAGGTACATCCATCCATGGAAAGAATTCCATTGGCCAGTCATTCATATACTTAAATCCTGCCTCTACCGCTTCAGCAGCTCTTGCCAACGGGACTGTCCACTCACAAGAGTCATAGACTGTTGACAGGGCCTTCCCCATTAACGGCTTCATACCTTTAATGTTTAATTCTGCAAATGTAACTAATCCTAATGTGGAGGTAGGACTCTGAATTGCACAGTTTTGAGAATTTCTAAGTGCCGCATTATAGGCTGCTGTTTTTTTAAAGCATGGCAAAGTACCGTACTCCTGC
>PFHN01000050.1:0-2619 GCA_002782305.1 Candidatus Moranbacteria bacterium CG_4_8_14_3_um_filter_41_13 | reverse complement strand
ATACCCCTTACACTAGAACCGTAGACAATGCCGAACCCGACTGCCTTAGCACCCTGCCTAAGCTGTTTATATCTAAAGTTATCCTTATTATTCTTATCCTTTAATATAGCCTTAAAATCATCGTATGGCACCCCCAGCATAGTAGATGCTGTAAAGGTGTGGAAGTCAAACCCCTTAACACAGGCATCCTTCATTGCCTCATCTCCAGATAGGCATGCCAATATTTTCATTTCTGCCGAGGAAAAGTCAAAAGCTAGAAATACTTCACCCACATCAGCCGTATAGCAGTCACGTATGTTATATCCGTGTTTTGGCCTAGGTAGCTGCGTGAAATTAGGGGAGTCTCCAGTCAGACGAAAGCTGGATGTACCATATAGGTTGTATTTAGCCCGTATACGGCCATCTCGGTCTACGAAGTCATCAATATAATTCTTAATGAACATGTTGTGGCTACTACCTATATCCTTTAACTTCGCAAGGCTAGCCAGATACTGATACTCCTCTTTAATAGGTACATAATTACCGGGCTCCTTAGGATCAATCCCGGCCAGAATTAGTAATGCATCTCCATCAGTACTAGGCTCTCCAGAGGTAGTCATATGTGGTGCTGTAAAGCCTCTTTCACCATATAGGAACTTCTGCATCTCTACTCCAGAAGTATATTTAATCTCCTTGCCAATCATCTTGAATACACTATCTTCAAGCTGGCCAATTTCCTCAGTCATACGAGTATGAATACGGCGATTCTCTTCACAGTCATACCTCATCCCATTAATTTCTAAATCTAAAATGTAATCCAGAGCTTTCAACGTTACATCTTCGTTAACATCAATGAGTGCAGGTAGATTAACCCTATTGAAGGTATCCCCACTTATGCTCTCAATAAATTCAGGCCTGTCAACTAACCTTGGAAACACTTTAGATAGTACTCTACTAGTTGCTATACAGTCTAGTCCTGCATAAAGATTCAACTTGTTATAGTCAAAGTCTTCATACGTCCTATAGACCGGTTTGGTTTCAGCTTTCGCTTCCCTCGTTCGAATCACTGCCATCTCCACTTTCTCCTTCTTCGTTTCCATCCTCACCCTCAGTTGTTCCAGTAGTAGCACTTCTACCTTTGGTCAACTTTGGCAATAGATTCTCATATCCGCCTATACTTAGTTCGGGGGCGAAATCCCAAATTGCAGTTTTAAGGGAGAATGTCCCTTGGGCACCGCTATCTAGATCATGTAAAAGAAGCAGGGTATCAAATTTCACACCCTGTAACCTTATACCAGTAGTATGGAAAATCATTAAAATATCAAACTTGATATTGTGACCTACCTTATACATTAACGGATCTAAAAGAACGGGCACTAATAGAGCCCACGCCTCATCTGGATCGTAGAAAGTGTTACCTCTATGCCATAAAGGGATTACCGCTGCCTTATATACAGGCTCACCTTTATAGTCTACGTTATTCCCATCTCTCCAACCAAATTGAATAGTCAATAACTTGGCATCTATCGCCATAGGGTCTAGGGTATTCGTCTCCGTATCAATGGAGGTTATTGATCCTGTACCGCTGAAGCTAGATAGCTTTGCAACTGCCTCACGAACATCTTCAATACTTTGACATATTGATATATTAGGGACCTGTGCTTGTACACCCTCTTCCAATGTTAGTAACTTCAAATCACCACGTGCTAGCCTAGCTGCCTTCTCGAAGTCTCTACGAATTACCTCGAAGTAATCATAGCTCCACATGGCCCCTGATGCATTCTGACGAATCATCGTTAGACATTTAGGGTGTAGAGTAATCACTACTTGACTACCTAATGCACTAGTTATTTCACCACGGTTACCAGTATTAGAGTGCTTGAGTAGACCTAGTGACTTAGTTACGGTAGTAGTTAAACTTATAATCACCTTAGGTTTAACCCTTTCAATTTCACCTAAAAGATATGGCCTACACTTCATCATAGTTCTCTGTGCAGGAGACTTCCCTTTAGGGAAGTTCTTTAAGTCATTGGGACACTTAAGTAAATTCGTTACCTGATAACTTAGCCGTCCAAACCCCGCCTTCTCAGCCAAGGTCTGAATGATACCCCTGTTAATTAAGTCTCTTTGATCATCTCTATAGTCATACTTACCTCTGGGTTCAGGATGATCCTGAACTATAAGAATATCAACCGGCTTATTCAAAAGGGAAACCCTTGTCGGATTCTTACATGGGAGAATACATACTCTCTCACAGTAGGTTTTAGATATATCAGAAAAGTCTTCCTTCGCCAATATAGCAATCTCTACCGATGGTGTTATCTTAGGTTTAGTGTACAACTCACCCAGAGGAAGATCCTTTGTTGTCAATCTTGCCATCTATATACCTCTTTAAGTTAAAAGAGGGTACTCAGATCGCCATGATCAGAATACCCAAGGGCTCGTAGTATCCCTGGGAGGAGAACTTTGAGTCCGCTACTGTATTAGGATATCCTAGTACAATAACATGAAGACATTTGCCGTTGGGAGAAACAGCATCCTTCTTCACACTATACTTATACCATAAATAGCCATCTTTGTTTAATGTGAAGCCTCCGCACTTTATACGCATTACCCTTCCGCACTTTATTTTTAGACTTA
>PFHN01000055.1 GCA_002782305.1 Candidatus Moranbacteria bacterium CG_4_8_14_3_um_filter_41_13 | reverse complement strand
AGCAATTTAATGTCTAATTATTAATTTCCAATTTTTAAACAATGATTTAATTTTGAAATTGTAAATTTAAAAAATAAAAACGCCAATCGTAATAAAAGGCGAAATATTGAATAGAATGGAATATATTGTCATAAGCATAGAATTCTCTCATAGCCCGGAGGAGCTCCATGGGTTTTGCAGAGAAATTATTGTAAGAAAAGTATACCATCTCTTAGGAAAAAAGTGAAACAGAATGATTCTCAGCCTCATAAAAAAGAATAGCCATTGTCTCTTCTCAGAATTAACCCTCTTTATCTCTGGTGGCACGTGCTATTCTCCAGCAGGAATAGTACTAATGAAACTTTTTTCATCTCAATAAGAATTGAGAACCATGCTGAAAAAACTTTCAATTGCCCCAAAGACAAAGAGAATTCATTCTGAGAATGATGATGAAAAATGAGTTTTTGATTTATTTTTAAATATTCATGTATCAATAATATTTTTGAGAGTTTCGAGAATATGCGGTATACTGGGGCATATGTTTGAAACAACGTTTGAAAAAGAATTGAGTTTGATGGCAGGGAAGACGGATTCCTCTCTCTTCATCGTGGGTATTGATGAAGCAGGTAGAGGGCCACTGGCAGGACCAGTGGTTGCAGGAGCCGTATGTTATAAGGATGCTTCCTTTTCTATCCCCGAAGCATTAGAGAAAACATTTGCACTAATCAAGGATTCGAAAAAACTTTCAGAGAAGAAGCGAGAAGAGCTCTTTGATTTCATTCACGAATATTTCTATGTAGGCATCGGTATCGTGAGTGCCGAAACGATTGATCGAGTAAATATTCTTCAGGCAACATTCCTCGCAATGAAGGCCGCCGTTGCGGATTTAGAACGGATCATGCATCATGCATCAATTATCACTCATCAGGATTTGCATTTGCTTGTTGATGGCAATCAATGTATTCCCAATTGTTCTTTTTCGCAGGAATCGGTAGTAGGAGGGGATGGTATCGTAAAATCGATTGCAGCAGCGTCTATCATTGCGAAGGTGACGCGTGATCGTATGATCGAAGCCTATGATACAGAATATCCAGGCTATGGATTCGCTCAGCACAAGGGGTATGGTACGAAGGTACATATGGATGCCCTCCGTCACCTTGGTCCATCTCCTATTCATCGTATGTCCTTTCGGCCGGTACTCCTCGCTCTTCCAGAAAATGTGAACAAACGCTTTGCAAGTGTACTCAAACCGAGGAAAAGGAAATAATGGTGCCTTGCTATGTCACTTGTGAGTGACACATCTTGCCAAAAGTGAGAAGGGATGTTATAGTGAAACAGTTAATAATTTTCTACTGCTATGGCAAACCCAAAACAGAGGCATACCCATCATCGCCGTGATCGTGCTCGCAAACAATATGATGTCGAATTGGTCAATACACAGGAGTGTCCAAAGTGTAAAGCTCGTATTCTTTCTCATCGTATCTGCCCAACTTGTGGCACTTACAAGGGAAAAGAGATGATTAGTACTACCCCAAAACTCAAAGCTGAAAAAACAAAAAAGACTGCCTAAGGAACACTTTTTTGACGTACCTTTCGCATTCCATTCAATATAAATGGCAAATAGGCACCTTCAAAGATCAGTCGCAATGCAATCCCTCTTCGAGTGGGATTTTCAAGGTAAACACGATGATAAATCTCGTGAGATATTGAAGCGCAATATTGGTGAATTTGCTCCCGGACTCGATGAAAGTATTTTTGCCGAACATCTAGTAGAAGGTACTCTCTGTGAACGAGATACTATCGACAAACTCATCGAGAAATGTGCTCCCGAATGGCCTATCGAACAAATCACCGTAATGGATCGCACGATTCTTCGTCTGGGTATTTATGAACTGATGTTTGGTAATTACGACGAAGTACCTCCTAAAGTGGCTATCAACGAATCCATAGAACTCGCAAAAACTTTTGGTAGTGATGCAAGTGCACGTTTCGTCAATGGTGTTCTCGGGACAATCTATCGTGAAATGGGAGAGCCGATGAAAGACGATATTTCTCAAAATCACAAAAAGAATCTTGAGGAGGAAGTAAAAGCAGAAGCAGTGAAGACAGAAAAACAATTATTGAAGAAAAAAACATCGAAATAAAGCGTCCTCGGGTGCTTTTTTATGAAGATACTCCTCTCTATTATGGAACAAAGAATAGACCTCGAACAACTGAAGAAAAAACTCGTAATCGATATCGTGAATCCTGATCTTTTCGAAGAAGCCCTGACTCACAGATCGTATCTGAATGAACACAAAACATACAAACACCCACATAATGAGCGCTTGGAGTTTCTTGGTGATGCAGTACTCGAACTTGTTGTGACAAAATATCTTTTTGATAATTTCAAAAATCCAGAAGGAGATTTGACGAGCTTTCGCGCTTCTCTGGTGAACGGGGATATGCTTGGGAAAATTGGTCACGAACTTGGACTCCAAGATTTTCTTCTGATGAGTCGCGGTGAAACCAAAGATACAGGACGTGCTCGCACCTACCTTGTCGCCAATGCTATGGAATCAGTGATTGGCGCACTCTATATGGACCAAGGATATGATGCAGCGAAAAAGTTCATCGAAAAATATGTGACGGTACGTCTGAACGAAGTTTTGGCGGAAGGTCTTTATACTGATCCAAAAAGTCGTTTCCAAGAACTTGCCCAAGAGAAAACAGGTATTACTCCAGGGTACAGAGTACTCAAGGAATGGGGACCTGATCATGATCGGCATTTCATAGCGGGTGTATTCCTTGGTGAAGAGCTCGTAGCAGAAGGCGAGGGTATCTCCAAACAGGAAGCTCAGCGTGAAGCAGCTCGTCAGGGTATTATCATCAAGGGTTGGAAATAGTCTACAGGGAGAAACGTACGAAAGTGCGTTTTTTCTTTTTAGAGGAAATGTTGTATACTGGAGGTAATTTCAAATTATAAATTCTAAATTTCAAAACATCCTCTTTTCGATGTTTTGGTCTTTGTTTCAAAATTTGAAATTTAAAATTTGAAATTGTATCAATGTATCTAAAGAAACTCGAAATGAGCGGATTCAAATCCTTTGCCAACAAAACGGCATTGGATTTTTTGCCCGATTGTGAGATTTCTCATGAAGGAAAGTGTGGTATTACCGCCATCGTCGGACCGAATGGTTCTGGGAAGTCCAATGTAGCAGATGCTATACGCTGGGCCATCGGGGAACAATCACTCAAGAACCTGCGTGGGAAAAAATCAGAAGATGTTATCTTTGCAGGAACGGATAAGAAAACACGACTGGGTACAGCTTCGGTATCGCTCTATTTCGATAATTCAGATAAAAAAATTCCAATTGAGTTCGCAGAAGTTTCGATTACTCGAAAAATCTATCGTAGCGGAGAAAGTGAGTACCTCATCAATGGAGCGAAGGTACGTTTGCTCGATATTGTCGATCTTCTGGCGAAGGCTGGGATTGGGAAAGATAGCTACTGCGTCATCACGCAAGGTATGTCTGATGCTGTCCTCAATGCCACCGCAGGGGAGAGGCGTTCTATTTTCGAAGATGCCGCTGGTGTGAAACAGTACCAAATAGAAAAGGAGCGTGCGCTTCGTAAGCTCGAAAGTACCAAAGAGAATCTGGTACGTGTGGATAGCTTGCTTCTCGAGATCGAGCCTCATTTGAAAAACCTCAGGCGTCAAGCAGAAAAAGCGTCACAAGAAAAAGAAATCACTGAACGTTTGCTCTCAAAACAACTCCTCTTGTATGGTTTTCTCTGGCACAATTTCAAAGAGGAGCGTTCTGTACTGTTAAGTGAACGCGATGGTGTGCAGAAGCAGATTTTTGATTTGGAGGTAGCTGTCAATACGCTTGCCCGTGAGGTGAATCAGGCTTCAGAAATGATGGGAGATCAAAGCAAGGAAGAAGAGGTGGCAAAATCCATCAATTTGCTTCGTGATGAAAGCAATATTCTACTTCGGAATCGGAGCGTCATCGATGGAAAAATCGATATTGAGAAAGAAAAGCAAAAATCAGAGGAAGTAATTCGGGTTATTCCTGTTGATCTTCTCTATGTACAAAAATCTCTTGAGGAGATACGTGCTCACCAAGAAGAGCTCATAAAACGTATCCAAAATGTCGAGAAACTGGAAGATTTGCAGGACATCAGAGAATTTGCACAGGTGATCAAACAAAAACTTTTTGATTTACATTCGAAGGCAGGGGACGGTAGTGTCAAAGAGAAGAAAATTATTTCTCTTCCTGATGCGGAGAAGAAAATCAGTGATGAGAAAATACATTCACTCACAGCAGAGAAAGAAGAAATAAATAAACGGTTGATAGTGATCCATACTTCACTTGAGGAAGGAGAGAAGATGCTACAGTCGCTTCGTGAGGCGAGTCGAGTGGGGAGAGAAACATTTTTTGCCAAGGAAAAAGAATGGCGTGAGAAAGAGTATCTTCTGACGCGCTTGAAAGATACTGTCAATGAGGTGAAGGTGCGTC
>PFHN01000006.1 GCA_002782305.1 Candidatus Moranbacteria bacterium CG_4_8_14_3_um_filter_41_13 | reverse complement strand
ACATGATGTTGCATTAGTTGCATTCCATGTAATATCCAACACATCTCCCTGGGTTATGTACAAAGGACCATCTGATATGTTTATCTTCAAATCTACTGTTGGCTTGAGTTTACATTCTTTCAAACTTTTATTCCATGCATAGTTATTATTCTCACAAAAGAACTCGCATTTAGTGCTTGAATCAGGAAGAGAATATGAGTAATTTGTGTTGGCAGTGAGGTTCTCAGTGTCACCGGGATACATAGTCGTATGACTAGGACGCGTTCCTGTGCAGAAGAAGGGTAATTTGACAGTATAGTTGATTGATGTTGAATCAGCATCAGAAGTGTCATTATCTAAGAAGTGGTGTTTTGCTTTAAATTTCACTCTATAAACTCCTGCTGTTCCAGGTGCGGTCGACATTCTCGATGCAGATGTCCCCCATGCCATATTCTGCCCAATGAATACATAATTCCGTTCTCGAGGAACATTTTTACTCTTAATAAACCCATTAAACACAACTCCATTTGAACAATAAGCATCCTGAAGGGTTCCAGTCATTTTGAGAGGCTCATTGGTGAAATAGGTTCGTTTGTCAATCTGTACTACAGCATGTACGGTAATACACTGAAGACTCCCACCAATCGCCTCATTAAAACATACTACTGTGGTAAGCGTGTCTGCTGAAGCTTCTCGGATTGATATAGACATCCCACACAGGACAAGAAGAAAAGAAAATATTGTTCGTCCTCGTCGTTTTCTCAGTATAGTAATAATAAGCACGCAGGCAATAATAAAGACAATTCCTGTCGCTACCCACCCTACGATATTCCTTGATCGCTCTTTCTCTGCCACAACAGGAGATATTGTCGCTGGAATATCCGTACTCTTGATAGAGACCTCTTTCTCGGCGAGAATAGTACCCTGGTCACCGACTATTTGAAAGACCACTTGCGGATCTATGCAGTCACTGGTAACACTGAGATGATATACCGCTTGTCTCAATCGATCTGCTTCGTTTTCTGGGGACTTGGCATCTATCGGTTTGGCACAGGCAATATTGTTTCCATCCTGTAAGGTGAGACGAATAGTAGGATTCTTACTCCTTGAAATACTTTTTGTACGAGCCTGAGAGTGAAGATCTGCCGAGCCAACCCAGTTGAAAGAAACAATTGCATCTTCACCTACAGTATAGTAACTCTTATCTGTTCTCAAATTATGAATCGTAGCACTTTCACCACGCAATACATAATGAAAATCTATAGTATTCGAGACAGATTGTTCACCTAATATCAAACGAAGTTCTGCATCATATGCTTGAGGTTTCAGAGCTTTTGGAATAAGCAAAGAAACATCTTTCGTCTCTCTGGGGTTCAATGTGATTGTTTGAGGGGAATACTTTTCGCTATCCACCTTCTCACCAGACGCCGTTCGGTAATAATTATTAAACAGAGCCGTAACAGTAATCTGACTCTGATAATTGTTTTTCACTGTACATTGACCAATGAGATTCTCAGATTGTTCAACGTCTACACCCTGAGATAGAGCGTATTTCACTTTTGGATCCTCATTTTCGACAAGAATAAAACAGCTCTCTGTTAAAATCTCAACATATTGTCCTGAACCATCAAGAGTAATCATACCCGCATCACCAAATGCAAGTGGTAGACTATCGCTCGTAAAGGCATTAACCTTCAATACAAAATTCCCTTTCAGAAAGGCTGGTGCTACATAGATGATTTCTTTGATCTGTGATTCTCCTGGTCCAAGCGTCAGCACCTCATCATAGTTTTTTCTGTCTACAAGGTATTTCGTGCCCGAATCTTGATTAAATAAAAAAACACCATAGTGTATATCTGGTTGTACATTCTCTCGATTAAAAATCTCAAACGAAAGCTTTATCTGATTTTCAGTCTGAGAAATTATTTTTGTGTCATATATATTGACTGTTGCTATTACATCACCATCCGTTCTTGTTTCATTCGTATCTTGTGCAAAAGACCGAGACACTGGGAAAGAAAAAAGTATTACAACAGCTAGAGCAAAAAACCCGCTACAGAGAAATTTATACATAGTATTTATATTTTATTTTATTATATTATATCTTTGAAAAAAAATCTATCACTCTATATACAAATAATACCATATCTTTTTTTTTACGCAAGGAGTCCTACTCTTTCTCTTACTTGTTTCATTTTTACTTCTGCAATTCCTTTTGCTTTTTCTGCTCCTGCTTTCAAGACAGCGAGTACTTCCTCATCAGAAATATTCTTTAAACGTTCTTGGAATGGAGTAAGGAAACTCACGATTACTTCCGCTAAATCAGTTTTGAAATCACCATACCCACTCCCAACATACATTGCCTCGATATCTGCAGTCGTTTTGTGAGAGAGAAGTGAGTAGATATTGATGAGGTTTTTCAATGCTGGCTTATTATCAGCATACACAATTTCTGAACCACTATCTGTCACTGCTTTGCGTATTTTCTTCCGCACTGTTTCGGCATCATCAGAAAGAGCGATATAATTATATTCACTCTCTGCAGATTTTGACATTTTCTTTGTTGGATCATCGAGCGCCATAATCACTTGGCCTTCTTTCGATACTCGGCCTTCGGGAATCACAAACGTTTCGCCGAAACGTTCATTGAAGCGTCTCCCGAGCGTACGAGTGAGTTCGACGTGTTGCATCTGATCTTTGCCTACTGGTACGACATTCGTATCATAAAGGAGAATATCCCCTGCCATCAGTACGGGATAGTCGAAAAGACCAATACCTACTGTTTCTTTCTCGCTCTTTGCTGATTTGTCTTTGAATTGGGTCATTTTCTCCAAATCACTAAAGCGAGCAATCGTATTGAGTATCCAGCCAAGCTCCGTGTGTGCCTGCACGTGTGATTGCACGAACAGTGTCGACTTCATCGGATCGATACCAGAAGCGAGGTAGATTTTGGCAATCTCGAGAGTTTTCCTTCGAAGTTCTGCTGGGTCTTGCGGTACCGTAATAGCATGTAAGTCAACCACACAGAAAAACGCTTCATATTCATCTTGCAAGGTGAGCCACTGCGAGATAGCACCGAGATAATTTCCGAGGTGCAAGTTTCCTGATGGTTGTATGCCTGAAAAAATTCGTTGTTTCATAAAAATCTTTCTTGAGTTACCGAATTATCATAACGCAGTGCTCGCTTTGTGTCTATTTCTTCACTGCCCAACCGAAGACGTCCCCAACAGCTCCAGAAATGAGATCAAAGAGTGAAACCGTCTTGGCTCCAGTATAGATAGCGTGCTGATCACTCGTGACTTCGTTACCAAATCTGTCCCGTGATACTATGGTATAAATATACGTTGCGGATTGCTCAAGACCCGGGAGGATCAAACTATGATTGGTTGTGTAATCTGGTTCATTTACTACCTTCTTCGTTTGTGCAGTACCTTTGGCATATGAAATATCTGACTGAGCCAGCTTGTTGGTCTTCCAGGTGATAATGAGTTTCACTTCTGGCTTATTCTTCTCTGTAAACGTCTCACCACGAATACCTGTGATAGTTAGTGGATCAGGAGTGTCTTCGCTGAGAAGAAACTGTGACTCCCCTCCGATGGCAATATCTCCGATACGAAAACTTTCACTCTCGAAATTGGCCGTACCAAAAAATGATGCCGACTCTTCTTTTGGAGCCTGCTTGGTTTCCACTTTCTTGGTGGTTATCTCTTTTGGTTTCGATTCCGCTACAATAAGATCTGGAGTGCTTGTTTTCGTACCGTACTGGTAACGATAAAAAAACCACCCAAGAAGTATGAGAAGAATGATACCGAGAATAAAAAGTATTTTTTTGAACATAAGAGAGAGTGCTTTTCTATTGTACCACAGAAAAAACATTTTTCAAAAGGAACAAAAAAGAAGCCCTCTTAAGAGGACTTCTTTCGCTCTGCTCGTTATCATTAGACTTCGATGACTACTGGGAGCACCATCGGTCGACGTTCAGTCTTGGTGAAGAGGAATTGCCCCACTACTTCACGAATCTGATTGCGTACAAGGTCAAAATCGATAGAAGAATCTTTCGATGTATTGTCTTTCACCACTTTTTCCACCTTGCGTTTGGTTTCATTGACGAGATCAAAATTTTCTTTCACGTGAATAAAACCTCGTGAAGTGATTTGAATATTACCTACAATGCCTTTCGTTTTGGAATCAATGATCGCCGTAATAACAATCATACCGTCTTGGGCGAGCACTTGACGATCACGGAGGACGACGTGTCCGATATCACCGATACCGAGTCCATCGATAAAGACGTAACTTGTGTCAGCTTTTTCCTTGAGTACAGAAGTCACTCCTTGGTCATCAATTTCGAAAACACTGCCATTATCGAGTACCGTCACATTCTTCTCTGGAAAGCCCATACGGAAAGCAATTTTCGCTGCTTCTTTGAGGAAGTAGTGATTGGCATACACTGGCAGGAAAAAAGTTGGCTGTACCTG
>PFHN01000095.1 GCA_002782305.1 Candidatus Moranbacteria bacterium CG_4_8_14_3_um_filter_41_13 | reverse complement strand
CCTGAAAACGATGCGGGCACTCGGTCGAATTCTTTTTATCGTCAGCTTCGCTTATTTCTTCGGTGTAGAAGGGGCAGTATCTGGCTATATCGTTGCACCAATCTTCGTTTTCCTTATTGCGCTTCTCTGTGATATCTACATTACTCACAAATATTTTCCAGCCGTCAAGCAATCCAAATCCGAAGTTGTTACTTTCTCTGGAAAAACGATTTTAGCGTACGCTGGACCACTCACGTTGTTTCTACTTTTTTATGAATTCATACTGACGATCGATCTCTATTTCGTGAAAGGACTCCTGCAGAGCGATTACCTCACAGGTATTTACAACGCCGCCATCACCGTCGGTCGTATACCGTATTATCTCTTCTATGCCCTCACTATTATTCTCCTTCCTGCTATTTCCAAAACCACAGCAGAACGCGATACCGTAGAGACCGAAAAGCTGGTAAAAAAATCTTTACGTTTACTTATTCTCCTCCTCTTTCCGATGATCACTCTCCTCGTTGCGTATGCCCCAGAAGTACTCACTCTTTTTTATGGTACAGCCTATCTCGAAGCAACTCTCCCAATGAGCATTTTCACTATCGGCGTTGGGTTCCTCACTGTTTTTTATGTGCTTTCGTTTGCATTAAACGGTGCCGGGCTCGTGAAAATTCCAATGAAGCTCGCTTTCTATGGTTTCCTCGGAATGATTGTGCTCAACTTCCTTCTCATCCCTACCTTCGGCCTCATCGGAGCGTCACTTGCCACAGCCATCGTTTCTTGTTTCCTGATGGTGAGTATTCTTGTTTATACAAAACAAACATTTCATACGAAAATCTCCATCCGTACCATTTTCTTTTCGCACATCTCTGCTGTCATTATTTCTCTTGCCAGTCGTCATCTACCACACGGATCCTACAGCTTTATGATTTTTGGTACTATTCTTTTCTTTTGTTATTTTATGCTCCTCAAACTCTTCGGGGAACTGACGAGTGAAGATCTGAAACCCTTTCGCACACTTCTCAAGAAATCATAAGCATCATAAAAAAAACCAGAGCACACTGCTACTGGTTTTTTTATACACTCTTTTCCTATCTTTTCTCTATCTCCCCCATGTATAGACATCAATAGAACCACGTACCTGATCGTTACTGACTTTAGTCAAGTTCTTTGCTAGATATTCTTTCATACCTTTCGCGACATAATCATAATCATTGTCAGAAAGGATGATCCAACCAGTCTGGTATTCTGCCATTAGTTTTTCCACCTCTGTTTGGGAAAGTTTTGTTTTGGATATTTCATCACCGAGATCATATACCGGTACTTTGGCATCAGCGAAATAATAGTTACGCATATTACGCGTTACCAAGACATCGCTTTCAAGGTGGTTCTTCTTAAAATAAGTAAATACTTTTCGATAGTTCGGATTATCACCCGTCGATGTTTCGTGAAACGTATTGTTCTCGAGGAAAAAATAACCAAAATTGGGAACAAGAAGAATAAGAAAAACAAGAGCGATAAGTGATTGCTTCGTGCTATATGCAAATCGCTCACACCAGATTCTCCATAATCCGAAGATGCCAATCGATGAGAGGATAATGAGGAAGGATTGTACGAAAGAGATGTACTGAGCACCCATATTTCTTCTCCAAAGCCATATAGCCATCACGAGAGGCACAATGAGTGAAAGGGTGAGAAAAAGCGATTCTTTCTTCAGAGATTCACGAGTAGCAAGCCACCAGGACCCGAAAGCCACGAGCGATAATCCAACGAATGGATGATAATATTCCCTGAAAAAATATTTCACGTATCCATAGTTATTATCAAAGAAGATGAGACCTGCAGCATACGAACGGAAAAAATCTGAAAAGAAAAGAGCTACTACGAAAATAAGTATCGCTCCCAGAGAAAAGAAAAATACATATTTATTTCGTAGTCCCTTTCCGGAAAGAAATTCCTGTATTGCCCGCACCAAGAGATAGACAGCGACGAAGAATACCAGTGTGCCTGAAAGCTGATGCGTCAGAAGAGAAAGAATAAAAAAGAGAACCGCGAGAAGAGTATAAGGAAGATTGAGTCCTCCTTTATCCCACATCATCTTCAAAAGCATTCTTTTCCCTTGATACGTCTTTTCGAGAGCGAGGAAGGTGCAGGTTGCTGCTACAAGATACATCGGAAGGAACATTGCATACATACGGAGTGTCCGATCAAATATGATGCCACTGATTGAAAACGCGAAAAGAAATGATGCAATGAGTCCAATCTCTTTCTTTCTGGTGAAAACAAATGTTGACCAAAAAATCACTCCTATAGAAATTGCTCCCCAAAGCACGCTGATCAAACGGGCATTGCGTTCAGTAGGTGCGAGAAAATGGAAAACCTGTGCGACTTGCCATTTATAAATAGTTGCACGTTCATCTCTCGGTACATTCTTGTTCACCTCTGAAAGTTTTCCGAAATTAAAATCCCATGCCTTCCATTCCCCCGTCTGCGTATATCCGTATGAGGAGTTGATATCGAGGAATTCATCGGCAACAAAAGAGTTGTTATCGAGATTATAGAGACGGATTCCTGTCCCAAGAATGACAATAGCTAAAAGCACAATCAGTGTATTTTTCCATGAAAGAGACATAGGCAATATGGTACAATATGATATATTAGAGAGCATAGGAATAATCCTCGCTCTTTCATTATTATAACATACTGACATTTTTATGAAAATATCCCTCAAAAATGGCTCTTTCCTGATCATTCTTCTCATTTCGATTATTGTGATAAGTTTCTTTTTTTTCACACAGAAAAGTCATGCGCCTCTCGAAAGAAAAAATGTACCTACAGAAGATATTTCTTTCGATATACCCGTTCTTGACCCTCAAACCTTCCCCGATAGGAATTGTCGTATCACAGATTATGGTGCTCTTTCAGATGGTAAAGCGAGCAACACCGAAGCCATCAAGAAAGCTATCACTGACTGCGCCAAAAATGGTGGAGGGAAAGTAATTATTCCTGCAGGTACGTGGCTCACCGGACCCATCGTCCTTCAAAGTCATATCAATCTGCTTTTAGAAAAAGATGCAGAAATTCTCTTTAGTACCAATCCTGATGAGTATTTACCGGTTGTTCTCTCTCGCTTCGAAGGAATGGAATTCTACAACTATTCCCCTCTCATCTATGCTCTCGATGCAGAAAATATCGCCATCACAGGAGAAGGAGTGATCAATGGTAATGGGGAAGCTTGGTATCCCTGGAAAACTAAACAAGGTACGGCTGTTCTCAAATTATATGATTTCACTCGCACCAACGCCCCGGTAAAACAGCGAATCTTTGGCACACCATCTGATGCACTCCGCCCGTCATTCATCCAATTTGTACGAAGCAAAAACATTCTCCTCGAAGGCGTGACGTTTATACATAGTCCAATGTGGTCTATCCATCCACTCTATAGCGAGAATATTCTGATGCGAAATATCAAGGTTGATAGCGATGGTCCTAATACGGATGGTATCGTCATTGATTCATCAAAAAATGTCATCATAGAGAATGTATACGTCAATTCTGGTGATGATGCTATCGTCATCAAATCTGGCAAAGATGCCGATGGACTCCGCGTAGGCAAACCATCCGAGAACATAGTTGTACGCAATAGCACTATAAAAAATGGCCATAGCGGTTTTGCTATCGGCAGTGAAATGTCGGGCAGTGTACGTAATGTCCTTTTCGAAGACACTTCTATCGATCGCACGGATTTCGGACTGCAAATAAAATCGATGCGTGGTCGTGGGGGCGTCGTAGAAAATATCTGGATGAGAAATATACAAATACGCAGAGCAAGTAATCAGGCTATTTTGGTTGATATGCAGTATGGAACACCTATCGATCCTCTATCCTCTCTCCTTCCTGCGTTTCATACGCTTCATTTTCAGAACATCGAATGTCGGAGGACTGATGAGGCTATTATCATTCGAGGCCTAGAAAACAGTCCCATACAAAACATCAAATTCAGCAATATCACTATCGGTGCTAAGAGCGAAGGACAGAGAGAATATGCAGAAAATATGGCATTCGAGAATGTAGTAATCAACATTCTTCCCAAAGAACAAAAAAAATAGCCTCCTAGAATTCACGCAGTATATAGATCACAACATCATTGAAGTCATGTCGGGAGAGCACGAGAGCATCATCTATTTCCTCTCCAATAGTTAATTGTTTTTTATCTTTCCCGGTAATATACACGATAGTTGCTCCACTCGGAATACGCGTCTTTTTCCGTATTTCCGCCAGTCTGAGCCCTTGCTTCTCTACTATATACTCAAGTGGCTGATGATATCTCTTCTCATATTTTGCATTGCCTGTCATATAGAGAGTACGCGATGGTCTTTCTATGGAAAGAAGAAAATCTGCGAGTGTTTCTATTTCACGGAGTACCCCATTATCCGCGTTATTGGCAGAGTGTGACATAAGCGTGCGTGCTGTAGTGAGATTGGTATACATATTCCATCCTACAAGCACAATCACCAAAGACGTTGTTATCATTTTTCCATATCGTATTTTCTCTTCGATCCATTCCATCCACAGTCCGAGAA
>PFHN01000121.1 GCA_002782305.1 Candidatus Moranbacteria bacterium CG_4_8_14_3_um_filter_41_13 | reverse complement strand
CTGCTCGTCGAATAACGTGAGCCATGATGAGACACTTTCAAAATATCTATCGGACCTGTATTGGGTATAAACATCTCTTCACTCGGTAAATCTCCTGTAAAGAGCATCATCGTTTCTCCGTATGTAAAACGTATCACCAGACTCCCCTTATTGGATTCTTTGGTTTCTGGCGGAAGAGGGGTATCAGGGAAAAGGACTTCCATGGTGCCACCTCGAGGCAGATTGATGAGACTCCCCTCAAAGATACGATCTTTGGTAACGTGGTTTTCTTCAAGACTTTTTCTCAGAAGCGAAAAAATATCAGTTTCACTCTCGGCACCAGTGAAAAGAAACTGATTCACGGTATAGGTGCGTGCGAGATCAGGCAAACCTCCAATATGATCGGCATCAGGGTGAGTAGCAATGACGGTTTCTATTGTGCGGTCCCAGAACGGTATGTGGCGACCCAGATGAGAGAGGAGATCTTTACTCCTTCGTCCTCCATCGATAAGTATCTGGTTCGATCCCTGAGAAATGAGGATGGCATCCCCTTCTCCGACAGAGAGAAAGGTCACCGTCGTTATGCTTTCATAGCGATGAAACCAAAAAAGAGACAGCGTGATCGTACTTGAGAGAAGTATAAGAAAAATGAAACTACTGTATATCTGTCTTTTTGACATAGGAACGAAAAATATATTTTCTCAGAAAGAAAAAGAGAAGACACAAAAGAACATACCACAAAACAAAGATACTGAGAGGAAGCGTCACTACCTGCGAAGCACCCTCTCTCTTCCCAACCTGCTCGACACTAAAGGTAATCATCCGAAGGAACAGGTAGGCTATCCCAGCTGGCAGAATATGCAGTCCAGGAAGGATGAGAAAGGAGAGAGCAGTAGCAAACGATGTCATCATAGCATACGGTACGAAAGGGAGGACAAGCATATTCATCATCAGAGCAAAAGGTGAGAAAATATGGAACTGATAAGCGATAATAGGTCCAACAAAAAGTTCGACAGAAAGAGTGAGGAGAAATATTTCTAGTAAACCTTTTCCGAAGAATGGTTTGGGGAAATATACTCGAATAAATGGAGCCGAAAGAATGATTGAGAGTGTCGCCAAAAAAGAAAGTTGAAAACCAATATCAAAACGAAGCAGAAGCGGATTGAAAAGAAGCATCGTTGCACTGGCCAAGGTAAGTATATGGATTCCCGAAGACAAGCGCCCAAAAAACAATCCTAGAAAAACACAACTTCCCATAATACCCGCTCTCACCGCCGAGGCTGGCGCTCCCACAAGAAAAACAAACAGTACAATCGATACGAGAGCAAACCAGAGCGCTTGCTTCCGCCACAGCCCAAGAAAAAGACCGAAGATAATAAACCCCTGTGCGATAAGAGCAATATTATAACCAGAGATAGCGACGATATGTGTGAGTCCAGTAGTTACGAAAGCCTGAGAAAGTGCTTCGGGTAAGCGATGATCTCCACCTACCAAAAGACCCAAAGCCAGCCCTGATTCTGGTGCCGGAATACTTCGTTCCAAAGCGCGTTCGAAAAATTTCTTGGGAGTAAAGAGGAGTGTATACAGTTTCGAAATATGGTCTGGCAAGAGCGGTGTAAAAACGGTCGCTTTCTCACATACATAGGCAATGTTTTCTTTGGCAAGAAACATACGGTAATCAAATGCGTCATCAAAATTTTTTGGCAACGAGAGGAGACACGAAAAATCTATTCTCGCGCCCCTTGATATATCCAGTGTTATTGGTGCGTGCCAGAGTATTTTCTTGTTTGGACAAAATGACGAGGTACACACGTCGGTCGAAAGAATAACTTCCTCAAAAAAATTTTTCATTTCTGGATCACTCACCACTCTCATACTGCCGGATACCGTTCCAAGAGGAAGGTGCACTTCACGAAACTCATCAAGTGATGCTCTCACGGAAAAAATACCGAAGAAAAAAACACCAAGAAAAATGAAAAAAACAAACATCAGTCGAGAAGGAAAAGAAAGTGTCAAAGTAATCCAAAGTGCGAAGCAAAGAAGTATCGCAAACCACGGCACAAGAAAAAAGGAGCCCACAAAGACTCCTAAAATAAAACTGATGCACAGAAAGAAGAAAAACTGATCCTTACGCATATGAGAACATTTCCCAAAAGATATTAAGGCATTTCTATCACTTTTTTCTTGCTTTTCTCACCCGATACAACACGGAGTAAACTCGGTGCAATACCAAAATGTTTTGCGAGCAACTTGATAAGAAGAGCATTTGCCTTGTCATCCACCGGTGGTGCGGTGAGCCTCACAGTATACGTGAGAGCAGAAGTACACTCCACTTCGTTCTTGGATGCACGAGGAATCACTTTCACAGAAATTTTGGTCATAAAGATTTTTCTACCTTTTTTCTCAGGAAAAATACAGTTTTCTATTTCTTACCAATGGTTTTCTCAGAAGTGAAAAATATGAATAGAAAATAAGGAAATATTCTTATTCTAGTGTCTCAAGCGCCTTGCGAAAACTCTTTGCGCTTCCAAAAGATTTATAAACACTAATAAACCGAATATAGGCAACCTGATCAGCTTCTTTCAATTTCTCCATTACCAGCGTCCCTATTTCCTTGCTCTGAATTTCGCTCATATGTTTCTCGTGCAGTGCGTATTCTATTTCACCAAGAATTTTCTCAATTTTTTCTTCCGCTGAAGGACGCTTCTCAAAAGCACGGCGCAACCCCTTTTCAATTTTTTCTCGATCATATTCTTCTTTGTGTCCATCCTTCTTCACAATAAGTAAATGAAAAATTTCTATCTCTTCGTACGTACTGAAGCGAGCATGACATTTCTCACACTCACGACGACGACGAATAGCGCGACCTTCTTGGGTATCGCGAGAATCCACTACTTTCGTTTCAGTATGATTACAAAATGGACAAAGCATAAAGAAATATTCTATAAGCGAAAAAGAAATGAACGGCATCACACATCATTTATACTGCATCTTCTTCTATTATACACCGCTCTTTCTTTTCAGAAAAGAAAAGATGCTCCCGTCAAGAGGAGCATCTTCTCTGCGGAAAGAAGAAAAAAAAATTATTTCTTCATTTTACGACGAATAAATGCGGGGATCTCCAAGTCTTCTGTTTCAACCAATTCTTTGGATTCGGTGCGAGGGTTCATAGTACGTGGTTGAATTTTTTCTTCGATAATCATCACTGGTTGCTCGACTCTGCGAGAAGAAAAATTGAGAGCATCTTCCTCATCATCTTTCTCTTCTTCTATTCGAGTATGCGTACTGGTAGAAATGCTCGGCGTCGCTGTATAGCGAGACTGAGCAGGAGAAGAAGTAGATGTTTCTCCAATATTCACTGAAGAGGAACGGTTGGTAATGAGTCCGATCGATGGTTCACTCACACGTGCTGTATCAAAACCAGTAGCCACAACCGTAATCTGGACTTCTCCTTTACGGATTTGATCATCAGCCACAGCACCAAAAATGACTTTTGCATTCGGATCGATATTCTCTGTGATGATATTGGCCGCTTCACTGATTTCGAGCATCGTCACATCACTGGATCCAGAGATATTGAAGAGTACGCCTTTGGCACCGTCAATAGAAAGTTCGAGAAGAGGACTGTTAATAGCAGCCTTGGCAGCCTCGACAGCACGGTTATCGCCAGAAGCGATACCAATACCCATAAGAGCGCTCCCACTATCTTCCATAATTGCTCTCACATCAGCAAAGTCGACATTAACCAAACCCGGCTTCGTAATGAGATCAGAAATACCTTGTACGCCTTGACGAAGCACATCGTCAACAATACGGAAAGCATTGATAAGAGTCGTTTTACGATCGATGATAGAAAGCAACTTATCATTGGGGATCGTGATGAGAGTATCCACACGATCCTTGAGATTTGCGAGCGCTTCTTCAGCAATAGCACGGCGCTGAGATCCTTCAAAAGCAAATGGCTTGGTCACGACGCCTACCGTCAGTGCTCCGAGCTCTTTGGCCGTTTCCGCAACAATAGGTGCAGCGCCAGAACCCGTACCACCACCGAGACCACAGGTCACAAACACCATATCAGCACCTTTCAATACTTCTTGGATTTCATCACGGTTTTCTTCAGCTGCTTGACGACCGATTTCTGGATTCATACCCGCTCCCAATCCTTTCGTCAAATTTTTTCCAATGTGAATTTTTTCTTGGGCCTTCGAATTGTGGAGTGCCTGAGCATCGGTATTGATAGCCACAAATTCCACACCCTTAATTTTTGCATCGATCATCCGTGAAATACCATTCCCACCGGAACCACCAACACCAACAACCTTAATCTTTGCAAATGTCTCAATATCGGGTTTAATTTCTGCCATATGTGTACCCTTAAAAAAAGTTGGTTAAGTATAAGAAATAATGCTCTTGCAATCTTTTTTTGATTTTATACCCTAAGAAGGAGGTGCTTCTTAAGTAATTACTCTATCACACGGCACAAAACAGTGTCAAGACAACAAAAAAATATGGATAAAAATACCCAAAATACGCTCTTTGTATTTTTATGTTTTTTCCTGCAAACAA
>PFHN01000062.1 GCA_002782305.1 Candidatus Moranbacteria bacterium CG_4_8_14_3_um_filter_41_13 | reverse complement strand
TTGGCATTGCTTCTGATTTGAAGTTGGCGCTGGCGACCTATACATCAAGTGGAGGGAAAGGATCTCCGACATTGGATCAGGAAGAGGCTGTCTCGGCTTTACTTGAGAAATTTGAAATTGTTGAGCAAATGTTCACTGGTTTTGATTACAAGAAATATTTTGTTTCTGATACGAGACAAAAATTAACATTGATTTTGGAAGCGCAGGAACATGTACTTGGATTGGAAGATGGGAAAAATAGGTTTACGCGACAAGTAGCCCTGTTGTCGCAAGCATTTGCATTGTCTGTACCTCATTTGAAAGCAATGGAGATCAAAGATGAGGTTGGATTTTTCCAAGCAGTAAAAGCTCGATTGACGAAATTTGAACCGACAGGAGCAGGGAAATCAGATGCAGAAATTGAAACGGCTATCAGACAGATTGTTGACGGAGCAGTTGTGTCTGAAGGGATTATTGATGTATTTGATGCTGCGGGTATTAAAAAGCCAGATATTTCTATATTGTCAGATGAATTTTTGGAAGAAGTTCGACATATGGAGCGAAAGAATATTGCTCTAGAATTATTGAAGAAATTGCTCAATGATGAGATAAGAATGCGAACAAGAAAGAATTTTATTCAAAGTAAGAAACTTTCTGAAATGCTTGAGAATGCTATCAAGAAATATCAGAATAATCTTCTGACGACAGCGCAGGTTATTGATGAATTGATTAAGCTCGCCAAGGATATTCGAGAAGGAGATAAACGTGGTCAAGAACTCAATCTTGGCGAGGACGAATTGGCGTTTTATGATGCGCTGGCAAATAATGAAAACGCTAAGGAAGTTTTGGGAGATAAACAGCTGGCTACTATAGCAATTGAAGTATTTCGAAGTGTGAAAGGAAATGCGACTATCGATTGGACTTTGAAAGAAAGTGTTCGCGCACGTCTCCGTCGTGATGTGAAGAGAATTCTCAATCGTTTTGGCTATCCGCCAGATGAACAACTGCTCGCCACTGAAAATGTATTGAAGCAAGCAGAACTTATGGCAAATGAATTGAACTAGAAGAAAATAAAATTCGTCAGGTACATTGCACACTATAAAAACTTAGACATGTTGATATCCTTTGCATTCCCTGCTATACTACATTCCCTTTACTGATACTTTTTATGGAGAAAAAAATCAAGCAGACAAAGGCATTGCCTGTATCTGGTCCATCAGAGTGGATCATTGTTCGGGGTGCTCGTACGCACAATTTGAAGAACATTACCGTAGAAATGCCACGCAACAAAATGGTGGTATTTACAGGACTTTCTGGATCCGGGAAATCGTCACTCGCTTTCGATACTATTTTCGCTGAGGGACAACGTCGCTATGTGGAATCACTTTCTGCCTACGCAAGACAATTTTTGAACACGATGCAGAAACCTGATGTGGATGAAATCGTCGGACTCTCGCCTGCCATCTCTATTGATCAGAAATCAGCCAGTCGCAATCCACGCTCAACAGTGGCTACCATTACTGAAATCTATGATTACCTTCGGGTGCTGTATGCTCGTCTCGGTCGTCCGCATTGCCTCATTTGTGAAAGGGAAATACAAAAACTTTCCAGTGAGGAAATGCTTCTTATTGTTTCAGACAAAGTGAAAGAAGCACTGAAATCACCGAAGAAAAAGAAGATGCTTCTCAGTATCACGGCACCAATCGTCCGCGGAAGAAAAGGGGAATACTATCAGCTTCTCTACAATGCCCTCGGAAAAGGGTTTGTCGAAATCTTTCTTGACGGAGAACGGAAAAGTTTGCGTGAGAGAGTTCTCCTTTCCAAAACGAAGAAACATAACATTGATTTGATTGTTGATGAGTTACCTCTTTTTGAATTTGAGAAATTTCCCGATACTTCGCGTGAACGTCTTTCGGAAGCTGTAGAAAGGGCACTCGAAGAAAGTGAAGGATTGGTGAGTATTCGTATCGGGGAAGAAAGTTTTGTATTGTCATCAAAGTTCTCTTGTCCGTACGATGGTTTTTCATACCCAGAAGTAGAACCACGCTTGTTCTCTTTCAATTCTCCTTATGGTGCGTGCGAGGCTTGCAATGGACTTGGGACGAAACACTTCTTCGGCGATGAACCGTGTGAAGTCTGTCACGGATCACGTCTGCGTGAAGAAGCGCTTTTCATTCGTATCGGAGGGAAGAATATCGTGGAGGTGACAGCGATGATGATTACCGATGCGAAACATTTTTTTGATACACTGAAACTCAGTGAACGTGAGATACAAATTGCTGCCGTTGTTTTGAAAGAGATAGGCGGACGGTTGCAGTTTCTTCTCAATGTTGGTCTGAATTATTTGTCACTTTCTCGTCGCGCCAATACGCTTTCAGGTGGTGAAGCTCAGCGTATCCGTCTGGCATCACAGCTAGGATCACAGCTCGTAGGAGCCCTGTACGTGCTTGATGAACCGACCATCGGACTCCATCAGCGTGATAACGATAGACTCATAGAAACACTGAAGGCTCTCCGTGACCTGGGCAACACGATTATTATTGTTGAACACGATGAGGATACTATTTACGCCTCTGATTATCTTGTGGATATCGGTCCGGGAGCAGGGGTACACGGTGGTCATATTGTGGTATCCGGGTATCTCAATGATCTTCTTTCAGCACCAAAAAATGTTTCAGAGTCACTGACGCTCAGTTATCTTCGTGGTGAAGAGAAGATACGTGTACCAGAAAAAAGACGCACGAAAGAAAAAGGAATGATCAAAGTTCGCGGAGGAGAATTGTTCAATATAAAAAATATGAACGTTGATATTCCTCTGGGACGGATGAATGTGATTACAGGGGTTTCTGGATCGGGCAAGTCGACGCTTTTGTATGAAATAGTTCATAAGAATTTGCAAGCAAGGTTTGATCGTCGGTACAAATCAAACGAAGTATTTCATTGTACGTCTTTTTCTGGGTCAGAATATCTTTCTCGGGTAGTACTCATCGATCAGAGTCCGATCGGTCGTACGCCACGCTCCAATCCGGCAACTTATACGGGAGCGTGGACGCATATTCGTGATCTTTTTGCTTCAAGCGAAGATGCTAGAGTTCGTGGTTGGAGAGCGGGACGTTTTTCTTTCAACCGCCCAGGAGGACGTTGTGAAACGTGTGAGGGGAATGGTTTCATCGCTGTCGAAATGCATTTTCTTCCAACGGTCTATGTGCCGTGTGATGTCTGTAATGGGAAACGTTTTACCAAAGAAACACTGGAGATTTTGTACAAACACAAAAACGTTTATCAAGTACTTGATATGACCATCGAAGAAGCATTCTCATTCTTTGCAGATATTCCTGCTATCGCTGATCGTCTGAAAACTTTGAATGAAGTCGGTCTGGGGTATCTCAAACTCGGTCAATCGGCTACGACGCTCTCAGGTGGTGAAGCCCAACGGGTGAAAATTTCTTCAGAACTCTATCGGAAGATGTATGAACGAACGATTTATCTGCTCGATGAGCCGACAATCGGACTGCATTATGAAGACGTAAGAAAGCTCATTGAAATATTGGAGAGTCTCGTAGTGAAAGGAAATACCGTCATTCTCATTGAACACAATATGGACATTATCAAATCCGCTGACTATATCATTGACATCGGACCAGAAGGGGGAGCAGGCGGAGGAAAAATAGTGGCAGTAGGAACACCAGAAGAAGTGGCCCAGATGCCGAGATCCTACACGGGACAGTATTTGAAAAAAGTCTTGAAGAAATAAAGAAATCACTCTGAGTATGAGTGAGATAAAAAAAGAGGGGACGCTACGTGATATGACACCATATCTTTCGTAACATCCCCTTAAAGAATCCAGCTTACTCTTTTACACAGGGAGGAGGGAACCCCAAGAGTCGGGCTGGACTATTGTGCATAGCGCGCAATTCAGAAATCCAGATTTCGGTTGTATTGCAACCGACTCGGATTAAGTACCGGAGCGCGAATTTTTTTCGCATTTCCTTTGTTCTTGATGAGGCGTTTCACCTCCTTCATTGCTTGTCGAAAAAAATAATTGTACTGCTCCTTTTCCTTGTGGTGCCAGATGTCGTGCTTGTGTGCGACATCAGCAAAAGCCTTCTTGAAATCTTCAAGAGAAAAAACTCCGGGCTCCATAAGGAGACAAAAAACCTCTTGCCCTATTTCTTTGATTAGATAGTCAGTCATTTATTCTCCTTTCGTCGGTGGTTGGTATTCATTTTTTAAGAAACTTTGTTTTGCTTATTATACATCATTTTTTAGAAAAAGTCAAGCTTGCTTTTTCACTTATTACCTGTTTGAATAGGAGAGAAGAAAAAATTATGGCCTTTTTATGGGAGAAAATATATACGCTTTCTGCGTTTCAGAAGGAAAACCACCTACCAGAAGTGCCTGGGGTATATTTCTTCTTGGATGAAAAAAGTGAGCTTCTTTATATAGGGAAAGCGACATCGCTTCATGATCGTGTGAAAAGCTATTTTACGCAGGATCTACTCGAGACGCGCGGACCAAAAATACAGAGTATGCTAAAGAGAATTGCGTTCATCGCTTTTCAGAAAACGGACTCCGTTCTCGAAGCGCTCATTCTTGAAAGCAACCTCATCAAAGCCAAGCAACCACCATACAATACTGATGCGAAAGATGATAAAAGCTACTACTTCGTCGCTATCACTAAAGAACTCTATTCGCGTGTACTTTTGGTACGAGGACGAGATATCGAACAGAAGAAATTTACTACGAAGGTGAAATATCTTTTTGGACCGTTTCCTGCAGGAGGATCTTTACGAGAAGCTCTGAAAATTATTCGACGACTCTTTCCTTTTCGGGATAAGTGTATCCCCTTTGAGGAATTATCTGAATCGAAGAAAGTGAAAGCCAAGCTTTGTTTTTCAGCACAAATCGGACTCTGTCCTGGAGTCTGCACGGGAAATATCACTCCCGAAGAATATGCAAAGACTATCAATCATATCCGTCTGTTTTTCGAGGGACACAAAAGCGATATTGTGAAACAGTTGGAGAAAGAAATGAAAATGTCTGCCAAAGAGCTCCGTTTCGAGCATGCTGGTGAAATAAAAAAAGTGCTCTTCGGACTGCGTCATATCGAAGACATCGCTCTTATCAAAGATGATTTGAGAGAACGGCACACACATCGTATCGAAGCCTATGACATTGCACACCTCGGGGGTACCGCGAGCGTCGGTGTGATGACTGTAGTCGAACAAAGTCGGAGTAACCCGAGTGAATATCGGAAGTTTATATTGAAAGAGAAACACAATGGAAATGATTTGACAGCACTGAAAGAGATTCTTTTGAGACGCTTCAAACACAAGGAATGGAAGTTGCCAGAGATGATTGTTCTCGATGGATCTTGGCCTCAAGTCAAAGTAGCAGAAGAAGTATTGAAAGAGATTGGACTTTCTCTTCCTCTTATTGGTGTGGTGAAGAATAGTCAGCATAAACCAGATCATCTTGTCGGAGAAGAAACACTTCTGAAACGCTTCGAAAAAGAGATTCTTCTCGCTAATGATGAAGCTCATCGTTTCGCCATTACTTTCCATCGCAAACGGAGAGGAAAAGAGTTTTTGGCATTATAAGACGGGTATTTACAGCACGCGAAAAAGAGTGTATCATTGAAAACAATCATATATTTTTTCATACACTTTTTATCAAAAAAGACACGTTATGCCAGAGAAAAAACAAGTCATAGAGATTCGTGGTGCTCGGGTGAATAATCTGAAGAACATAGATGTTGATATTCCACGTAACTCGCTTGTTGTGATAACTGGACTTTCTGGATCGGGGAAATCATCACTGGCTTTTGATACTCTTTTTGCGGAAGCGAATCGTCGTTATGTCGAGTCGCTTTCTTCTTATGCGCGTAATTTTCTCGAAGGTTTCGATAAACCAGATGTTGATGCGATACACAATCTCTCCCCAGCTATTTCTATCGATCAAAAAAGTGTTTCGCGGAGTCCTCGTTCGACGGTTGGGACAATGACGGAAGTGTACGACTATCTCCGTATTTTGTTTGCAAAAGTAGGCGTACCGCATTGTCCTATCTGTGATAAGCAGTTAGTGCGCACAAGTATCAGCGCTATTTTAGATGAGGTTCTTCTCTTTCCAAATAATACGACACTGATTTTTCTCGCGAAGAGCAAAGAGTTGACTTCGCACACCGAGCGCGAGGCACTCGCCATTATCAATACCTGGGGATATATCAAGGTGTTATTTCGTGGTCAGATTATGCCCATTGCTGAAGCGCAAAGCCTGGCCTCAGCGACAGAGAGTTCAGAAATATCTTTGGTGATTGATAGACTCATCCTTGAGAAAGCTCGTCCTGATAAAGAGCGTATTTTGGATTCTTTGCAAACAGCTTTTCGGGTAGGGAGTGGGACGCTCGTGATCTGTTTCGATGATGAAGAGCATTCGTATAATGAAGAATATCGTTGTGATACCTGCTTCATTCATTTAACAGAGTTTACACCAAGCCGTTTTTCTTTCAATAATCCAGAAGGGGCGTGTGTCAAATGCGCGGGCCTCGGGGTGACGCTTGAGTTTGATCCAGCACTCGTTATCCCTAACACCAATCTTTCTTTTGCAGAGGGAGCAATCAGACCATGGAGCAAGATGAACGGAGATTATCAAACGGCGCAAGGGCCGATGCGTTTTCTCCGTGAGATGAGTAGGAAATATCGATTTTCACTCGATATGCCAGTAAAGAAAATTGCATCGAAACATATACAGATATTACTCTACGGAGAACAGACTGGCAGTAAGGAAGATTTCCCTGGCATCATAGCACTCCTAGAAAAAAAATATCGCGAGACCAAATCAGATCATCTGCGAAGTGATATCGAATCCTATATGCTCAGGCAGAAATGTCCCGAGTGTCTTGGTAAACGCCTGAAGAAAGAGTCGCTCGCAGTGCGTATCGAAGGATATTCTATCAATGATCTTGTAATACAGAGTGTTGATATCTTTCTTGAAACGCTTCATAGTTTGAAAGAGAAACTCCAGGAGACAGAAAAGAGAGAAATTATCGAACCGCTTTTTCGTGAAATGGAAACGCGAATGAAGGCAGTAGAGAAAGTTGGTCTTGGATATCTCGAACTCACGCGTGGTGCTGATACGCTTTCGGGTGGGGAGTCGCAACGTATCAGACTGTCTGTGCAAATGAAGTCTGGGCTTTCGGGTATTATTTATGTACTTGACGAACCTTCTGTAGGGCTACACAGTCGTGATACCGAAAGGCTGATTCATGCGCTTGAGGATTTGAAATCCTCCAATAATTCACTCGTGATTGTCGAACATGACATCGCGATTATGAAGAGAGCTGATTATATTATCGACCTCGGACCAGGAGCAGGGAGCAAGGGAGGAGAGATTATCTTCTCCGGTACGCCTGATAAACTCATTCATTCGAATATGCTCACAGGCGAATATCTTTCAGGGAAGAAAAGAGTTTCTGATAAGAAGAAGGCACGTAAACTAGGAAAAGACTCCATTACTATCTATGGCGCCACAGAACACAATCTGAAAAATGTGGATGTGAGTATTCCTCTAGGTATGCTCGTCGCTGTTTCGGGTGTTTCTGGTTCAGGCAAATCGAGTCTCGTACATGATATTCTCTCACGGGCTCTCGCAAAACATTTCTTTCGTGCGAAGACAGAGCCGGGTGCTCACAAGAAAATAGAGGGTTTAGCGAATATTGATAAAGTCATTGCTGTCAATCAGGATCCTATCGGAAGAACACCGAGATCAAATGCTGCCACGTACACGGGTATTTTCTCCCTTATTCGTGATCTCTTTGCAGAAACAGCTGACGCGGAAAGAGAAAAGTATTCGGCGAGTTACTTCAGTTTCAATATGAAAGGTGGTCGCTGTGAAACGTGTCAGGGTGGGGGGCTCAAGAAAATTGAAATGTATCTTCTGCCCGATGTCTATGTGCCGTGTGAGGCGTGTCAGGGTACGAGATACAATGCTAAGACGCTGGCTATCAAGTATCGTGGTATGAATATCGCCGAAGTACTTCAGATGACGGTGAGTGAAGCGAGACATTTTTTCCTTGATCAGAAAATGATTGAAGAAAAACTCTGTGTACTCGAAGAAGTGGGTCTTGGGTATCTCGTTTTAGGACAGAATGCTACGAATCTTTCTGGAGGTGAAGCTCAGCGTATCAAGCTTGCGACAGAACTCGCACGCAAATCAACCGGCAAGACGCTGTATATTCTCGACGAACCAACCATCGGACTTCACTTCGAAGATGTAAGGCGTTTGCTTGAAGTCCTCGAAGCGCTCGTTGATAAAGGCAATAGCGTGCTTGTCGTTGAACATAATATTGATGTTATTCGAAGTGCTGATTTTGTTTTGGAGCTCGGACCAGATGGCGGAGCACAAGGAGGAGAACTCGTGTTCGCGGGTACCCCAGAAAAATTGAAAGAATGTAAACGTTCTTTCACAGCAAAATATTTGTAGGTGAGCATGCTTTCTGTTATTTCGATATGTGATACTTGAAATATTTCTTTATGTCCTACCATCTGGCGAAAAATATAAAAGCGACCCTGACCTATTATGATGTTTTGGATATGCCACTGACGTCTTTTGAAATATGGAAGCATCTTATTTTACAGGACATAGAACAAACAGGAAAGCACGGTGTACAGAGTATTGGCGATGTTGTGAAGATACTTTCTTCAGGAGAATTGGATACGATTATCCAAGAACACAATGGTTTTTATTTTCTGAAAGGACGAAAAGCTCTTGTGAGGAAACGCATTCAAGCAGAGAAAATATCGGTAGGAAAATTGCGTCGTATGCATCGTCTGGTGAGGATACTGAGGTTTCTCCCTTATGTACGTATGCTCGCTGCTACGGGGAGTTTGGCGATGAAGAATGGTACCAGAGAAAGTGATTGGGATATGTTCGTCGTACTACGTTCTGGGAAAATATGGATCGGACGCACTCTCCTTACAGGGTTTCTTCATCTGATAGGGAAGAGGCGACACGGACGGAAAATACAAGACAGAGCGTGTCTGAATTACTTTGTGACAGAAGATAATTTAGAGATTGGTACGAAGGATCTTTTCTCAGCACATGAATATCGTTTTCTTATACCGATGTATAACGAACGCCTGTTCCAAAAGTTTGAATTGAAGAATAGATGGATTGCAGAGTATCGTCCTCATTTTTCTCTTACGGCTATACCTCATTTGCTGATGGCGAAAGACATTTCTCAAAGAAAGAAGGTGCAAGATTTTCTTGAAAAGATTTTTGATGGGCTTCATCTGGAAGTATGGCTTGCTTCATGGCAGGGAGAGAAAATTAGACGTAATCCCAAGACTTCAATTGAAGGGAGTCTCATTAAAGCTGATGATCACTCGCTTATTTTCTTACCTCATCCACAAGGTCCGAGAGTGTTTGAGAAATATAAAGAGCGCCTCAGTGTCTAAGAATCATTTTTGTGATATACTAAAAAAGAAAGTAAAGAGTGCTATCTACAAACAAACATAAAAAAATGTCGAAGTTTCTGTATACAGCAAAAAATATCACGACTGGAGAAAGTTCTGGTGGTGAAATGGAAGCTAAAGATGAGAAAAGTTTAGCGCAATCTTTGCGTGAGCAAGGTATGCTTCTTACCTCTCATAGAGAAGTGGAAGAAAAAAAATCGATCAATGTAAAATTCTTCGATCGTTTTTCTACTGTCCCGCTCAAAGAAAAAATGGTGTTCACTCGAAACCTCGCGGTGATGGTTTCTTCGGGACTCACGCTTTCGCGCGCAATACACAACCTCAGTATCCAGACTCAGAACAAGCGTTTCAAAACAGTGTTAAATAGCGTGTATGATGATGTTCAGAGTGGAAAAACCCTAGCAGAAGGTCTTTCTCGTTTTCCGAGTGTTTTCGATGAACTGTTTGTCAATATGGTAAGTGTTGGGGAGCTCAGCGGTAATATAGAGGAGATCCTAGATATTCTTGCACTTCAGCTTGAGAAGGAGAATGATCTCTCAAGTAAAGTCAAAGGAGCACTTATCTATCCTGCGGTCATTATCGTCGCGATGGTAGGTATTTCCATTTTGATGCTGACATATATTTTGCCAAAAATTACTGGTGTCTTCAAAGATATGGATGTGAAACTGCCTGCGACGACATTGTTTATTATGGCTATCAGTGATTTTTTACGCAATCATGCTATTGCGAGTATCTCGCTTAGTGTCGGAGTGATTGTGGGAGTGAAAATTTTTGCTGGGACGGTAGCCGGGAAGCGTTTTTTTAGTATGCTCTATCTAAGGTTACCGATTGTTGGTAATATTGTCATCAAAGTTAACTGTGCTCGCTTCGCACGTATCTATAGTTCGCTTCTCAAAAGTGGTGTCCCAGTGGTGACAGCGCTTGGTATTGTTTCGAAGACCATTGGCAATGTGTACTACAAAGATGTCCTCGAAGAAGCCATCGCTGAGGTACAGAAAGGAACAGAACTGAGCAAAGTGATCAACAAATATCCTCATATTTTTCCTATATTGGTACCGCAAATTATTGAAGTAGGTGAAGAGACAGGGAAGACAGAACTTGTGCTCCGCCGTTTGGCAGAGTTTTATGAAGAGGAAGTTTCGCAAATTACGAAAAATATGTCATCAATTATCGAACCGGTTTTGATGCTTGTGATTGGTGGCGGTGTGGGATTTTTTGCTGTGGCGATGCTTCAGCCGATGTACAGCGTACTTGATAACATCAAATAAAGAGCATTCGTATTTTGTCTCTATCGTTTTCTTACGTATCAGAAAATAAATACCCTGAAAAATAAAAAAATGTTTTCTTTCCATAACGTATCATTTGTAACACTTACCTCAAAGAAAGGTATGCGAAATACGCGCTCAGGGTTCACTCTTATTGAAGCTTTGGTGCTTCTTTTTATCTTTTCTGTTGTGTCAGTAACTTTCTTTCAAACCTATACTATTGGTACGAGACTGATTCTTGATTCGAAGAATCGTTTGGGAGCGACCGCTTTTGCCAATCAGAAAATGGAGATTATTCGCAGTATTGATTATGATACATTGGGTACTAAACATATGGATGGCGGAGTCTGGGTGTATGGTGTCCCTGCAGGAGATTTGCTACAAGAAGAAGATGTGACAACAGGAGCGACAACATATCATATAGAGACATTCGTTCAATACATTGACGATCCTTTTGATGGAACAGCAGGCCTTGGTACAGACGCTATTCCAAATGACTACAAGAGAGTGCGCCTCACGGTATCGTGGGGGGACAGAAGTAGCGCTCGTACTGTCGGACTCATTTCTACGGTTTCACCCAATGGCATCGAAACATCAGCTGGAGGAGGTGTACTCACTATTAATATCTTGGATGCTGGGGGTGCTGGCGTAACGGGTGCTAATGTACATATTGTAGGAAGTTCAACAAGTATCAATACCAATGCCACCACAGATTCGACAGGTAATGTGACGCTTCCAGGAACTCCAGCAAGTACCCCTCTTGGTTCTCAGGACTATACTATTTCTGTTTCTAAGTCTGGATATTATGGCGCGACGACACTTCTTCCATATGCCGTTTCTGAGACATATGATCCTGTGGATGAAGATATGTCAGTTGTAGCAGATGCACTCAATCCAATCACTATCGTGATGGACCGGGCTTCAGATATCATCCTTCATACCAAAGACCCTTTTGGAACAGCGATTCCGAATGTTAATTTTTCATTAGTTGGAGGCAGAATATTGGGGAATAGTGTGCCTCCTGGAACGTTTACGTATGGATTCCCACTCCAAAACACACAGACAGATGGGTCAGGAAACAAAACCTTCGCAAATGAGAGCTATGGACAATATACACTGACTAACTCGCCAGTCGCTCCATATGAATTCTTCAAGTTCGATCCGCCAGAAACGGTTGCGGGGGTTTTGAATGTTGCCCCAGGAGTCAATAAAGAAACGACCATGGTATTTATTGATACCTCCATCGCTTCCGCAAAAATACAAGTAACGAACAATACGGATGGTGCGCCTATCGTCGGTGCAAGTGTCAAACTTTCGAATACAATTTTAGGTTATGATGTCACACTGACAACCGATGAGAATGGTTTTGTGTATTTCCCTTCTGCATTGCCAGCACTTACTCCTGATACGTATACGATTGATATTACCGCTCCTGGTTTTGCAGATAAAACAGATACTATTACCATTGGAACTTCTCTTGTACGAAAAACCATTACTCTTGAATCAAACTAGTCTATGATGAGAAAATCTTTACGAGCTATGACTCTTGTGGAACTGATGGTAGCAATCAGTATTATGCTTATTGCTATGGAGGGTTTTACATTACTTTTTATGAAAAGTTGGAATAGTAATAAATTTATTCTTGAGGAAGGTGTGGCGTCGGCCAATGCTTCTCATACAGTGAATAAGATTATCAAAGACTTGCGAGGTGTGAAACAGGCGGATAATGGGGATTTTCCTATTGAATCTGCGGATGATTTTGATTTGAAGGTATATGTAGACATTGATCACGATGAAATAACTGAGCGCGTGCATTATTTCCTTGACTTGGGAACTGATCAATTGAAAGTGGGTATCACTAAACCTACTGGTTCGGCGCCAGTCACATATCCTGCTTCTGATGATACTGTGAAGGTGCTTGCAGAATATATTACGAATACGAATAGTGATCCAGTATTTCTCTACTATAATAAAAATTATCCGGGTGATACGGTGAATAATCCTATTGCCACGCCAGCCGACGTCTCTGCTATCCGTCTTATCAAGGTGCACATTATGGTAAATATTGATCCTGTGAATGCTCCGAATAATGTGAATATAGAATCTTTTGTTGATCTCCGTAATCTGAAGTATTTATGAAAAAAAATATCAAAACAAAAAAAGGTTCCGCGTTGGTTTACGGACTGATTATTATGACTGCGGTAACTATTCTGCTTACTTCTATTTTGACGTACATCAGTTCGCAGATTAAATATTCTCTCAAGGTTCACACGCGTGAACAAACATTTCAAATAGCAGAATCAGGCATCAGTTTTTATCGTTGGTATCTTGCTCATCAAGCAGAAGGGAGAACGGCTCAGCAACTTGCGACATTCTGGTCGAGTGGGAGTCCGTATGGTGTAGGTGGTGCTTATACAGGGGTGTATGATGATCCTTTTGGATCAGCTATCGGAGAATATTCTATTACTGTTATTCCTCCAGAAGTGGGTTCTACGATTGTGCAGGTCACTTCGGTGGGGGCGACGTATAAGAATCCGACCGATACACGAACACTCACTGTGCGTTTCCGTCGTCCATCGTGGAGTGAAAACGCTGCTCTGGCCAATGATTTTATGCGTTTTGGAAATGGTACGGAAGTATTTGGGAAGATTATGTCGAATAAAGGGATTCGTTTTGATGGTTTGGCTCATAACATTGTTTCAAGTGCAGTGAATACTTTCGATGATCCAGATCATACTGGAGCCAGTGAATTTGGTGTCCATACTCATAAAAATATTCCCCCTACAAGCGGTGCCAATAATGCTTTCCGTCCGGCTGAAGCTCCAAATTCTGCTGTGGCGCTGAGACCTGATGTTTTTGAAGCAGGGCGTTCCTTCCCTATACCTGCAGTGGACTTCAATGGGGTATTGGGTGACCTCAGTTTAATGAAATCAGAAGCTCAGGCAGGACGCGGTACATACTTTGATAACAGTGGTGTTGGAAGAGAGATAACGCTCAAGACGGACGGCACTTTTGATGTCTGTACAGTGAAGACATACAGTGTCTATGTTGATGGAACACATGGAACGAATCAGCCATTGAATTATCTTGGGATAGTTTCAGGAGCGAGTGGATCATCTGCTGGGACGAATGGAAATCCTTGTGATGTAGCCACGTGTTGTACATCATCTACGTGCCCTTGGATTCAATCAAGTAAACACAGTAGAGGAAAATGCATTAGTAAGTCGAATCAACCCCTGGTACAAAATGGTGTAATTTTTGTTGAGGACAATGTTTGGGTTTCAGGTCAGATTGATAATAAGAGAATCACGATTGCAGCAGCAGACCTTATTTCTGGCTCTCTACCGTCTTTGTATGTGATGAATAATCTTCTCTATACGAATTACACCGGGACAGATATTATTGGTCTTATTGGCCAGAGGAATGTTGATATCCCACGAGATAGTGCTACCACACTCCGTATCGATGGAGCTCTGCTTGCTCAGCAAGGGAGAGTAGGGAGAGCCTTCTACAGTGGTTTAGTCAAAAGTAGTATCACAATATATGGAGCGCTAGCTACGAACCTTCGGTATGGTTTCGCGTACACCAATGGCACAGGATACACGACACGTAATTTGTATTATGATAATAATCTTCTGTATTATCCGCCACCATATTTTCCAACAGGTACGCAGTATCAGATGGATCTTTGGGAAGAAAATTAATGGAGAGAATGAAAGAGAACAAATTATTTGCTAGGAAAAGTGAAGAGTTGTGATATAATAGAAAAAAGAAAAAATATATACAAAAATGATTTTGCAGAAAAAATTTTTTGATGTTTTCCCGAGTGCCTTTGGACTTGATTTGAGCGACCTTTCGATCAAGGCTGTTTTGTTTAATCGTTCCAAAGAAAGTGATGCCATTACAAGCTTCGGTTCTGTTCCTTTGCCTGTAGGAAGTGTTGTCGATGGCGATATTATAAACCAACAGGTGGTTGTTGATGCTATCAAAGACCTTGTCGAAAGAACGAAACCGAAGAAAATAAAGACACGGAAGGTCGTTTGTTCGCTTCCTGAAACAAAAGCTTTTTTGCGCATCATCACCATTCCAAAAATGGATGAAAAAGAGGTAAAGGAGGCCATAAAATGGGAAATAGAAGCCAATATTCCTTTGACGCTCGATCAGGTGTATTATGATTGGCAAATTCTTGATAAAAATTTTACCCAAGGGAAAGACACGATGGATGTTTTGGTGGTAGCCGTAGCGCGTAGTATGGTGAATCAGTTCGAAGAAACACTGACAAAAGCAGGACTCGAAGTCGTCGGACTCGAAACAGAGTCGATTGCCCAGGCAAGAAGCCTTCTTGCAGAAAAAAATGAAGAGAGGACAACACTGATTATTGATATCGGCGATCGTCGTTCCAGTTTTTTCATTTCAGTGGGGAATACTCCGTGTTTCACATCAAGTGTTCCTCTCTCATCTCAGATGATCACTGATGCTATTTCGAAGTCCCTGCAGATTCCTTTTGAACAGGCAGAAGAAATAAAGATTAAGCAGGGATTGGGATCGCTTTCTTTTCAGAGCCCAGTGCTCAAAGCTGCCCTCCCTGTACTTGAGAACATCGCCCAAGAGATTGAGAGAACTATCGATTTTTATTTGAATAATTTACAGTATTCGAAAAGTATTGATTCGGTAATCCTCTGTGGTGGTGGGTCGAATACACAGGGACTGCTTCCGTTTCTCTCGAAACGTTTGGGTAGGCTTGTTGAGTTTGGAGATCCATGGGTGAATGTCCATCTCGGTAAACAAATGCCACTTATTGATCGTAGTCATTCAGTACAGTATTCAACCGCTATCGGCCTTGCGCTCAGAGGTCTAGACGAATATGAAAATCTTACTTAATATCCTCCCAGAAGAAAATAAGAAAAAAATACAGAGCAGGAAACGCTTTCGTTTTTTCTTGTGGCAAGTTTTCCTTGTTTTGATACTAGAAATTATGTATACCAGTATCCTCGCAACGACGTTTTTTGTCCTTCGTTTTCAGTCAGGTAATCTCGTTCAAGGAGAATCGAGTAATCAGTCGGCGCAATCACAAAGTACACTACTTGAATATCAACAGAGGTTCCGTGATATGAATACTGCCACTGAGATGATTGCGAAAATAGATATGAACCATCTTTCTTTTACACGGGTATTTATCCTCCTTGATACACTGATACCCGAAGGAATGGTCGTTGATCATCTCATGACTAAAAATTATACTGTTCTTCTTACTGGAAAGGCAAAGAAACGTGAAGATCTTCTCTTGTTTGATAGTAAACTCAAAGAATCCTCTTGTATTGAAAAAGTGGATGTACCTATCTCAAACCTTTTCTCTCAAGATAATATTGATTTCCAAGTTGATTTTGATATCAAAGAGGAATGTTTGAAAAAAATAACATCATTATGAATTTCTCTTTTATAAAAACTCATTCGGCTCTTGTTTCTCTTCTCACACTTCTCGTGATGATTGTAGGTGTTTATTTTTTTGTTATTCGTCCGCTTCGAACAATGATTACTAATCAAGCAACATCTATCCAAGAATTTTATGCCAAAGAGGAGAATCAAGCGAAACAAGTGAATCGCCTCCCGGAACTCAAAAAGCAGTATCTGATGATTGAAGAGAAAGCGCCTGCACTGGATATACTACGAAATGAAGATCAAATTGTTGGTTTTATCCAAACTCTCGAAGAAGTAGCAAGTGAGACACATGTCACCCTTACCATCGCTTCCAAAGATAATGGTACTATCACAGAAGCAAAGAAAAAGGTGCCCGTAAAAACAGCA
>PFHN01000027.1 GCA_002782305.1 Candidatus Moranbacteria bacterium CG_4_8_14_3_um_filter_41_13 | reverse complement strand
TTACTACAATTTTGAACGATTACATTTAACCTTTCATGGACTTACTCCTCATGAGAAATACCTAGAAAGTGTTACCCTTGACTGTTAACTATACAGTACCTCGGGTATACACTTTTGCTTCTTCCTCAAAGGACCATGAAACCTCTCATAAAAGACTATCATAACTGATGCTGTTTATTCTTTCTTATCCCTCTTCTAAAGCAAAAATACTTTTTAATAAGTAACCAATTATACACCCTAAACCTTCTTCTGTCAATCATCATTCTTCTCAAAGTGTCAGTAAGAAACAAAAAAATGAGGCTTCACGGTGAAGCCTCATTTCTCTTTTTCTGTGTCCTATTTTGCTTCTCCGGATGGAGTGCGAGAACCAATGATTTCTGTTGCGACATTGTTTGGTACTTCTGCGTAGTGACCAAATTCCATTGAGTAATTGGCACGTCCCTGTGACATCGAACGCATCTGCGTCGCATACCCGAACATTGAAGAAAGTGGTACTTCAGCGTGAAGTTCTTTTACCGCTGAAGCTCCTTCACCACGGGCATTCATTTCTTTGATTACACCACGCTTGGAAGAAATATCTCCGACGATATCACCCATAAACTGTTCTGGAGTAATAACCACGACTTTCATAATTGGTTCGAGGAGGACTGGACGAGCCTTGCGACAACCCTCTTTGAAAGCCATCGATCCTGCGATACGGAAAGCTGCTTCGGATGAGTCGACATCATGGTAGGATCCATCATACACGGTGGCTTTGATATCTACCATTGGATAACCAGCGAGAACACCCGTGAGCATCGCTTCTTGGATACCTTTATCAATTGGCTTAATGAATTCCTGAGGAATAGCACCACCCTTCACTTCATTGGCAAACTCATACCCGAGGCCTGGCTCGGCTTGCGGTTCCACACGGAGCCAGCAATGACCATATTGTCCGCGACCACCTGACTGTCTGATGAATTTTCCTTCGGCCTCGGCCTTGTCACGAATCGTCTCACGATACGCCACCTGAGGACGACCGACATTGACTTCGACTTTGAATTCACGCTTCATACGATCAACGAGAATATCGAGGTGGAGTTCTCCCATACCAGACATAATAGTCTGTCCTGTTTCTTCATCAGTATGTACACGGAATGTCGGATCTTCTTCGAGAAGCTTTTTCATTGCCATACCCATTTTCTCTTGGTCGGCCTTCGTTTTTGGTTCGATAGAAATGTCGATCACTGGTTCTGGGAAAGTAATCGACTCAAGGATTACTGGAAATTCAGGGTCACAGAGTGTATTTCCTGTCGTCGTTATTTTCATACCGACGAGTGCACCAATATCTCCCGCTGAGAGCTCATCGATTTCTTCACGATGATTAGCATGCATACGAAGGATACGTCCGATACGTTCTTTTTCATTCTTCGTGGAGTTGAGCACGTATGATCCTGCTTTCACGGTTCCGGAATACACACGGAAGAAAGTAAGCTGACCCACGAATGGGTCGGTCGCAATTTTGAAAGCGAGAGCTGAAAACTTCTCATCATCTCTTGTTTCGCGGATCACTTCTTTGTCTGTCTTCGCATCAATACAAGTAACAGGAGGAATATCCACTGGTGATGGCAAGTAATCTACAACAGCATCGAGCATAAGCTGGACACCCTTGTTACGAAGTGCCGTTCCTACGAGAACAGGATGCAGTTTCACAGCGATTGTTGCTCTTCGCATCGCTGATTTCAATTCTTCCACAGAAATTTCTTCACCGTTCAAATATTTTTCTGTCAAAGCGTCATCTGTTTCAGAAATCTTTTCTATCATTTTCTCGCGCCATTCTTTTGCTTTATCTCCGTATTCTGCTGGCACTTCTACTTCTACCACTTTCTCCCCCATCTCTCCTTCGAAGGTATAAGCCTTCATCGTCATCAGATCGATGAGTCCGTAGAAATCACCACGCAGTCCCATCGGATACTGTATGGCTACCGCGTGTGGTGTGAGACGGTTCACAATAGAGTCAAGAGCTTCTTCAAATACCGCTCCCTCTTTGTCAATTTTGTTAATGAAACACATACGAGGTACGTTGTATTTCTCTGCTTGACGCCATACGGTTTCGGATTGTGGTTCGACACCTTCTTTGCCATCGAACACCACGACACCACCGTCGAGGACGCGAAGTGAGCGTTCTACTTCTACCGTGAAGTCCACGTGACCAGGAGTATCAATAATATTGATATGATGTCCTTTCCAAAAACACGTCGTGGCAGCAGAGGTGATCGTGATACCGCGCTCTTGTTCTTGTTCCATCCAGTCCATAGTCGCAGCCCCTTCGTGCACCTCACCTATCTTGTGGGTGATGCCAGTATAGAACAAAATACGCTCAGTCGTCGTGGTTTTTCCAGCGTCGATGTGGGCAATGATTCCAATATTACGATAGTGATCGATGGGGGTTTTGCGGGCCATAAACAAAAAAGTTAGTATTTATATATTGTGTAAAAAAAAGATTTACGATGTTGTGAGAAGAAAACTCTCTCGTTCCCGTTCTTCCATTATCGTAAATCTAGAATCTTTCTCTTAGGCAAAGTGAGCGAAAGCCTTGTTGGCCTCAGCCATACGATGGGTTTCTTCACGCTTCTTCATCGCACCACCGAGTTTGTTCGAAGCATCGAGGAGTTCATCAGCCAGCTTCTCTGCCATACATTTTCCTTTACGCTTGCGACAGACATCGCGGATCCAGCGCATAGCAAGTACCTGACGACGTTCACCGGATACTGGTACTGGTACCTGATAGTTCGCACCACCGACACGACGAGATTTGAGTTGGAGGAGTGGGGAAACATTCTTGATAGCTTGTTCGAAAGTATTGAGACCACCCTTCTTCGTACGTTCGTGAATGATGTCAAAAGAATCATAAATCACTCTTTCGGCAATACTTTTCTTCCCATTCCACATTATCATACCTACAAAATGACCCACCAGAGGATTACCGTACAAGGTATCTGGTTTCCATTCGCGTGTAAATTGTCGTTTTCTTCTTGGCATAGTTTAGTTCTAAACTTCAAATTGAGATTTTGAAATGAAATTAATCTTTCTTCTTTTCTTTCTTCGCACCGTATTTCGAACGGCTTTGTTTGCGAGCGACGCCAGCTGAATCGAATATACCGCGCACGATGTGATAACGTACACCTGGCAAATCTTTTACGCGCCCACCACGGATCATAACAATAGAGTGTTCCTGGAGGTTGTGTCCTTCACCTGGAATATAGGCAGTAACTTCCATACCATTCGTCAAACGGACACGAGCGATTTTTCGGAGAGCAGAGTTTGGTTTCTTCGGAGTGGTTGTAGACACCTTGATACACACTCCTCGTTTGAAAGGACTGTCGTGGAGGGTATTGCGGTTCTTGATACTATTGATAGAATAGGTCATCGCCGGTGATTTCGACTTCTTCACAGCAGAAGTTCGTGGGTGCTTGATAAGCTGGTTGATCGTTGCCACAAGAGTGAAAAATTAAGACTATTTAAGTAAAAATGTTCCTCATAAAGAAACAAAAAAGCCGGTTGCTTTTCGTACTGTCTATACTATCGAAAAGCTCAGTACTTGTCAACCCCGTGAGAAAGAAGTCATCACGAAACGAAATCTATGGTGCAAGGTTTCCTTTTTGTTCGATGAGGAGCCAGTCGACTTTGGCAGGAGTAGTGACAGGAGTTGAGAGCTTGATCTGGAAACCGACGAAATCATCGTTTGCATCTTTGGTCTTCTCGACCCAGCTAAATCCGCTCGGGTTGTTCTTCCATGTCGTGAAGATGCGCGATCCGTTTACCATCGGAATCATCGCTTTGGTCATTATTTGGACAGACTTGCCATCACGAGAAGTTACAGCTGGGTCAGTCATCGGGAGGAGCGAATAATCATCATTGCCATCTGCGTTCGCATCGATGGCGACTGGCAAAACTTCGGCTGTACCGATAGTCGGCGCGAGAGGATCAATGACGGTGATTGCGAGTTCCCCTGTTTCGAGTACCACGGCTTTCAATTTGCCACCGAGAGTAACAGGCTTTCCGAGACTATCGATCGTCAGATCAATGTTGCCTGCGACATCTTTCATCACACTCTTCCCAAGATCAAAACTGGCATAGAAATCCATCAACGAAGCTACCTGTGTTTCGAGCAGAGCTACTTTGGATGTCTGGAGAGTGAGATCAATACGAAGCTTGGCTGTTGTATCGTCGAGCGTCGTCAGATGTGCGAGGTCATTTATGAAAGAGGCGTCATAACCAATGTTCTTTGCCTTGAGAAGAGCAATCTCTGTACCGACGACAGAAAGCTGTGTATCGATGGAAGATTGGAGCCCTGCAAGCGTCGTAACGTTCTGATCTGTTTTCAGTGTCACATCAGCAATCTGTGATTGCTGTTCCTTCACAGCTTCTACAATCACTGGAATCAATCCGATGGTATTGAGTTCCTTGTAACCATTGGCATCTGTCATGACAAGTCTCGGGAACACTGTTTCTACTTCTTGGGCAATGAATCCGAAATTTTTTGTTTCTCCATCTGCTTGATATTTCCAGTTGTATTCTACTGGACGAAGAGAATTCAAGAGATCGAGACTACTACCAAGGCTCACAATATTTTTCTTGAAGCGTTCATCTGATGTACAAGTAAGTGTACCGTCTGTAGCCAGTGTACAGCCTGTGGCATTGGCACTATGGAAC
>PFHN01000007.1:2286-4720 GCA_002782305.1 Candidatus Moranbacteria bacterium CG_4_8_14_3_um_filter_41_13 | reverse complement strand
AGAAAGTGTTTCAATCACAAAACGTTTCTTTGTGATGATCATACTGATCACAGAAGCAAGGAGGATGGAGATGAGAAGGAGGATGGACATAGGACTAATCTTTGAGGTTATTCATTGAGGTAACATCACCTGATCCGAAATGCTTGTAAATCATCGATACGAAGACTGTCGCAATCATAATCCACACAAAAATATTGAAGATAATACCTATCTGCAAACTCGGTGATTGCTCGAGTCCTGCAAAGATTGCAAACACAACGATGCTGTTCTCAAGAGACAGGATACTAATAATTTGTGACAAGGCTTCCTTGCGGTTGACGATAAGAAAAAGCGAAACAAAAATAGAAGCCAAGGCAAGCGAGAGAATGATTTGATGCGGAGGAACAATATTTGTCAGTGGTACAAACTTCTGTGAATGAGCCATAAAAGTAAGAACAGCAATCACAATAAGCGTAATCGGCATACTAAGATATGTGCTCACAGAAAAAGGCAGATGATATCTATTGATCAAACGTACGAAAAACATCGGTGCAAGAATAACTTTGACGATGAACGTAAATACCACCATAAAAAAGATATATATATTTCCTGTCTCAAGAAAGGAATGGAGAAACACAAGCGTCACCACAAAAGACTGCACACTGAAAGCAACCACCGACAAAAAGTTCTTCTTTGTGAGATGATTGAACACCAGTGTAAGAAAAAGCACACCAACGAGAAATTGTAAGAATGGAATACTCATAAATTAGTGTATGAGGCCGATAGCAACGGCGTTAAAAATAAAAGATGCAAGAAGCAAATCTGGGAGACGAAAAAACCGAAATTTTGCCATACTAGATTCAATGAGAGCAATCACCAAAGAGAAACCAAGAAGTTTACACAGAAGCAGAAGCATACCAAGAAAGAGCGCTCCGATGTGCATATCAGAAGCGAGTCCTACAGGGAAGAAAAGATTCGCCCCCAATGCGAAGAAGATAACCAGCTTATTCGAAGACGCCCATTCCATCAGTGCCAATCGTTTGCCGGAATACTCGAGGATCATCGCTTCGTGAATCATCGTGAGTTCGAGGTGGGTTGCTGGATTGTCAAAAGGAAATCTCGCCGTTTCAGCCAGAAGTACAATAAAAAATCCAACGAACGCCAAGAGAACAGGAATTAAATACTGTCCACTTAAGAATGATGCATGGGAAGCGATACCAAAAACATTGGTCGTTCCGGCAATAAGAGAAAGTGTCAGGAGTGAAAAGATAAAACCCCCTTCCGCAAGCGCAGAAAGTGTCATTTCTCTACTCGAACCAAATCCTCCAAACGCACTCCCGACATCGATACCAGCGAGAGCAAGAAAGAAAGTAGCCAAGGCCAGGGTGTATATAATAACGAGCATATCACCGAAGAAAGAGCTCTGCCCAAACGAAGAAAAAAGCGGAATACAAAGTCCAATAATCACCGTCACCGCGAAAACAATAAATGGCGCAAAAAGAAAAATCCATGATGCGTCTTTACTAATCACTTCGTCCTTATGGAAGAGCTTCCAGAGATCCCGATACGGCTGAAAAATGCTCGCGCCTTGCCTATTTTGCAAATGAGCCTTCACTTTCTTGATCACTCCAATGCACAGTGGCGAAACCACTGGTATAAATAAGGCTTGTAATATCCACATAAAAAGAGTCATACGCTTAGAGTACAATAAATAACGCCACGATCAAGGCAAGGAAAATATAAGAAATATACACGTTCACATTACCGCCTTGAATCACTTTCGATTTCAGTGAAATGCCATCAATCATTTTCTGCAGTGGTCTATAAAAATAGATATCGTACATATTCTCTACACGCATGGTGACAGCTCTTGATTTCGGAATGTAACGACTCTCGGCATCGTGATACTCGACGTCTTGTTGAATACTTGGTTTCAAAACATTTTTGAAAATAAGCACAATGGAACGAGCAAAACCGGTGGCGGTAATTTCCATTCGAGGAGAGAGTGTCGTTCCGCAATCCCATGTATTTCCGCAAGCTATTTTCTGTTTTCGGTATATAAGCAAACGTGTACCCAGGAAAACACAGAGAAAGACAATTCCAAAGAGTAAAAATAAACCAGGAGCGGAAACGAAAGAGAATCCGGACGCTGATTGCAAATGTTGATCAGATGATACAGACACAAACGAGGATGTCGTTTGAAAGATTGTGAAACTCTGCCCTATCTTTTCAAACATATGTGTGAGAAAACTTGAGAAGAAACCTACGATAAATGTCAGACTGGCAAGCACTGCCATACTGATTTGCATTGGTATTGATGATTCCTTGGTATGCATCACTTCGACGCTTCTTGGTCGAGCGAGAAATATCGCACTGAAAGCCTTCACAAAACACGTGAGTGCCAGTCCGCCTGTGAAAGCAAGCGACGCAGTAGCAAGGATGAAAATCCACTGCA
>PFHN01000007.1:0-2159 GCA_002782305.1 Candidatus Moranbacteria bacterium CG_4_8_14_3_um_filter_41_13 | reverse complement strand
AGGCATATATTTGATGAGACCGCCGTACTCTTCCATATTCTTTGTATGCATCTGATCGATGACTGAACCTGCCCCAAGAAAGAGGAGAGATTTGAAAAGAGCATGATTGAGCGTATGAAAAAGTCCGGCAATCAGTCCGAGAAGTGCCAGAGTCGGCATACCCAGAGTATAAAACGTCATAGCACTCCCAATACCAAGAAGAATAATCCCAATGTTTTCAATACTATGATAGGCAAGCAGTCTTTTGATATCATGCTCCGTCATAGCGTAGAGCACGCCCAAGAGCGATGAAACCGCACCAATGATGAGCACTGCCTCTCCCCACCACAGAGGGATTGGCTGTAAGACATCAAGAAAGAGTCTGATTATCATATAGATACCTGTCTTAATCATCACACCGGACATAATAGCTGACACGTGTGAAGGGGCTGCAGGGTGAGCTGCAGGGAGCCAGATATGAAACGGGATGATTCCTGCTTTCGTTCCAAAACCTATCATCGCAAAAATAAATATCAAATCTTTCACAGATGATGGAATGAGATGTGCACTTGCTTTCAAAACAGCGAAATCAAACGAAGCGGTATATTTATATGCCAAAAGGAATGCTAAGATAATAAAAGCGGTGCCGACATACGTCATAATAAGATAGAGCGACCCGGCCTTCACATTTTTTGGATCATTTCGGTCATACACGACAAGGAAATACGATGATATTGACATTAGTTCCCATGCAATGAGGAAAAATAGAGCGTTCGATGATGTTACGACAAGGAGTAAACTCCCCAGCAGAATATTATACAGAAAGCCAAGTGCGCCGATACTATATTTCCCATAAAAATGTTTCACGTATCCGAAACCATATATCGAACAAAACAGTCCAATCAATGAAATTACAAAAATAAAAAAGCTGGAAAGCATATCAATATGCAGGGAAAAAGCAAGAATAAAAAATGGTGTTTTCCCAAAGGTGAAAAAGAGCTCCTGCCCCCCAAGAAGCGTGAGCGAAGAAAAGAGCACACCAAAAAAAGATCCGCTGATGGCGAAGAAGCTACTCCATACATTGGCACAGGTATCATTTCTATGAAAAAAAAGTGAACCAAAAGCCCCCATAACAAACAGTGTTATGAGAAAGAAAAAACCAGATTGAGAAACGATACTCTCTATCATATTATTATGACTTTATTGATCGATGCTTCTCTGTTTCCAAAAGAGAGAGGAGAGAGCAAAGAATAACCTTGGGTGTTGGTGGATTTCCAGGAATGTGATAATTGACAGGAATCACCGCATCAACACCGCCGACAATGGCATAAGAATCTTTGAAAATCCCTCCGTCCAAAGCATCATCACCCAAGGCCACCACGATTTTCGGATCAGGAGTAGCATCATAGGCTGACTTCACTGCCTTCGCCATATTACGTGTCACTGGACCGGTCACCAGAAGCATATCAGCGTGCCTTGGCGATGCGACAAAATGAATACCAAAGCGCTCTACATCGTAGATACTATTGGAAAGAGCGACCAGTTCTTGCTCGCAAGCATTATCTGATCCTCCATCCACCTGACGAATAGCGAGCGATCCTCCGAACAATTGCTTCACATTTTCAGCGATTTTCTCCCCTACTTCATTCATATCGAGATGCGCAAAATCTTCCTTCTGTAAAGAAAGCACCACATTCTTCGTACGAAATATTTTAAGAAAAAGATTGAGCATAAATAAGTATAGAAAAGGCTAGAAAAACAAAAAATCTGCATTTCTGCAGTATCAAAGGGTTTGGGATGTCTCTCAAATAGATTGATAGCCTGCTTCTTCGGAAGGAACTGTATGTGTCAAAGAAAAAATCTCATCTAAAAATATTTTTCTCTCTTCATAATAAAAATACCACTCTCCCACTCTCTCGTCAATAATGAAGATAATGGCGGAAGCGGTGAGATTCGAACTCACGATACCCTTCCGGGTATGATAGTTTTTCTTGATCCTGCACATGGCGGAGGCGGAAGGATTCGAACCTTCGAAACCCTTGCGGGTTTAACAGTTTTCAAGACTGTCTGTTTCAACCTCTCACACACGCCTCCGCCTTATGTAGGACTATTGCTCCGCCAAGGGCGGATGAACTTCAACCCTTGCCCGCCTTGGACGGGACTCAACTACGCTTCCATTC
>PFHN01000105.1 GCA_002782305.1 Candidatus Moranbacteria bacterium CG_4_8_14_3_um_filter_41_13 | reverse complement strand
TATCGAAAAAATACATAAGAAAAAATGACGGGAATGATTATTCCGAGTATGATAACAGAGAAGGGGATGGTGAAGTCAATTATCGATGGACGAATATATGAAGAAGAAAAATGATCGAAGTATTTTTATGAAAATCTTATTTCTTAATTATGAATATCCACCGCTCGGAGGTGGAGCAGGAAATGCCACTGCGTATTTATTGAAAGAGTACGCCCACATTCCTGATCTGGAAGTGCATCTCGTGACGTCATCGGTCGATGAAGCAATTCATCATACGACGGTAGACGAGCGTATTTTCGTTCATACTATCCCAATCGGGAAAAATGGGAAAAATATTCATCACCAATCAGAGAAAGATCTCCTCACGTATGCATGGAAAGGATACTCTTTTGCTAATGACCTGCTGAAGAAGGAAATGTTTGATGTCATACATGCCTTCTTCACGGTGCCGTGTGGGTTTATGGCAATGAGGCTGTCTAAAAAATATCACATACCGTATATCGTATCGCTCCGTGGTGCTGATGTCCCTGGATATAGTGAGCGATTTACTCTTCTCTATAATTTCCTCCGTCCACTGACGAGGAAAATATGGAGAGAATCAAGGAATGTCGTATCGAACAGCTCTGGACTGCGTACACTGGCTCTCGAAACAAACAAGGCTCAAGTCATATCGATTATCCAGAATGGCATCAATATCGATGAGTTTAAACCAAATCCTGCAAGAGAAGTCGATGAATACGTGAGAATACTCTGCGTTTCGAGACTCACGCCACGTAAGGGCATCAATTATTTAGTGGAAGCAATGGAGATTCTTTTGGAAAAAAATGCCGAGAGAAAAATAGAACTCTGGATTGTAGGTGAAGGGGATGCGACAGTGTCACTCAAACAATTGGCTATCGATTTGGGTATTGAAAAACAAGTAAAATTCTTCGGTCTCGTCAAACATAGTGACCTCGCCCGTTATTATGAAATGGCTGATATTTTCTGTTTACCATCACTCAACGAAGGAATGAGCAATACGATGCTCGAAGCACTCGCCTCGGGAATGCCGATCGTCGCGACAGTGACAGGAGGAACGGAGGAATTGGTGGGGGATGGTGAAAATGGATTTTATGTGAAACAAAAATCGCCAGAAGATCTCGCAGAAAAATTGGAAAAACTGATAGAAGATGCCGATATGCGGAAACGATTTGGCGAAGCGAGTAGAGCTCGCGCTGAGAAAATGAGTTGGGGAAACGTCGCTAAGGCATATTTCGATTTGTATCAAAATACAAAAGAAAAATAATGAAAAAAAGACTTTTATTTTTGCTGAAAATTGTCGTAACGGCTGGGCTCATATTGTGGCTCATTGATAGTGTCGATTGGCAGAGTGTCCTGACAGAACTGAAAGAGGTTTCTTATCCGCTTCTTTTTCTTTATGTCATTTTCCAGCTTTTGGGCAATGTAATTTCGGCGAAGAAGTGGCAAACTATTGCTCATTTCAAGGGACTTTCCTTTTCTCTAAAGGAAGGATTTTTCACCTATCTTACCGGTTCATTTATTAACAATTTTCTTCCTTCAACAATCGGAGGGGATACGTACCGAGCACTCTGGCTCGCAAAGAAATCAGAAGCGAAGGCAGCTTCTATTTCTACCGTCATCTTTGATCGTTTCATCGGACTCTGGACTATTGCGCTTCTTTCACTTATTTGTAGTCCGATACTGCTTCCTTATGCGAAGGGGCATCCAGCACTTCTTATTACCTACGGAGTACTGGTTCTTTTCTTTTTTGTTGATCTCCTCATTACGTATGTATACTGCAAGCAGTGGTTTCATCAGTTTGTTTCGCATTTACCATTCTTCAAACTCCGTCGTTTTCTTGAAGAGATTATTTTTTATACGAAAAAGCATATTTGGTTTACGACGAGTATGTGGTCTATCCTTTTTATTTTCGTAGGACTCGTGCTGTCGAACTTCACACTATTTCATGCTCTCGGGAGCACGGTACATATTCTCCCTTTTGCGAGCGTTATGTTCCTCGTGGCGATTGTTTCATCTCTGCCACTTTCTATCAATAATATCGGTATCAAAGAGTGGGCATATATTACCTTCTTCGGATTGATCGGAGTGAGTATCGAAACTGCTGTGACCGTCGCCCTCCTTTCTCGTTTTATCCAAATGCTTCTCTCATTCATCGCTCTCCCACATTATCTCGCCAGTCGCAGAAAGTAAGTTTTTTGTTTATAAAAAAGTAATCATAATCTCACGGCCGTGGAATTATGATATAATCTGAATTCGAGAAAAAATCGTAGTGAAAATCGGAGGGGGATTTTTTGAGAAAATGAAAAGCCCGAGAAAACCTATTACGGATTTCTCGGGCTTTTTTACTGTTACACAGCAGGGGCGATGATGAACTTCCCTCCAGTAGAATTCTTCACGTAGGCGAACTCGTGACTGACCATGCCACGAAAACGACTTGGCTATTTGACTCCTCACGAGGTTTTTGTTGAAGGGAAATCAATTGCGTTTCAGGGTAGAAGGTAGGTTCTCCATGTTTTGAGTGCTTGTATTTGAGTTATTTGCTTGAGAAGTTTTGACTTACTGGTATCTTGCCTCATAGCACGTATGTATTCTGATTTGGGACGTAGCGTATAGACTCGCAGTACACCGAAATCCTGTGTGGTTTCTACGGTAAAATGATCAATACCACGAGTGCCACCATCTCTATATTTGATGAGGAAATAGTAGCCTTGCTCATACAGGTTATTTTCATCAATGGTGTCGGTATAGACAATGCCTTGTTTATTCAAGTGATACCAGAACACAGGCTCGTATTCGTGGAAAGTATTGATATAGACAGGAAGAGTCTTGTTTGGCGTGTTGTTTTTGATAGAAGTTGTAATCATTTCTTGTTCTGCAAGGGTGAGGCGTTTGTTGTTCGGGAATATATCTTCGCGTTCTACGGAAGTTGTTTCGAAAGGGTGCGAGAGTGAATAGAAATGACGATACAAACGCATCACATTGGGAGTAATCATAAAGAAGAGTAATACAATGAGCAGTATTTTTCCGAAGCGTAATACAGAAATTTTCTCGAGGAGGATGCCAGGAAGAATAATGAAGAGAGGCACTACGAGAAGATAAAATCGAGGGAAAATCTGAAAATTACTTGAAAGAAGAGAATAGAAGTAGGCTGATGAAATTGTAATACCGAGGAATATGAGGACGAAGAAATCTTTCCGATGAACATCTTTTTCTCTGAGTATATTGAAACACAAAACAATCATCGAAAGGAAAAAGAATACGAGCGCAATAATACGAGGCATCAGATTTTCATCATTTTGAAAGCCGTAGCCTCTGATCCTGCCACCGCTTATATGGTCAATGCCAGTATTTACAAGGAGCGTTCCTGATGCCATATAGTGGGCGTCTACGGTAAATGTGCGGAGGAAGTTTTTGAAAGGATCACCTGATTTGGAAACCTTGCTGAGGAAAAAACCTATATTTTCTCCGTGAGTAGATATGTCCGAGAGAATCATCGGAGAGTAGATGAGCATGATAATACCAAATGCCAGAAACCATGTGCGCAGATGAAAATGGGGTCTTTTATAGAGAAGAAAGAGAACAGCAATAGTGGGAAGGGTGAAAAATGCATTGAAGTGAATTTGCGAAGCGACGGTCGCGATAGCTACGAAGAGGAGAAACCAACGATCATTATGAGGAGTATTTTTTTCGACTGATTTGAGAAGTGTATAGAGGAACGCAGTAACGAGGAATGGTAATATATTGGGACTCCACGAAAATCGTCCATAGAGAACGAGGTAGGATGAAAAAGAGAAAAGAGTAAAAAGAAAAAAAGAAAGAGTGGGTGAAAAATATCGTCGTACCAAGAGGAAAAAAAGAGGAAGCGAGAGAAGAGAACAAAGCAAAATGAGCATTGCGTGTCCTGTTGGCGTATTGCCGAAAATAAGCGCGCTCATATATTCCATATAGTAAAACGCTGGTCCGAGGCGGAGTGCCCTCCCGCCACCGGCTGTTGGTCCGAGAAGGGGGAGATTGCTGATACCATTATCTATCGCTTCAGAAACAATACGGGTGTCATAGGACTGATCGATTTCAAAAAGAAGCCAGTCTCCGAAGTGATAGGTGCGAAGAAAGATACCCAAAGCGAAGATGAGGCCGAGTAAAATAAACTTCCATTTCTTTTTTTGGAATTGTAGAAGGATTCTTTGGATCATTATTTTTTTCCTTCAGGCCTTAGATTGTCCATATCAACAATCTTGACGTAATTATTGGGACGACCGTCAATAGTTACTTTGTAGACAGTATCCTCTGTTTCGTAGGCTTTTGTGAAATTGATAATATCGTGAGCGCTCCCAGACATTTTCATTGATCTTGATTTTCTTCCTGAGGAAACGACAACATAATCAAATGGTACACCTTTAATGCGTTTATTTGTAAATCCGATGATGCAACGTCCTTTGAATACAGCACAGACAGCCCCTTTGTCTGACCAAACAGTCAATTTTTCTGGGTTTGGGAGATTATTCAAATACTCTGCTGCTTCATAACTGCCATCGCCCATATCTTTCAGATTGATGAAATATTGCTCTGGAAGCAGAGCGGATGTATATGCGAAGTAAAACGGTCTGACAGCAAGAAGACTCCAGAGTGAAAGCAGAAAAATGGTGAGATAGGTTACATACTTTGGAATATACCGCTGTATTTTTTCGTGCGTGAGTATATAAGAAAGGCCGATAGCAGAAATGATAAGAGCGAAAGGATAGAGTGTGATTTGGTAGCGTACTGTAGCGACAACATGATTGACGGTTGAGGCGAGATAGTAAAAGAGAATAAATGAGGTGAAATAAAACACAATTTTTGCTTCGTAAGTGTCTACCATTTTTCTTCGAAACACCAGCAATAGACCGGAAAATAAACCAAGAAGAGCGATGGGAGAAATACCGAAGATAAGGCTAAAAGTATCAGCAGTCAGTCTGTCTGCGTAGATGAGAAATACAGAGCCTTTGCCTTCACCTTTGGGCGAAGCGAGTGTTGCCATATGATCAAGTACCTTCATATCTGTAAACGTATTGACGATGACGAAGAGTGATATGAGGAGGAAAAGACCAACAAGAAATTTCATCAGAATCGTTTTGTATGTTCCGAAAAAATGAAGAAGAGTAAAAGTAATCTTGTTTTTGAAGAGAAAAATATCAATAACAATGAAAGAAAAGAGTCCTGCGAATATCGGCCACGTTGTTTCGAAGGCTTTGGAGAGGAATGTACCTTTCAGTAAGGTATTTGGATTGACCCAAGTAGCAGGGTAGAGAATGAAAAAAGTAATCATTGAAAGGGCAACGATGACGAGATACTGAAAGAAAGATTTTTTCAAATAGGGTGTAAGCGTCGGTTTTTCCTTCGCAAACATATATTCGAGAAACGGGAGAAAGAAAAAGAATATATACAGAATATTAGCGACATATTTAGTAAGGAGAGCGAGTCCGAGGAGTATACCGCTTGCGAAGAGATATTTTTTTTCAGCATTTTTTTGGAACACGAGATAGCTCAGTACTGAGAGTGGGAGAAATATCCAGAGAAGTGAATCAGGATTGATAATGAGAGAAATACCGAATGTAATTGGTGAAAGTCCGATGAATATGAAAGCAATGAGCGCCGTCGTTTCATCGAAAAGTTTACGCAGAAAAAGATAAAAAAGAGGAAGAAGGAGTGTACAAAAAAGAAATATCGGAAGACGAAAGGCATAATTGATAGCGTGGACATCGCTTAATTGTTCGTCAGTCTTGATATTGCCACGAAGGCTTTTGTATGGCATTGGATCAAATGAGGCCAGTCCAATGCCCGAGAGAATAGCTACAGTAATCCCTGGTTTATCATTGACGCTCGTCGATTTCCATTTATGTGCTTTGATACTGTCCCAGAACTTGGACGTTCTTCCGTACGTCCAATATGGTTCATCGACAGAGGAAAAGGTAGAAAGCCGTGGGATACCGAGGAAAAGATTGGTTCCGAGAACGAAGAGAATAACAAACAATACCCCGAGCTTTTTCCAAAAGATTTTCATAAAAAATAAGAATCAATAAATTGAATGTGTATGTTTCTTCATAAAAGGAGAAATTCTGCTCTTATTGTACAGGAAAAAGTGGCTTTTTGTAAAGAAAAATCCAGTATTTATGCTTTACGGCAAGTTCTTTTTATGGTACGATTTCTGTGTTAGAATAACGCTTTTTGAGACACACGAGGAATGCATACATACATTGATTTTGTGAAGAAAAATTGGGTTATCCTTGCGCTCCTAGTTGTATTGACAGGAGCTATTTTTGTACGTACCTACCATTTTGATGAATGGCTCTATTTCAAGATGGATCAGTCGAGGGATGCTCTTATGCTGAGTAATGCCATCATTAATGGCCCAGAATATTTACCTCTTCTCGGACCACGCGTGGGAGCGGTGAAACTCGAACATGGTATGCTCCGCCTTGGTCCGATATACTATTATTTTCAGTATCTTTCTGGAACAATATTTGATTCGACTCATCCGTCTGTATTCGCCTATCCAGATCTCTTCTTCTCTCTACTGACTATCCCACTTCTTTTTCTTTTCCTTCGTTTGTATTTTTCGCCACGGCTTTCTTTGTTCATCACGACGATGTATGCTTTTTCGTTCTTGATTATCGAATATTCTCGTTTTGCTTGGAATCCAAATGCTCTGCAGTTTTTTATTCTTTTGAGTTTTTATGGACTCCTCCGGTTTTTGAATGAAGAGCGATCCAGACATAAAAAATGGTGGCTCGTTCTTTTTGTAACAGGTCTCACTGTGGGTTCTCAGCTTCATTTCTTCGGATTTTTCAGTTTACTCGGCATTTCTTCACTTCTCATACTCTTTCATTTGCGAGTATGGAATAAAGAAAGTGTGAAGAAAATGTTTGTGAAACAATCGTTAAAGCAATTTGCTGTATTCTTTACCATCGCTTTGGGGGTATTTCTCGTATTCTATACCCCAGTCATCATGAGTGATGTGATGAAGAGTGGTCAGAATACACATAATTTCTTCGAAGCGCTGGGTTCGAAGGCTGATAAACGTCCGCTGATAGAGAAGGTTAAGAAAGATATCAAAGAAAATCTGACATACTATTGTCTCCTCACAACTTCGGAGTGTTATACTAGTGATTTGCGTAAAAACGCTATTCCTATCAGTGCTACAGTCTTTGCTATGGCATCAGGGTTTTTTCTTGCTCTCTTGAGACTACGAAAAGAGAAAAAAAGTCTTGCTCGTGATTTTCTTATACTCAGTATTATTTGGTTTGGAGTTTTTTCTATTCTCACTCTTCCTGTGGCATTCCAGCTTCGTCCACGGTTTTATATTGTGGTATTTGCTATCCCATTTATCTTTCTTGGATTTCTGTATGAATTTCTCGAGGAACGTTTTGGTAGGAAAGCCCTCTTCGTTACTACTGGCATCACCTTGGCCGTCCTGGCTGTGAATATACATGGCACCGCTGTTTGGTTTGATGAACAGACGAGGGCGCAGATTGATACGGTAGATACGACGCGAACACTTATCTTGAAAAACAAGGATGGCGTAACACTCGGACAACTGGAGCGTGCTACTGATTGGATGTATGCACGTCACCAGGTAGGCTCCTCACTTTTCTACTACGTGAAGCCAGAACATGTAAGACCAATTAAATTCCTCTTTACTTCAAAAAATGAGAAGGATTTCAATTTTATGACAATGAAGATAACTGCTGAGCCACGCGCGCAATATTTCGCCGTCACGCCGGCCAAAAACGGCATTGCCCCAGTGACAAAGAAATTTGGTCACGACCTCGTCATTCTTGATCAGGCACAATTTGGGCAACTTATGGTATATGAAATCAATTTTCCAAAGAGACAAATTTTTGATAATTACCGTTTCAGCAGACGTGGCGGAAGTACCGATAGGATCTTCTGGGGCGATGTACTAGGTATGAAAAAAGATGCGAATGTCCCAGAAGTTGGAGGAGGTGAATAAGTTATTTCCGTGTGTTTTTATGAGAGAATTTTTGAAGTATTTTTTGATGAAGGTTTCGAAGTATACATGGATTTTTATTTTGATTTTCTGTATTGGAATTTTTTTTCGTGTCTATCATTTTGGTGATTGGCTTCAGTTTAAGGGAGATGCGTTTCGTGATGCTATCCTTATTTCCAATGTGTATGATACGGGAGTAGCATCATTACCACTTCTCGGTCCACGTGCCGGAGGGACGATGCTCAGGCTCGGGCCAGTCTTTTATGATTTTCAGTATATTGCTACGCAGATATTTCAGAGTGTGGATACAGTAGTACTCGCTTATCCGGATCTTTTCTTTTCGATACTAACACTCCCGTTGTTTTTCTTTTTCGTGAGACGCTATTTTTCCCAGGGCTGGTCGCTTCTCTTGATGTTGTTTCTTGCTGTTTCATTCCTTGCTATCGAATATGGTCGTTTCGCTTGGAATCCGAATTCCGTGCTTTTTTTCACGTTGATTTTCTCTTTTGCTGTTCTTAGTTTGTATGAGAAGAAAGAAGGAGGTCACCAATTACTGTGGGCGAGTGTCGCAGGTCTTTCTCTGGCTATTGCTTCACAACTCCATTTCAGTGCTTTTCTTGGTCTGCCGATCGTGCTTTTACTTTTCATCGTGTGGAATGTGAAGCAATCAAAACAGGTACTGACATTCAGAGTAGTCTCTATATTTTTTCTTTGTCTCGGTATCGTTTATCTCCCTGTATTCATCAGTGAATTTTTCAAACACGGAGAGAATGCAAGATTATTTCTTTCCGCTATTTCTAGTAAATCATCATCAAATGGCCTCCTTCTCAACATCTATCAAGATTTGCATATGTTCGCGAAGTATTTTGCACGTATCCTTATAGGTCTTGTCGAGCCAAGTAAGTGGATTATTCTTCTCGGAGGACTTTTTTGTGGTCTGGGACTTTTGGCCAATGCATTCCTCCTGCGAAGTGAAACAGATGAGAAAAAACAACACTTCCTCAAATGGAGTCTTCTGCTCATCGTTGTTTATTTTTTTCTGTATATACCTCTTGCCTTCAAAATTGATCGTCCGAGATTCTATCTTCCATTTATGGTTGTACCATTTCTTTATTTCGGTTATATGTGTAGAGCACTGGACAAGAAAGGTTGGTTTGTGAAGTATCGCATTTTTCTTTTTTCACTTGGCATTATCATTATTGCAGGAAGTAATGTTATCGCGACTCTTGGTTGGTTCTCTGAACTTCGAAATTCACAAGAAACGGCGACGAGTACAGGTGAGAGGAATAGTAAAGGGCGGAGCTATTTTCTGACCTGGGGACATTTTGAGCGGACAGCAGAAGTGATTGAGCGGTCTTGTGAGAAAGAGAATAATATTTATTTTCAAATGGCAAAAAATATCAAAGCGTATGACCATTCTATCGAATATGCTCTTCTGATGAAGAAACGATCATGGGAGAGTACGCTTCAAAGTACAGAACAGACAATGCAAGGCGGTTGTTATTACTATATCTCTTTTGTAAAGGAAGTGTTGCCAGACTATTTACTGACAACCAAGCGAGATACACCTGTCGATGTTGGCAATCTCAATATTGTGCGTGTGTATCCGGAAGGGGAAGCGCTCGAAAAGTTTCGAGAAAGAAAAATTACCGTAGAAAGAATGCAGGAACAAAAAATATTTGAGCCAGAAAAGATTACGAGATACAGTAGGGTTTTCTGGGGAGATGTTTGGTATCGATTGAATAAATAAGAAAGAATAAAATGTTTGAGAAAATATTGAAACATAAATGGACTGCTGGTATTCTTCTTCTTTTTGTATTACTGAGTATTTTCCTTCGCACGTATCATTTCCGTGAGTGGTTACAATTCAATCCTGATCAGGCGCGTGATGCAGGTATTATAAGTGCCGTTCTTGCAGGGGAAATGCCACTTCCTCTTCTGGGTGCTATCGCTGGAGGGACACATTTTCATCTTGGGCCTATTTTCTATTATTTTGGTATCGTTTCTGCGTTCTTGTTTGGTGATACTCCAGAGTCTATTGCGTACGTTGATTTGTTTTTCTCCCTCCTTGCCCTTCCTTTTCTCTTTTTCTTTCTGAGGAATTATTTCGAGATGTGTATCTCTCTTGCACTCTCGATACTTATGGGAGTTTCGGCATTTTTTGTGAATATTTCACGGTTTTCATGGAACCCAAATAGTATCCCGTTTTTCACCCTGCTCTTTCTTTTCTCACTTCTTCGTATAATGGACAAACAGAGAGTGAGGCAGTATCGCTGGCCCATCTTTGTCGGTATATCGCTTGGCATAGGTATACAGCTCCATACCTTTCTCCTCCTCATTATGCCGACGACAGTGTTTTTTGTTCTGATTTTTCAATTCATTAAAAAGAGAAAAGTAATGAGGGATGCCTTGCTTATTTTTATTTTCGCTCTTATGGTGAATGGTCCGCAAATAGTGAGCGAGATACAAACGGGTGGAAGTAATATGCAAGCTTTCTTCTCTGGTTCTACTGTTCAAACAAAAGCAAAATCAGAAATAGGAAAAAATATTGGTGTCGTACTTTCGTGTCATATCCAGACGAATGCCAATATGCTCTTTTCGATTGAGAATATGGAGGGATGTAGTGATATCTTTTTTTTACAAAAAAATATCAAAAAATATGCTGATACTCCTGGCATTATCACTCATCCTGGACTCTTCGGTATCGTCGTAGGAATGAGTATTTTGTTTTCTCTTTTTGGATACTTCTTGTTTCTTTGGTATTACAGGAGGGAAACAGAAGAATCTCGAAAGAATTTTCTTTGGCTTTGTACTGTATACACAGTTATTTCCCTTCTTTTCTTTATACCGGTTGCTTCACATATGGAACCGAGATATTTTGTTATTCTTTTCTTCGTTCCCTTTGTTCTCTTTGGTCTTTGTTTACAATTTCTTCTTGGACATATGAGAAGCAATACATTGATAGTTTTCTGGTTCATTATTGGAGTATCTATACTCATCAATCTTTGTGTTGTCTGGAAGGTCTTTATGCCGTATTATGATCATACAGCGAGTGATACGGAACAGAGTATTTTGGGTGAAATTGAGCCTATTGCATGGTATATGACGCTCAATGAGGAGAAGAAGGAAGTGCTCCTCACAGGAGGGAGAGTATACTTGAAACGTTTTTTCGATCCTCTAGAATACTTGATGCAGAAAAGAGGTATCAAGCTGACAGAATATGATGACACCGTTTCAGTGCAAAAAGATACATCCAGTATCTTCCACATCGCACCTGCCTCTTCAATGAAAAAAAGAGTGGGGGACACACTTTCGGATCGTATTGTTCTTGATCAGAAACAATTCGGAAAACTTATCATTTCTTCTATAGAATAAGAGTATGCACAATATTTGGTCTTTTCTTACGTCGCGAACGAAGAAGCAAAAAAGAGTGATTGGTATCTTCCTTCTCATTTTCTTTCTTGGTATTTTTCTTCGTACCTATCATTTCCATGATTGGCTGATGATCAGAGAAGATCAATCTCGTGATGCTTCTCTTGTGAGTAGAATAGTGCAGGGAGGGGAAAAATGGCCACTTATAGGACCCTTTATGAGCTATTCGGGAGAGGGGGCACATAGCGAAGAAAATGCTTTTCATATAGGTCCAATATATTATTATTTTCAGATACTATCAGCGAAAGTATTTGGTGATTATCCAGACAAACTAGCTTACCCAGATGTTTTTTTTGGCATACTGACTATACCGCTTCTTTTTTTCTTTCTCCGTAATTATTTTACAAGAAGCATTTCACTAGGAGTAACATCTCTATTTGCGTTTTCAGCGTATTTTGTTCAATATGCCCGTTTTGCTTGGAATACCAATCTTATTCCTTTCTTTGTATTACTTTTTCTTTTCTCTTTACACAGATTACTTGGGAAATCGGAGAAAGACAGATGGGTTCCTGCTCTTGTTTTTGGATTCTCTTTTGGCGTTGGTATACAACTCCACGTGATAACAATGGCCATCTTCTTTATCACTTCTTTTTGTGTAGTATTGTTTTTACTGAAGAATCAGAGTCTGAGATGGAAAGAATGGACACTTATTTTTCTGCTTGTTTGTTTTTTGAATACTGCTCAGATTGTGAGTGAGCTCCAGACAAATTTTAGCAATACAAAAACTCTTTTGATCTCTACATCAAAGAACAATCCTAGAAGCCTAGGTACTTTGGTGAGAAACGATCTTAATTGTCATATGGAGGCGTACGCCTATTTTTTGTCATCATATGGAGGTAATCGTTGCGCGTATAATCTTTTTGATATATCAACGTATCGTATAAATAAGAATCCTCTCGAGAGTGTCGTTTCACTTGTTACTCTCATATTCTCTCTTTTTGGTTCTCTGTTCCTCTTTCGATATGTACGAAATGAAAAGGAAAGAGAGAAAAAGTATTTTCTGTATCTTGTTATCGTATATACCAGCATCGCTTTTTTTGTAATGCTTCCTTTGAGTAGAAGTCATTTGAGTGATTTCAGATATTTTACCTCGACTTTTTTCGTGCCATTCCTTTTTCTTGGTTTCCTTTTGCAGTGTATTACGCGTAGATTTCCGGGTATGATAAGGGGAATATTTATTTTTGGTATTTTTCTCTTCCCTTTGTATTTCTCTCATTATCAAGTGCTCTATGGACAATTTTCATCTCTTCAGTTAAAAAAACAAACCTGCGCTTCTCATTTTACGACTTTAGGAGAGCTCGAACCAGTAGCTTCGTATATAGCTGGAAATACGACTGGGTTCAAGGAGGTGTATGTGCGTGGAGACAAGGATTTACATGTAATATTTTTTCCCATGCAATATCTTCTCGGCAAATATGGTATTCAGGCTATAGAAATGAAGAGCACTCTAGAGGTGCCAGACAAGAGTGTTCCTGCGTATTTAATCAGCTGTAGAGTTGGCTGGAGAAGTCAATATCCGTATCAGAGCATCGATCGTTTCTCTATTTTCCAGATAAACAGCGAGAGATAAAGGTATACATAGAAAGAAGTTATTATAGAAAAAATATGATTTTTAAAGAGAGGTTAATATCATTGAGAAATCTTATTCATTCAAAGAATTTTTTTCTTGTGTCCTTTTTGCTTATTCTTTGTATCGGTATTTTTCTTCGCACCTATCATTTTCATGATTGGCTTCTCTTCGAAAAGGATCAAGTGCGTGATGCTGTTTTTACGGAACAGGTATTGACTGGAGAGAAATCGTGGCCTGTATTCGGTCCGACGATGCGCGCATCGGGAGAAGACAAAGAAACGCTCTTTCATATAGGTCCGGTGTATTATTATTTCCAAATTCTTTCAGCAATGATATTTGGACCAGAAGCGGAGGTAATGGCATATCCAGACCTTCTATTTAGTATACTTTCTCTCCCACTCTTTTTCTTTTTTTTGAGAAAGTATTTTACAGAAAATATTTCTCTTGCACTTATGGGAGTGTATGCTATTTCATTTTTTATTATTAAATATTCTCGTTTCGCCTGGAATCCAAACCTTATTCCATTTTTTAGTCTACTTTTTCTTTTCTCAGCTCACGAGTTTTTGATAAACAAGGAGAAAACGCGGTGGTTCTGGGTAGTTAGTTATGCTATTGCTCTTGGGATAGGTGTGCAACTACATGCCACCACACTCATTCTGTTTTCGGCTGTATTTATTGTAACGACACTCTTTCTTTTTTATAAGAATCGTGGTATCTGGAAAAAGATATTCGTCATTATATTTCTGGCTCTTTGCATCAATGCCCCACAGGTTGTCAGTGAATTTTCTACTGGTTTTACGAATACGCGGATTCTCTTTCATTTTTCTGAAAAGAACGATACCTCAAAAACACTCTCTCATAAGACAACCAGCGCTATTTTAGCAGACACACTGAGCTGTCATCTAGAGAATAATGCCTACATCTTTTTCTCCTTGGGTAATAAGGATTGTAGTTATTCTTTCGTGAAAGTATTAGAAAAAAGTCCGGCTGGTAATCGGTTCCGATCTACAGTATCGTGGATAGGACTTTTAGGAATTTTCTTTTTCTCTTTTCTTGGGTATATATCTTTTTGGTACAAATTCTTTCAAGAAGAAGATAGGAATAAGAAATATTTTCTTGGGTTACTTATTTCCTTCTTTAGTCTCTTTTTTGTCATTATGATTCCTATTGTGGGCGGATCAGAGTTCAAAGAATTTCGATATTTTAGTCCAGTCTTTTTTGTTGCGTTCTTTTTTGTCGGTTTTTTTATTGAATGGTTTGTTTCATCTCGAAAATTGAAATACGCAGTCCTCTTTTTATTGGTAGGTGTCGCTAGTATCGGAAATATACAAGCGCTTGCTGATCAAGTTACCATTCTTTCTTCATATGAAGGAAACAATGGGCATGCTGTTTACTATGGTGAAGTGGAGAATATAGTGAAATATATGCAGGAAATGACAGGCAGTGCGAGGAAAATATACGTGATGAGCGAAAAGATATATACTGGGAATATCTTTCTGCCTGGAGCATACGTAGCCAGGAAGACTGGTTATGAATTGATAAGAACGTTTGAGATAGAGGATGTACCTCTTGGATCACCACTTTTCTTCCTTGCAATCAATCGAGGTGAAAATGAATTAATAATAAGAGGTTTACCTGTGAAAAGTGTCAAAAACTTCGGGAAGATGAGAGTATATCAGTTAGAGTACTGATCTCTTTGAATGAAAAGATTATGAAATTATTACGTCTCAGAAAAATACAAACAGTACCGAAATATGTCTGGATTTTACTCCTGATTTTTTGTGTAGGATTTGCTTTTCGTACCTACGAGTTTCATGATTTTCTTCGATTCAATGCAGATCAGTCACGTGATGCAGGTATTGTGAGTAGCCTCATTGATGGAGAGGGAGATATTCCGCTTCTCGGACCGAAAGCTGGAGGAACAACCTTTCGGGTCGGGCCAGCGTTTTATTATTTTCAGATTATTTCTGCGAAAGTATTCGGAAATGCTCCTGATAAAATGGCTTATCCTGATCTTTTCTTCTCACTCCTCACTATCGTGCTTCTTTTTTTCTTTCTTCGTCAGTATTTTGATATGAAGAAATCGCTCCTGCTTATCGCTCTTCTAGCTGTTTCCTTTTATGCTGTCAAATATGGTCGTTTCGCTTGGAATCCCAATTCACTGCCATTCTGGACACTGCTCTTTCTCTTCGGATTGTATAAAATGATGACCGCAAGGGAGACGGCGTGGAAATGGTGGACTTTTGTCACGGGTCTTGCACTCGGCATCGGTATACAACTTCACTCGCTTTCACTCATTCTTTTTCCTCTTCTCGCATTCTGTGTTTTCGGCTTCTTGATATACCAGAAGAAAGAACATCTGTGGAAGAAAACGCTTCTTATACTCGCGCTTGTTCTTTTCCTGAATATACCTGTCCTGATTAGTGAATGGCAAACAGGAGGAGAAAACACTAAGGCTTTCATAGAGAGCATTGGTACGAAAGAGAAAAAAGGGAGTGGATTTGTTGCTAATATTGAAAAAAATATTGTATGTTTCTCACAGAGTAGTACCTACATACTTTCTGGATATGATAGTTCTGATACCTGCGAACGGAAAAGTGTGATGCATGGTCTCAATATCCAAGCCTTTTTGTGCGGTTTTATTCTTTTCTTTGGTGGTTTACTTTTGGCAATACGTGCCTTGAGAAAAGAGAAAAGGTATGAGAGAAGAGTTTTTCTCGGACTTATGATTCTCTTTGTGAGCATACTCTTCTTTCTGCTTGTGCCTCTTGCCAATGAAATATCGATGCGTTTTTTTCTTATCTCACTTTTTATTCCGTTTGTTTTCCTCGGACTGTGGTTTGATTTTTTCGAAGAGATATTCCCGCGTACGAATATAATATTTCTTTTTGGTATCACTATTGTTCTTGTCTGTATGAATATATTCTTTGTTCTTGCTTCATTTAAGGAATATCATTCGTATCTGACAAATTCTTCCGCAGGAATGGATAATGTTCTGCTGAAGGAAGTGGAAGACTCTGCATCGTTTATCGTGAGTGAGAGTAGGGGTGCGAAAAAAGTGGTGCTGACAGGGGACAAAAAATATATTTTCAAGGCGATGAAATCGATGGAATATTTCACGAAACGATCAGGCATACAAATTATCGAGAAGAATAAGAAAACCGATCCATCACTTCCTGTATTCCTCGTAGAGAATACGAAAAACAAAGAGAAGGTTTTAGCGAGTGAGAAAAATATTGCTCAGTATCTGTCTTTTGGTAGATTTACTCTTTTTTCTTTGAAACTATAACGTATGCCGATACATACTTTTGCAAGGGGAATAATAGAAGGAATAAGAAGGGTACCACCGTACTTGTTCATTTTAGGTGCGATTCTCATTTTGGGAATATTTCTTCGGACGTATGAGTTTCGTGATTTTCTGACATTCAATCCTGATCAAGCACGCGATGCACAGATTATGGAGGATGTGCTTTCAGGAAAAAGAGATGTACCTCTTCTTGGCCCACAGTCTGGTAATACGAAATTCTCTCTCGGACCAATTTTTTATTATTTTGGTATTATATCTGGAAAAATTTTTGGAGCACTCCCGGAAGTGTTTGCGTATCCAGATGTGCTCTTTTCAATCCTTTCGTTACCACTCTTTTTCTTTTTTCT
>PFHN01000119.1 GCA_002782305.1 Candidatus Moranbacteria bacterium CG_4_8_14_3_um_filter_41_13 | reverse complement strand
AAAATAAGGAGATAGCACAGAAGATCGAAACCTATCTTCTGGAAGAAGTAGGTTTCGAAAAAGTGGAGATATCAATCACTTCACTAGAAAATATCGAAGAAAAGAGTATGATACAAGATAGAACAAATATGAGGAAACCGTTCAGTCTTGATGAGCTTTTGAAAAAGCTTTCTTTGGAAAAATGTGGCACCCTCCCTCTCCCATCGTCCAGTCCCACCACAACAACAGATTTTTCATTGATCATCGGTCAAGACCTCTTACAAGAATTTTCTCTCGATGAAACAATAAAAACTGACATCCCCGAAGAAGATTCTTCTTTCGAAATACTCCCTCCTCAAAAGAAACATTCTAAGAGATAACACTTTTTTATATCAAGTATATGAAATGCATCATCGGACTCGGTAATCCAGGAAAAGAATATGAGACAACGCGCCACAATGCAGGATTTTTGTGTATGGATTTTCTCAAGGAATCATTGGGATTCGACTCATTTACTTCCGATAAAAAAATGTCAGCGGAGATAAGCACAGGAATGCTTGGTGGAGAGAAGGTACTTCTCGTAAAACCAACGACTTTTATGAATAACTCCGGTACGACTGTGCAAGCCCTGATGCAATTTTACAAACTGGCTCCAGCCGACATAGTGGTTATCCACGACGATCTCGATATTGATCGTGGCGTGTACAAGACAACTCTCTCTTCACGCCCTGCTGGACACAACGGCGTCGCTGATATTATTGAAAAAATAGGCACTCAAGACTTCTTCCGTGTTCGCCTCGGCATCGGGAGACCTCTCTGTCTTGCTTGCAAAGCAAACGAATCACATATCGAGAACGATTTGTGTGTTTCTCCTCATACCTATGTATTACAACCGTTTAACCAAGAAGAGTACGCTCTTTTACAAACACTGTTTCCTGAGGTACAAAAAGAAATAAAGCATTATTGCTAGAAATTCAAAAAGAGAAAGTCGACTCATACTCACTGAGTCGACTTTTTTTATCTTCTCTATCATTACTTCTTCTGTCTTTCCTTACCAATTATATATTTCTTTTTTCCCTACCTCTTCGCCCACCCAAACATATCATTGAAGTTTGAGATGATCATCTGCACAACATTCTCTGTCTGTTGTGGCGTGATAATCATCCGTTCTTTGGAGATACTTTCATTGCCTGATTTATCCATTGATGTGGCTTTGACAAAATAGACAGAACCAATCTTGAAAGCGGTGAGAACAACGACGTGTGAGGTCGAGAGATCCCCTTCTGTTTTGATGGTGCGTTCTTCTCCTCCAGTGCCTTCTTTGTAGGTGATAGAGGTGGTGGCTGGTTCATCAGTATACCACGAAACGATAGCCTGGACTTTGCCATCTTGAGCCAAAGCCATATCAGTTTTGAGCTGATCGATTTGCGGAGGAGTCGTATCCTGACTGGTGGTGAAATTCTTCACATCTTGCGTGACTTTGTTTCCTGCTTCATCTGATGCTATGATTTTTCCTCCATACGAAGCTCCTGGCTGGAGATTTTTGAGAGTGACAACGTGAGAAAGTGCAAGGTCTGGTTTCCCTTGAGTACCGGTATCTTTGGCATCTTTCATATTAATGAAACTGATGTTTGCATCTGTTGGAACATTCGTATCGAAACTCACTTCTACTTCAGTATCAGAAATGACTTTACTTGATATATCGCTGATAGTCGGGAGAGAACGCGGAGAGAAGGTATAATCAGAGGAAGAGAAAAGGTTATTATTCTGATCTTTGCCTTTGACACGGAAATGATAGAGTTGATTGCCTTGTAATTTGTTTACCGTAATACTGTGTTCCTTGGTCTGGGTAGTACTTTCTTGTTTGTCTCCATAGGTTTCGGCGAGACCGTATTCGACGATGGAAGACATAGCGGTACTCGTTTTCCATGCAAGCGTCGCTTCTCCTATTTTCGTTGAGACAATATTAAGAGAGGAGATGGTGGATGGGGAGGTGGTGGTGAAAGAGGATTCGGAAGAGGTAGTGAGATTCCCTCTGGCGTCAGAAGAGAGAACAACGAAATAGTATTTCGTGCTCGGAACAAGGTTCTTGAGAAGAACCGTGTGATCAGTAGCATAAGTAGTAATAGTTTTGTTCACAATATAATCCCCTTCCATACCACCATAATCCGCAGTAATTCCATAACTCACATACCCATTGGCAAACTCATCTGTTGTCCACGTCACCGTCGCATTCTCACCGGTTACAGCAGAGACACTAACGCTCGAAATGACTGGCGCAATGATATCTCCTCCTTCACTGCCTGAAGCTACTTGTTTAGCGAGGGTTGTGAAACTTCCTTCGGGCGCAACTATTGAGGTGTTCAAATTATCAATGCAGGTAGCCTGGTAATAGTAGGTGGTGAGGTAGAGCAGTGAGGTAAGGGTGATAGAATGTTTCTTGTTCTCGAGGGCTTCGGTCACTGGAGTGGCGGTATAATTACCTGGCGCTGTCCCGTACTCAATACTGCACATCGCTGGCTGGTCGGTGGTCATCGTGATAACAGCATTGGTATCGGTGACGAGAGAAGCAGAGATGCCAGTGATGTTTGAGAGTGGTGCGTGCTGGAAGGTTGGATCCTGCTGTGTTTTGAAAGAGTTCTCTGGAGAAATAACCTCGTTACCCGAAAGATCGGTCGAGTAAGCTTTGAAGTAGTAGGTGGTGTCAGCTACAAGAGATGAGATGATAACGAAATGATCTTGTCCGTACGTGGTAGTCGCTGTCGTCGCAGTATATGGTCCTCCCGAATGAGTAGCATATTTGATTTGACTCGTACTCTGTTCATCAGTGAGCCAGGTGATAGCCACGCGATCGAAGGTGATGACAGAAGCAGACAGAGTCGAGATGACAGGAGGAGTAGTATCTGTTGTGGTAGTGAAGGTATAGAAAATGCCTCCGTTGTTGTCGGTAGCGATGTTGCCATCTACATCTACTGATTTCACGGAGAAATAGTACTGCGTACCAGTGGTGAGTCCGATAATAGTGTGAGAATGAGTTTTGACCATATCACTCGTACCAACTTCAATAGGAGCGACGAGAGCGCCACCAGATACATCTGTGGAATAAGAGATAAACGTCGTGGCATCAATATCAGTGTTCCAAAGAATGGTGGCCTGCGTATTAGCAGCACTGGAGAGAGCGACGCCTGAGATAGCGGGACCAGGATTGGTTGTGAAGGTATACCCCCCTCCTCCATTGTTATCCGTGGCAAGATTATTTAAGGGATCAGCACTCTTGACCTGGTAGTAATAGGTCGTCGCAGGAGTGAGACCGGTGAGGGTTACCTGATGGATGCCTGTTCCTCCTGCGTTATCCGCATACGTTGCGATACCCATTTCATCTGTGAATAATCCAGAGTTAACAGAGTACCCGACAGTCGATGTCGAGAGTTCATCAGTATTCCAGGTGATAGTGGCCTGCGTCGTTGAAACGGCGCTAGAAAGAACGCTGGTCACAATAGGGGGCGTGACATCGGTACCTCCTCCTCCTTCTCCAGAATTTTGGAGACCATCAGCTTTGCCTTGGAGAATAGCTGAGAACCAGGAAGTATTGCCCACAGTATCAATCATCTTAATCTTGTAGTAGTAAAGCGTATTGTAGGCAGTGGTTTCATCGATGTAGTAGTTCGTTGCTCGAGAAGCGATGGAAGTAAGGGGTGAGAAAGTGATGTTGTCCGTGGAACGGTAAAGTTCGTAGTGATCGAAACCATACGGTGGATCAGCGACCGTCTTCCAAGAAATGAAGAGACGCCAAACAGAAGTTGAGGCATTGGACACATCTTGGATGATCATAAGAGATGGGGTTTCGGTAGAGGTGACAGAAGAGATATTTGTTTCATTATTGTAACTATCTCGATACTGTACATACACCGTATCAGGATTGGTCGCTAGTGTGAGGAGCTTGCCCGCATTGTAGGTTTCATAGGTAGCATCAGAAAGATCAGGAGCGAGTCCGACTTTCATCTCGATAGCTGAGTCATCAGTAGCCGAGAGCGTGACTGAGGCTGGAACAAGAGAGGCATCAACGAGAATTGGATGTGCTCCAAGAGTTGGTGCTTTGGAATCGAAGAGAGTGGTATCGGTAGCCGTCGCAATGTTGTTGGCAGCTTCGTTGTCATTCACGCTCACTTTGACCTGAAGTGAGGCATTGTAAATACCAGGAAGATCAGTCTTGGCATCCCAGATGGCTTCATATTCTGTGTAGGTCACTTCATTCACTGATTTGTTCGTGGTAGCACTGGCGGAGAGACTCCCTGATCCAATCGTGACGAAACCTGCTCCGTTGTCATAAGAGAAAGAAGGGGTGATATTGTTTGGAGTATTGGTGCCTGTCGTGGTATCGACATCTCTAACACGGTAGATGATACGCGTCTTCCCCCAGTCTGGATCAGATGGGTTAGATATTTGTGATACGGAAATACCATTAGTATCAAAAGCAGTATCAAATTCTGGCTGTGCATTCACCACATACTGGACGCTCACTCCAGTGAGAATAGGAGTAATCACTCCACCAGAATTGAGAAAGACCTTGTACTGGAAATATTGATCATCGGCTCCTGTCATCAGAGGATGTCCTGCTATGAGGGTAGTGCCGTTGGAAGAAGCATCGAAGTAGCTCGTGCCCAAGCAGTCAGCATAGCCACACCAAGAAGCAGAAGCAATGCCCCCCTCGGTACTCGCTGATCTCACCTGAAACTTC